>JBJXGA010000169.1:0-7629 GCA_046152955.1 Planctomycetales bacterium | reverse complement strand
TCTGAAACCAGAAATTGCGTTTTTGAGTCAGCGTCACATCACGTGCCGCCGACTACTCAGGGCTCTCCAACCAAATTGCCAAAGAACAAACGACGAAAATCACCCGCCACTTTCCTCCGCTCCCCTGACAGGTTGCCCCGCCAGTGTCGCGGCATCGGTTGGCCGATGTTTTCGCCGCAGTGGAAGGTTATCTTATCGACTCCCCATGGGATGTCAACCCACCCGATTCCGATTTTTGCCGCCGGGCCTGGTGCAGGGAGCACGAAATCGGCGGCTCGCCCCCCCCTTATTCTCCCCTCGTCTGTCTCCATCCGGGTGAACCTGGCACCTGGATTTGTTGTCTGGATTGATGTTGGAAGTGGTTTGGAGGAAAGGGTTTGTAAAGAGGACGGCATGCAGGACGGCTGCCCCACGGCAGGATGGCAGGCAGAGTGGCTGCTCGACAGCGGGATGGCAGGCAGGATGCCTACCCCACCGACAGACTCCTGTTGTGCTGGTCGGTACGATAGAATGCTTGCTTTATCGCAGACAATCCCCGGCCATCCTACTGACCCACCACGCGTTTTCACCGGAATCCCCCGTTTCAGCAGGTCCGCATGTCCCCCCGTCGAATCCTCGTCACCGCCGCCCTCCCCTACGCCAACGGCCATATCCACATCGGTCATCTGGTCGAGTACATCCAGACCGACATTTGGGTGCGGTTTCAGAAGCTCCGCGGCCATCGGTGCATCTTTCTGTGTGCGGACGACACGCACGGGACGGCAATCATGATCCGCGCCCGCCAGGAGGGGCGCATCGAAGAGGCGGTGATCGCCGAAATGCGCGATTCGCATCTGGGGGATTTTGCCGGTTTCGACGTCGTGTTCGACAACTACGGGAGCACGAACAGTCCCGAAAACCGCGCGCTGTGCGGCACGATCTGGGGCGCTTTGCGCCAGGCCGGACTGATCCACGAGCGGGACGTCACGCAACTGTACGATGCCGAGGCGGGAACCTTTCTCGCCGACCGGTTCGTGAAAGGAACCTGCCCGAAATGCCAGGCGCCGGACCAGTACGGCGACAGTTGCGACAAATGCGGGGCGACCTATAGCCCCAGCGATCTGAAAGACCCGGTGAGCACTCTCAGCGGCGCCACTCCCGAACTGCGGAGCGCCAAACACCTGTTCGTCAACATCGAAAGCCTGCACCGGTTTCTTGAGAACTGGACCCAGTCGGGCGAGCATCTGCAGGCCGAAGTGGCCAACTACCTCAAAGGGCACTTTCTCGCCGAACCGCTGCACGATTGGGACGTCTCGCGACCGGCTCCGTATTTTGGATTTGAAATTCCCGACAGCCCAGGCAACTACTGGTACGTCTGGTTCGATGCACCGATCGGCTACATGGCGTCACTGGAGGAGTGGTGCGAGAAACAAGGGGAGAAGTTCTCTGACTGGTGGCCGCGCGGGGACGATGCCCACGAGGGAGAAGGGGAAATTCACCACTTCATCGGCAAGGACATCACGTACTTTCATACGCTCTTCTGGCCGGCGATGCTGCAAGCCGCCCGGTTCCGTTTGCCGACTCGCGTCCACATCCACGGTTTTCTGACGGTCGGCGGCGAGAAGATGTCCAAGTCGAAGGGAACGTTCATCCGCGCGGCAACTTATCTGGAACATCTCGATCCGTCGTATCTGCGCTATTACTATGCCTCGAAGTTGAGCTCGAAGCTGGACGACCTGGACTTGAACCTCGACGAGTTCGTGCTGAAGGTCAACGCCGATCTGGTCGGCAAGGTGATCAATCTGGCCAGCCGCACGGCGCGCTTTCTGCTGGAGGAGGGGCTCTCCCCGCGACCGATCTTCGAGATGGCCCCCAACGACGCCGATCCGGCGAATTCCAATGCCCTGGTAGGGATCATCCCGGCGTACACCGAAGCGGCAGCGTTATTCCACGAAAACAGCGCCGCGGGCGAAGAGATCGCCGCCCTGTACGAAACTGGCGATTATTCCGCCGCCATCCGGATCGTGATGCAGATCGCCGACAAGGCCAATCGCTTTCTCGATGCGCATCCCCCCTGGGACAAGGGGATTTCACCGGGAATTCGGCAGGACGTCTGCACGATGGCGCTCAATTTCTTTCGGCAGATCGCGGTGTACCTGTCGCCAGTCCTCCCCCGCCTGGCGGGACAGACCGTCGAACTTCTGGAACTCCCCCCGGTCGAAGACTGGCGGTGGGAGGATGCCTCGACGCCGCTTCCCCGCGGGGGACGGGTCCGCCGATTCCAGCACATGCTCAAACGGGTGGAAACGGCGCACGTGCAGGCCATGGTGGCGGCCAGCCTCGAGGAGACGGAGAGTGCGGGCGAATCGACGGGTCAAACTGCCAGTTGGAACGATTCGGGCGAAGCGCTGGCCGCCGAGCCACTTGCGGCCGTCTGCACCATCGACGACTTTGTGAAGATCGACATGCGCGTGGCGCGCGTGCTGGCAGCGGAGGAGGTCCGCGAATCGAACAAACTGCTGCGGCTGACCCTCAGCCTGGGAGGGGACGAGCGCCGCAATGTGTTTGCGGGAATCAAGGGGGTCTACCAGCCGGCCGACCTCGTGGGCAGACTGGTGATTTGTTGCGCCAATCTGGCGCCGCGGAAGATGAAATTCGGGACCAGCGAAGGAATGGTCCTGGCCGCCGGGCCGGGAGGGAAAGACATCTTTGTCCTGGCCCCCGACGCCGGAGCGGTCCCCGGGCAGAGGGTCCATTGACCCTCCGCCCACTCCCGTCGTCGCTCATTCAAACAGCCGCCGCAATCCCCCTTGCAGCAAGCCATCGAGCGCGTCAGTCCCCAGTTGTTCGAACGATTGCCGGATGCCGCTGGCATCGACCTGCGGCTGGCGGAGCGTCCCGCCGATCGGAATCTGCAGCGGCTCTCCCTCCAGTCGTGAAAGAAATCCGACGCGCCGAGCCCACTCGGAAGGAAACACGATTTCGGCGACCAGTTCGAGCGACTCATCAACACCCACCGAGCCGCTGGTTCGGACCACGACGTTGCGAACGCGGAATTCCAGCGGCGTATGATGCCAGCGGCGGTCCCGCAGGGTGAATTCGACGCGCTGGTCCTCCAGCAGCACCAGCGGCTTGTCCAATCCGGTCAGGTTGGTCAGCGTCCCTCCCAGCAAGACGGCAGACTCCACGGTGGCGATGATCTGACCGACATCGTCGAACAATGGACCGGGAAGCACCTGTGCGGCGGGGATGTGCAGCCGGCCGCCGAATTGTCCGGAGGCGGGGTCGGGAAGCGGCAGCGCGGACTCTTCCAGATCGAGCGAGAACCGCCCCTCGACGCGCGTCGCTTCCGACAGGATCGGGGCGACGAATCGGAGCCAGCTCTGGCACAGTTCCTGAGAGAGCTGCACATCGTCGATGACATTTCCCGCGGGGAGGATCAAAGTGGCCGGCCGTTGCGACAGTTGCACCCGTGGCGCCAGCCGCAGCCGCCCGCCGCTGAGAGGAATCTCCGCAGGCGCCATCGCGAGCACCCCCTGGTCGAGGCGCCAATCGAAATTCGCCGGACCGACCTCCAGGCCGTACAGGTTCCCCTGGTGCCAGCCGGCGCCAGCCTCTCCCCGCAACTCCAGGGGAACGAGGGGGGCGCGGGCCTCAGCTCCCGGCACCGCGGGAGCGCCCCGCAATGGACCGACCAGCGAAAACCGGCGGTGTTCCTGGCCGGAAATGCGGATCTGCTCCCCAATGGTGTCGCGCATCCGGTCAAGCAAAGGCTCGACGTCATAATCGACCTCGCCATGCAAATCGATCACGGCCCGCTTCGAGACCTGTTCCAATGTCCCCAAGGCGGCCAAGTGCAATCCACTGGTTTGAACTTCCAGACGCGACAGGTCGACTCGATCAGTCTGGCGATCGAGCCGCGCCAAGGTCTCCAGCGTCAACCGCTCGTCACTCCAGAGCGTCTTCCATTCCTGAACCGGAACAAGCACGATTTCCGCCTCCTTGCGGCGGACTTCGCGTTCCTGCTGGCGCGCCTGGCGTCGCGATTGCCGCTCTGCCTTGGCCATCGCCCGGCGTGTTCGGGGATCAACCCGCGTTCCGGGAGCCGGTCGCGGCGCCGCTTCGGGAGGAGGGGCCGCTTCCACTTCTTCGACTTCTCCCCGGCGTCGTTTCACATACGTCGTCACCTGCTGTCGCAACAGGAAGTTGTCCACTTCCACCTGGGTGGCCAGTTCCCATTCTCCCTGGGCGGGCAACTTCCAATCGGCAGTGACGCGCACCTTCCCCTGCAATTGTCGATCGCGCAGGTCGATGAACTGCCCCAGCCGCGCCGCAACCTGGTCCAGATCGGCCCCGCCAGTCAGTTTCAATCCATGCGTGTTGCCGGAGCCGGCCAACTCGACGAATTCCGACTGGCAGGTGAGCCGTTCGATCTCCCATCGATCCTCTTCGCGGTACGCATCCAGCGTGATCGCCAGCGGCTCGTTCCAGGAGAATTTCTCCCCCTCAACCTCTCCCGCGAGAACCGTTGTTTCCAGCCGCCCCTTCCACCGGGGAGGAGTCTCCCCCGCGCGGCTAGACGCCTCAAGCTGCACCTTCCCTTGCGTCAATTCGAATTTGTCTCGCAATCGTAGCGTTGCGGGAAGAAGTTGCGTCAGCCGCACCAGATCGAGTTCTCCGGTCGCCTCGAAACTCTCATCCCCCAGGCGCAAAGGGGGCGCGGCCAGCCCCTCTCCATTCAGAGAGGGGAGCGGGAACTTTCCCGCCGCGGAAATCTGACCGACATCGGACGTGACGGTCAGCCGTTCGACATCGCAGACGGCGTCGGCGCACGAGAAGTTGGCGGCCACTGCCAGTTCGTTCAAAGCCAATACGTCGGATCCCAATCGACTGGGGCTGGTGGCGCGCACCTGCTGCGCCCGCATGTCGGCCTCGACGCGGAGGGTGAACGCCTCCCGTTCCGCCGAGGGATTCGCCATGTGCAGCGTGCAGCGGCCGGTCGTCGTTCCCGACAACTCCATGTCGGGGGCAATCCTCCCCAGCAGCGGCGCCAGGCAATCCAGCGGCAAATTCCCCGTGGTGAGCGTGACCTCCTGCGACTGGGGCGGCTTGGCGCCGGAGGCATCCCCTCCCGTCCAAGTCAGATCAAGTTTGAGCGGATCGGCCTGGGGGGCTCCTTCCAGCCGAGTGGAGAGCGCCAGTGTGTTCGGCGTCTGGCCGTCCGACGATTGATCGACCTGAATCGCCAGGTCGGTCCACCGGACTGTGCGACCGGTCTCTTCATCGATCACCTGGAACTGGCCGTCGATGACCTGGGCCGAACGTTCCTTGGGAGGCCGGCGTTTTCTTTGCGCCAACACGGGGAGCAGCGCGTCCTCGACGTTGCTGCCGTCGGCGCGAAGCCGGAGCGTCACGACCGGACGCTCGATAACCACCTGCGACGGCTCACCGGGATGCAGTACGAGCATGGCCAGGGGTCGCGGCTCGGTGATGCGCCCGACAGTCAAAAACGGCTTGCCATCCGGCGCGTCGAACTCAACCTCTTCGATCACCACCGGGCGCCACCAGGCGAGCGACAGTTTGCCGACTCTGATTGCCCCGGAAAATCCCGCCATCCGGTATCGCGGCAATTCGTGACGCAGAGGAGACCAGCCGACAAGTTGGGGCGCGAATAACAGAAGGACTCCCAACAATCCGAGCACTCCTCCCAGGAGCTTTACGCGACGCCGGCAGCACGACGGGGCCGGAGCGGTTGCGGAGGGTTCCGAAGCGGAAGGGAGTGGTGACATGGCAATGCTCCAGCGCTGCTAATCAGCGGGATGATCGAAGTTTTGCGGCACGAAGTTCTTTTCGGTGCGAAGCACCTTCGCCCCCGGGACCGCCCCTGGGCGGATCGGAAAGGGGCCGTCGCCGTACCGAACGGCTGGTATCGTCGTCGGCGCTCCCCCGCCCGGTCAAGTCCGAGGGGCCTGCAAGTGCTGCACCCACGCGGGGGGGGCGTTGACGAACACCCAGTCCCGTCGGATGCGGTGCTTTTGCAATTGTTCCTGGAGCACTCCCTCCAACTCCTGAAGGCGCCGGCGGCCGGCCGCATTGGACACCATCCGCCGCAAAGGCCGCATGTACATGTATTCGAAATACGACAACACCCCGCCAGGGGCCAACAGTCGGAAATAGACCTGGAAGATTTCGCGGACCAGGTCGGGAGGAAAGTTATTCAGCGGCAATCCCGAAATGATGTAGTCATAGGGGGCCTGGGCCTCAAACTCCTGGATCGGGCATTGATGCAGCCGCGCCCGATCGGCGACCCGCTGATAGGCCGGATTCGACGCGAACTTGTGCCGCAACACGTCGACGAACTTTTCGTTCAGTTCGACCAGATCCAACTGGTCGTGCGGCTTGAGCAGCCGCACAATCCGCTGCGTCACGGCGCCGGTTCCCGGCCCAATCTCCAGGATCCGCGCCGGTCCGGAATGCCGCTCGAACGGACGGGTCATGGCCCGCGCCAGAAAGCGGCTGCTGGGAGCGATCGCTCCGGTCGTTTGAAACCGGTGGCGGTACTGCCGCAAAAACTCAACATGATCTCGAACGGAGCGAAGCATGAAATTTCGATCTCAGGGGGCGTTCCGGCGGCAAAGGTTTCCGCTCCGGCGTCCCTCCGGAGGGCGCGATGGCGGCGGCGGTCCCGGCCCTTTCGGGAGTCGCCCGCTTCGGAATTCAGGGTTGGGACTCGAACTCGATGCGGCGCTCCTGAGCGCCCGTTTGCATCTGGCCGACGATGTCCAGACTGACCATTTCGCCCCACGTGTGGAGCAATTCCTGATACACCGGACCGGGACGGCCCGTGCCGATCGGGCGGCCGTTGACCTTGACCACCGGCAAGAGGCAATATGGCGTCGACGAGGTGAACGCTTCGTCGGCATTGATCACGTCGTAGGTCTGAAAGTCGCGCTGCTCAAAACTCAGATTGAGACGATCGGCCAGTTCGGACACCACTTGCTGGCTGATCCCCTGCAACGTATTGCGCCCCGTGGGAGTGATGATCTTTCCCCCCTGGACAATGAAAAAATTGGCCGTGCTGGTTTCCGTCACGTTGTCCTGCCGGTCCAGAAGCAGGGCAATCGCCTTGGGATCAACGAGCCGCGCCTGTTCGTCGGCCAGATACCAGTGCATCCGGCTGCGGGACTTGATCTTGGGATCGAGGCATTCGGGAGGGAGATGCCGGATGCTGGGGGTGACCACGTGCTGACCGGCGGCATATTTCTCGGCCCACAGCTCGAACGGGAGCGGAAACGTGTGGACGCAGATCGTGGGCTTTTTATGGGTCGTCATTCCGCCGTAGCCCATGTAGATCAGGCTGGTTCCGGCGGTGATGAACATCGACACCCCCAGATCGTGCCCCGGCGGAATGAGCCGTTCATTGTGGCTGATCAACTCCTGTGCCAGGTCGGTCATCGCCTCGCGCGTCAGGTCCAGTTCGAATCCCGCATGTTTGACCGATCGAAACAGGCGGTCAACGTGTTCGCGAAGCCGGAAGGGCTGATGGTGGAAAGTGCGGGCCATCTCGGTGATGGAAGCCCCCATGACGACCCCCATGTCGAAAATCGACAGGTTCGTCTGAGAGATGGCGGACATCCGCCCATTCAAATA
>JBJXGA010000251.1:0-15764 GCA_046152955.1 Planctomycetales bacterium | reverse complement strand
CACGGACGATGACCCCAGACGCTGGGGACTCCGGTCCCATGTGTAACGGCAAAGGTCGGCAGGGGCAATGGCGCCACCGCCTGCCGCAGGAGACCCTGGCTTGCCAGTCAGCGGCCATCGCCGCCATTATCTCGTTCCCTGCGCGCAGTGCAGGAAGGAACGAATCTCGGGACGATGGTGAACTCCCCAGGCTGTTTCCCGTTGTGGACGCTCGCCTATAATCGCCGTCGCGGAACCAACGTCCCTCCTTTACTGCCAGCGCCGGTTGTTCCCCATGACTGTTCTCTGCCGATGGTTCACTGTCTGGATTTCCGCCTGGGGCGTCTGGGGCTGTACCGCCATTCCCTTATCGGCGGAGGAACGGACCGACGAACGGGAGGAAGTCGATGACGAAGAGTTGTCGCCGGGACTGGTTGCCCGATATGTCGCCGGAGATCGGCAAATCGAGCGGATCGATCGGGCGCTGGCGTGGACCTGGGACGATTCTGTTCCCGACCAGCGGCTCCCGGCAGGGCCTTTTTCCGCACGCTGGATCGGGCGGATCCTGATCAGTTCCGAGGGAAAGCATGCCTTTCATCTGTACCTCCAGGGGCGCGCCTCCGTCCGGCTCGACGGCCAAGAGGTGGCCCGCGGCGTCGCGGAAAACCCCGGTTGGATCGCCGGGGAGGAACTGACGATCGAGGGGGGGGAACACGCGCTTGAAGTGGAGTACGCCCGGACGGGGGAGGGAGCCGTATTGCGGCTGTTCTGGGCCGGAGAGTCGTTTCCGATCGAACCGGTCCCGCCGCACATCCTCTTTCATACCCCGGTGCGTCCGAACCTGGCATGGATCGAGCGGGGGGGCGAGCTGTTCGCGGCGCACCGTTGCAATCGCTGCCATCGGCGGATGAACGAGGCGCTCTCGCCGCCGCTGGCGGACCTGGTTCATGCCGCCAGCGGCATTTCACCGGCGTGGCTGTCGGAATGGCTACGCGATCCGACACGGATGGCGCCGCATCCCCGGATGCCAAACTTCGGATTCACGGCCGAAGAGGCCGAGGCGGCGGCGGCATTTCTCGCATCGCAGGCGCGGCCAGTGCAGGAGCAGGCGCCGACTGTCGCCGATCGAAAGGAGCGCCACCGTCGGGGAGAGGTGCTGTTTCGATCAATCGGCTGCCTGGCGTGTCATCCGCATGGTGAACTGGGGCACGATCGGGGACTGGGAGGGGGCGATCTGACACAGGTCGGCCGGAAGCGCAGCGCCCCTTGGCTCGACGGATGGCTCAAGGATCCCGCTTCATTGAATCCTGACCATCGGATGCCGGTGTTCAAGCTCTCCGACGACGAGCGTCGCGATCTGGCCATTTATCTGGCAGGACTCGAACCGTCGGCCCAACCAGAGAAGCAAAAGGGATTGCCCGACCAGGGACTGATCGCGCGGGGTCGGACGCTGGTGGAACGGGCGCGGTGTGGCGTGTGCCATGGGCTCGCGGCAGAAACAATCGTCACCGGCGTTTCCGGTTTGGACCAGGCACGTGCCGACTGGTCGAAGAGTTGTTCGGAGGCGCCGCCCGACCGGAAGCGAAATCGCCCCGGTTTCGAATTCACCCCGGCCGAGCGCCAGGCACTGCGGGCGTTTGTGGAGAGCCGTAGCGGAACTCTGTCGCAAGAAGGTGGACCACAGGCCGCCCAGCGACTTCTAATGCAGAACAATTGCCTCCAGTGTCACGATCGGAACGGGCAGGGAGAGATGGCGCGGGTTGCCAAGCGCGCCGCCGCCACCGATCCGGATTTGACGGGACAGACCGAAGCGCTGCAGCCGCCAGACCTGTCTGCCGTGGGAGACAAACTGCACGATGAGTTCCTGACGAAGGGGGTGGCAGGGGAACAGCCGAAGATCAGGCTGCCGTGGTTGCGGGTTCGAATGCCTCGCTTTTCCCACACCCCGGGCGATCGCGCTTTGCTCGTGCAGTCGCTGATCGACCAGGATCGAATTCCTCCGGATGCGCCGCGGAACTCCTGGATGATGGACAACCAGCCGGTCGAGGTGTCGAACCCAGACCAGCAGCGGCAAGCGGGGCGAGTCCTGGCCGGGACGCGCGGCTTCAGTTGCGTGGCGTGTCACAAGGTGGGGAGTTTTGAACCGCGGAATGTGGCCCTGGCGTCGCGCGGCTCGGACCTGTTTGGCTTGTCGCAGCGGATGCGGGAGCCGTTTTTTCAGCGGTGGGTCCGCGCGCCGCTCCGGGTCATCCCCAATATGGAGATGCCCTCGTTCGACAAACCGCTTCCCGATCTGCTGGATGGACGGCATGCCGCGCAGATGGCCGCGCTGTGGAGCGCGCTCAACGATCCACAGGGCCCCCCCGCGCTCGACACGTCGCTGATCGAACAGGAACTGGTCGTCACCCCCGGCGCGCCGGCCAAAATCATTCGGGACGTGTTCAACGTGGGCGACATGACCTCCCCGCGATTCGTGCCACGGAGCCTGGCGGTGGGATTTCACAATGGCTTCCACGCACTGTTTGATCTGGATGCGATGGCGTGGCACGGTTCCTGGACCGGGGATTTCGCCCGGCAGCGGGCTTCGGGAAAGAGCTGGTTCTGGGAACCGGCAGGGGCGATGCTGCCGTTGGCGGCCGGCGACTCTCCCGATGTCGCGCTGCGACCGCAAGTCCCGCCAGACGCCCCCCTTCTGCGCGCCCGGCGAGACGGCGGACGGTTTGGACGGCTGCTCGATTATCAGGGGGAACAACTGGGAGTCCGCTTGCGCTACCAGCTCGCGTTTGATCTGGAATTGGGGGGGACCGAGATTTTGGTGGCTGAAACCTGGTCGGTTCAAGACCCAGGGCCCAATCCGCGGCAGATGGGTTTGCAACGGCATCTGGCGATCAGCGGACTTCCCGCGGGATTCGACGCGATTGTTCAAACGTTCAACGACCAGGGGAACCGTGTCGAGCGGCCGTTGTCCAAGGGGCCGGCCGAGGGGACTGCGGAGGGAGACGTGGCTTACACTGCGATCGCGAACAACCGCACCTCGCCTCAGCGCCCGGCGAACTCTTCCAAGCGTCCCGTCTCGACGGCAGAACCGGTCACTGCGGTCCCCGGATACGACGGCGTTCGCCTTCCATTGCCGTGGTCGATCATGCCGACCGCCCTCACCTGGACCAGCGATGGAACGCTGGCGTTCTGTTCGCTCAAGGGGCAGGTGTATCTGGCCAGGGACACGGATGGGGACGGGATTGTGGAGACCCTCATACTGTTTGAGGAAGGCTTGGCCGCTCCCTATGGACTGATTGCCGACGGCGACTCGTTGATCGTAGCTCACAAACCGGAACTGCTGCGGCTGCGCGACACCGACGGCGACGGCCGCGCCGACCGGCGCGAAGTGCTGGCGGACGGGTGGGGGTTCACCGACGACTATCACGATTGGACGACCGGCATCGTCCGCGATTCGCACGGAAACCTGTTCATTGGCACCGGGAGCGATTACGCCAAATCGGGGCGCCCGGCGGAGAAGGCCCGGTGGCGGGGAAAAGTGTTGCGGGTGTCCCCCAGTGGCCAGGTTGAGGCGGTCGGACATGCGTTTCGGTATCCCACCGGTCTGGCGATCACTCCCGACGATCAAGTCTTCGTGTCCGACAACCAGGGGGTCCAGAATCCGTTCAATGAAATCAATCATCTCATCGCCGGAGCACACTACGGCGTTCCCAGCCTGCACGAAGAGCCGCACGATACCCCGCCGCGCGGACCGGCGATTCGCGTGCCGCATCCCTGGACGCGAAGCGTCAACGGGATTTTCTTTCTCCCCTCAGCGTCTGGGCCACAGCGAGCTGCTCGCGAACAGGACGGAGGTCGCGGGGGGGGACGCGAAATTCCGACGACGATGGCGTCGCCCTTTGCGGGGCACGGAATTGGCTGCGAGTACGACAGTCGATTTCTGGTCCGCTTCAGTCTGCAACGGGTGGGGGAGACATTCCAGGGAGCGGTGTATCCTTTCAGTCATCCGCCAGGAAACGAGAAATCGGGACAGTTGCTGGGGACGCTGTGTGGCGGCGTGGCGCCGAACGGCGATATCTACATTGGCAGCTTTCTCGATAGCGGCTGGCTGGGAGGTCCGAACGTCGGAGACCTGGTGCGGCTGAGGCCCAACAGTCAGGCTCCCTTGGGAATCCGCGAAATCCAGGCCTTCGCCGACGAGTTCGTGGTGTCGTTTACGGCGCCGGTGGATCCGGTCGCAGCCTCCCTGCCGGTGCGGTACAACATCGCGGGCTATACGCGTGTCTGGCAAGGGGGGTATGCAACACCCGACAGCGGACGGCACAATCTGGCGATCCGCTCGGTCGAAGTCGCTCCCGACCGGCGCAGCGTCGTCCTGCACACCGACCGGCAACACGCCGGACACATCTACGAAATTACCTGCGGCCGCATCGGGCCGGATCCGAAGATCCCCCTCTGGCCGTCGGTCGGGCATTACACGATGAATGTGGTGCCGTGAGAGAGGCTACGCTTCCGGTTTCTGTTCGCCGGCCCGATTCCCCTTTCGACCACGGCGCTGGCGGGCGTCGGGCTCTGCCGCCGCCGGTCCGCCGTCACCCCCACGCTGCCCGGCCCCTTCCAGTTGGCGTCCCTGTCCTTCGCCGCGGCGCGGTCCGAAGCGTTCCCCTCCGAATGGGCCGAACATCTTGTCGAACCGGGGAATCTTGGGGCGGTCGGGCTGCGCTTCGGTATACAGCCGGAATAGTTCACGGTGCTGAGCATCCAGGGGGAGCCGCAAGATTTCGTCCTGCTGCGACGAAGAGAGTTCCACAAAGAACCGCTCCAACGCCTCCTCGTCTGGTTTTTGTTTTTCGAACTCAGCCAGGATTCCGCCGTAAATCAGCATGAACAGCCGCCGGCCCCGATCCTGCGGATTGTTGGCGGCGCTGATCCACTTTCGGGCGTCGGCGCCGGAGATCTTGGCTGCCACCGCGTCCGCAAGTTCCGGCGTGCTCAGTCGCAGCGGGGTCTGGGGCCGCCCATCGCTCGATTGTCGATAAAAGGCCAGTTCAAACGCGGCGACGTGCCGCGCCAAACCGGACTCCTTGGTTTCCAATTCCTGCAACTGGCGATCGGTCCGCAGCCCCTCGTCACGCAGGTGCTCGACGAGCACCGTGAGTGCGGCATCCAGATCGGCCGGTCCCAGTCCCCGGAGGGCCGGGTTGCCGCGCTGCGCCGCCAGCACATCGAGCCGCTCCTGCTGCTCCTTGATCAACGTGCGAACCATCTTTTCACGGCGATCAGGATTCGTCTCCCGTCGCAAATCTTCCCTCTGACCGGGACTGTCGAGGGATCCCAACCATTCCACGTACCCATCCATGACGAGTTTCAGATCACCGTTTTGCCGCGCGTCCTCTTTGAGCTCCCGGTCGAGCCTCCGCAGCCGTTCCTGCTCGGCGATCGGAAGTTCGCGAAAGGCTTTGAAATTGCGTTGGAGCTGCGCCCGTTCGCTCTCGGTCATGTCGGCGATCCGGCGGCGGCGCTGCTCGCGCGCCTGGGCGGAAGAGGACTGCGCATGCAGCGTCGTCTGCCCCAGGATGACGGCTGCCGCCGCCAGGAGGCCGACGAATCGCTTCATCCGCCGGGTGTGTACTTCAATTCCTGGAAGCATCGTTGTGCTCCGCGAGCGTCCGTTTGGCTTTGAGAATCCGCAGGAATTCAATGTCTCCCACTTCGGAATAGTCCTGCAGGTTGGCAATCACGTCGAATTCGTCCAGGAGCTGCTCGGACTCGTTGGGGAGCCAATGGGTCGTCGCCCGGTATCCCAGAAAGCCGCTGGCCACCAGCACGATCCCCCACAGCGCCAGGACAAGGGCCCGGCGCATCTGCCGCGCGGCGTGCCGCGAATCGAACCGCTGTTGCGGAATCTCCGCGGCGCGGATCGACGAGAGGGTTTTGCGGGTGAACTCCTCCGAGGCTTTGACCCCCGGCAAGACCCCCAACAGATCCCAGGTCCGCGACAGCATGTCGACTTCGTGACGCGCGACGACGCTCTCCGCGAGAATCTGCTCCACCTGCTGCGTGCCGGGTTCGTCCAGCTCGCCATCCAGGTAAGCAGTCAGGTTTTCGCGCTGCTCGGCGCTTAAACGAGTGATTTTGGCCATCTCAACTGCTCATTCAGGTTCGATCGTTCCCAAAACTCCCTGCTTCACGTACGGCTCCAGTTTTTCGCGCAGATTGTCCCGCGCCCGCGACAACAGCGACTTGACGGCGACGGGGGTCATGTCGAGCGTCGCGGCGATATCGGCATAACTCATTTCCTCGAACTTGTGTAGCAACACCGCCATTCGCTGATTTTCATTGAGTGTCGACAGCGCCCTCTGCACGACGGCGCACATTTCCGAGCGATCGGCCTGGCGGGCCGGCATCAATCCGGATTTGTCCGCCAGCGACCGTTCTCCCGGCCGAAGTCCCAGCGGTCCGGAATCGTTGACCGCCAGCGGGGTTTCATGCCGACGGCCGGCGTCACGGCGATGATTGCTCGCCAGGTTGTGAGCGATCCGAAACAGCCAGGTGGAAAACTTGGCGGTCGGCTCGTAGCCGTGCCGCGACCGGTACACCCGCCAGAAGACTTCCTGCGCGCAGTCTTCCGCCGCCTCTTTGCTCTGCAACAGGTGCGTCAGCAACCCGACCAGCCGATCCTGATACGCTTTGAACAGTTGTTCGAAGGCCGTGTCGTCCCCCCCCTTGGCGCGGAGCATCAGCCGCACGTCGGGATCGCGTAAGACCGGATTCTGATCGGTTCCGTTTTGTTTCACGTCGGTGGGGCGAGTTCAGACATCGCGCCTGGAATATCAGGAATAAACCCCGTGGGCGCGGTAAAGTTCCTGTCTCCAGGGGGGGGCTATAGCATCACCTGTAGTCTAACGATAGCATTGGGTTATGGGGAGTGTGCTCCTGCGCTCCCTCCGAAAAAAGTCCTGCCTCTCCCGATTGACATGGCGTTTTCACGTTTACCGCTCAGTTATTGCACCAACGTCCATCCCGGCCGAACGCTCGCCGAGGTGGAACAGGGGCTCGACCAGTACACCGTCCCGGTTCAGGCCAACTGGGGGGCTCCGTTGGCGGCCGGCTTGTGGCTGGCCGCTCCGGTCGTTCGCGAATTGCTCGATCGTCCCGGGGCACTGTCGGCGTTTCGGGAGAGTCTGCGGCGGCGCGGTTTGACCTGCCACACGCTGAACGCCTTTCCGTATGGCGACTTCCACAGCCGCCGCGTGAAAGACAATGTCTATCTGCCCGACTGGTCCGACCCCCGCCGATTGGACTACACCGCCGACTGCGCCCGGATTCTGGCGGAACTCCTTCCAGAGGGGGCCGACGGAAGCATTTCCACCGCCCCCTTGTCATTCAAGGGGTTTGCGCATCCCCCCGAGCACTGGGAACGCTACATGCACAACCTGGTGCGGCTGGCCGCGGACCTCGAGCGTCTCCACGAGGAATCCGGCCGCACGATTCGCCTAGCAATTGAACCGGAACCGTGTTGCCTGTTGGAGACCACCGACGAGGCGATCCGCTTTTTTCAGGATTTGTGGCGGTATGCCGCGGAGCAGAACCGGTTGGAAGTCGTGCTACGGCACCTGGGATTGTGCTATGACGTGTGCCATCAGGCGGTCGAATTCGAAGATGTGGAGGGCTCAATCGCCGCACTGGTCAGAGCGGGGGTGCGGATCAACAAGGTCCACATCACCTGCGCTTTGCAGCTTGACGATCCGGCGGAGAACTCCGCCGGCAGGCAGGCGCTGGCACGGTACGCCGAAGAACGCTACCTGCACCAGACGTTGGCGCCGGCCCGCGCTGGCGGGGTGCTGCGACATGTCGATCTGACCGAAGCTCTGGCGCTGGATCCCCCCCCCGAATTCCGCCACGCTCCCATGTGGCGAGTCCATTTTCACGTTCCGGTCGATGCCGAGCAGCTCGGACCGCTTAGGACGACCCGCGACGAACTGCGGAAAGCGCTGCGGGGAGTGCAGCGGCTGAATGATCCGCCGCACCTGGAAGTCGAAACCTACACCTGGGAAGTGCTCCCCGACGCGGTCAACGATGGCTCCCCCACCAGGCTCATCGACGGCCTGACTCGTGAACTGGTCGCCACGCGGGAATTGCTGGGGGAACTGGCGACGGAAGCGTGAACGACGGAATGAACCGTTACGGCCCGCGGGACTGATCATTGATCGGACCGACGTTCATCCTGCGAGGGAGGATGGCTGTCATCGAACACGACCATAACTAGCATCGAATTCGCGGTAGTCGCAGGTCAGTTCCTCGCCTGGGAGAATTTCGCAAAGAGCGATTGTGGTCCGCCCCACGGTGCAGGTGTTCGGCTGGTCGGCATGATTCATGTACTTCGCATCGTCGCTGCACAGGATGTACTTCCCGGTCTCGATCTCGATGTACAGAAACCGCCGAATCTGCTCCCCGGTCCAGGGGGAGAGGGAATCCAGGAATTCCCTGGTCATTTCCAGGTCAAACCCTGGCGTCAGCTCCCAGATCGGCGTCTGCGCCGCGATGAATTCTCTGGCAAACAGCCCCAACCCATGAATCGGACTGGGACCAGCAGAGGCATGGACGAGGAGCATTTTGGCGGATGACGAACGGGGTTGACGGAGTCGTCTGGCGGGGAGCCGTCTATTTTTCCGCAGTGATTTGTGCTTCGAATCGCTTGAACGTCCTGCACTTGCGCAATCGACTCAAAGCGGTCAGGCATTCGGCAATCCGTTTTGCGAACTGCACGTCAACATAGCTCTTACCGGCCAATTTGCGGAAGAGTGTGGTCATGCGTCCCTTGGGATTGGGCTGCCGGTCCGGCGCGCGCTGTTTGGAAACGCGTACCGGGTGAGCCGGAGTCGATAAGACACATTCCAGCATCCGCCGACAAACGATCACCTCCAGGCCGTTGCGGCCACATTCCACAAGCAGCCCGACTCTCATGGGTGGTCACCAGGTGTCAGGCGGCCCATCGTGTACAGGCGGCCGGGGGAGAATGACTTCGACCAGTCGGCCAGTTGTTCGGCGTCGGGGCGCCGAAAGACCGGCTCTCCTGCTTCGCGCTCGACAACAACGATCTGCGATAAGTCAAGCAGATCCAGAAGGTAGGGGGAATGAGTCGTCAGGATGACTTGCGTCGTCCCGGCCGTAATGGCCGCTCGAATCTCCTCGACAAGCAGGTGCAGCGTGCGAGGATCGAGTCCGTTTTCGATCTCCTCGACGACCATCAGTGGCGACGGCTTCGGATGGCGAAGTGCGGCCAGCAGGGCGACAATGCGGAGCGTACCGGTCGACAGCAACCAGCCGGGAATTCCAAAGTCCTCCTCCTCCAGCTTGAGATAGAAGGCGCGTTCCAACTCTGACGTAAAACTCGGCGTCAGATTGGCGGCATATGGCAGGACGATTCGCAGCGAGTCGACAATGCCCTCAAACGCGCTCCGATCGAGCTTCCGAATTTCATTCAGATACTCGGCAATGTTCGCCCCATCGCGGGCGAGCGTCACCACGTTCATGGCTCGCTTCTGCGGTGTGGGCTGCCCCATCCGCTCCGGATTCAGCATCAAAAACTGCCAGTCTGCGAACGACTCCCAGGCGAATTGGTTCAACATCGACGAACCGTCCGCGAGCTTCGGCGGATTGGCGACCTTCTTCCCATTGCCCTCCTGCCACTCGCCGTTGACATACACGTCACCGTGTGAATTGCGTATCCATCGCTCGGTCAAACCCAATTGACGCCGAACGACTTGTTCCGACTGGATAAACAACGTGTCCTGTTCCCCTTGGGTGATGGATTGCTGGCAACGCAAGTCCTTTCCCTTCCACCGCCAGTGCGAAGAGAACTGCATCGGATGTGTGAATCGGGAACGCTCGGCGAGCGACTTCGACAAGGTCCGCTTGGGCGCCTGGTTGAGCGCGTGCTCAAATCCGCGCCACCGCTGAAACCCCCGGTCCACTCCGTCCTGCACCACGTCACGAAAGGTCTCCAGCGCTTCAACGAGGCTGCTCTTGCCAGCGCCATTGTTACCGATGAAGGCCGTCAGCCAGCCGAACTCGATCCGACCGCTGTCGCGGATGGCCTCAAAGTTCTCGGCACGAAATGACCGCAACGGTGGATTCGTCATCTCGGAATTCTCAAAAATGGACAGGACTCGGTCGGAATAGGCTCCGAGGGCAAAAAGTCCATGGACCGACTGAGCGACCAGTCACGGGAAATCTGCCATGTCATCGTACACGACGCAGGCCGCGGTTTCACGCATGCCTGTGTCGGACTGTGCTGACGGGCGATTGGTCTTGGCTAGCTCGGAGAGTTCTCCACGCGGCTGACGATTCGTCCGGCTCGCAGTCGGGTTTCGATCAGGTCGCCGGGCTGGACCTGCTGGGCCGATTGCACGACCGATCCGGAATCGCTCCGACGGGTCACGGAGTAGCCCCGTTCCAGAACCTGCAGCGGGCTCAGGGCCAAGAGTGTCGCGGACGCAGACCCCAGTTGTTGCCGCGCCGTTTCGAGCCGGTGGCCGATGGCCCGTCGCAGCCGCAGATCCCACTCGTCCAACCGTCGTGCGTGGTCGTGCAGCCGCTCCAGCGGGCGGGTGAAAACGCGCCGTGTGGCCAGGGAGTCCAGCCGACCTCGAGCGGCGACCGCCTGCGCGCGGAGCCCCTGTGCCAGGCGCTGTTGCAACCGCCGCAGGTCAGCCAGGACTTCGTCGCGGTGCGGTACGACCAGTTCTCCCGCTTCGCTGGGGGTCAGCGCCCGGCGGTCGGCCACCAGGTCGGCGATCGTGACGTCGATCTCGTGTCCAACGGCGCTGACGACCGGAATTCGGCAGTCGAAAATCGCCCGCGCCACCACTTCTTCATTGAAGGCCCACAGGTCTTCCAGACTCCCCCCGCCGCGACCGGCGATCACCACATCGACCTCGGGAAGCCGATGCACCGTCTGCAAGGCGCGAGCGATTTGTGCGGCGGCCCCCTCACCTTGAACGGCGACCGGCACGACGACCACCTTCGCTGCCGGCCAGCGACGAGTGATCACCTGCAACATGTCGCGGACTGCCGCGCCGGTCGGGCTGGTGACCAGGGCGATCCGTCTGGGAAAACGGGGCAACGGGCGCTTCCGCTCCTGCGCGAACAACCCCTGCGCTTCGAGCTTTTCGCACATCTGTCGGAACGCCAACTCCAAAGCGCCGATCCCCTGCGGCGCCAATTGCTGCACGACGAGCTGATAGGTTCCCCGGGCTTCGTAAACTTCCACCGGCCCGACGGCAATCACTTCCAGGCCGTCGTGCAGATCGAACCGGAGCCGGCTGGCAGTCCCTTTCCAGATGACGGCGCGCAACTGCGCCGTGTCGTCTTTGAGCGTCAGGTAGACATGTCCCGACCCGGCCCGCGTGCAGTTCGAGATTTCCCCCAGGACATAAACGAGCGGGAAATTTCCCTCGACCGCGTCCTTGATCTGCCGGGTGACTTGGGCCACCGTCAAAATCGGAGGCGCTCCCATCGCTAGCCCATCCCCACGTTGCGAAGGAATTCGATCGCCCGTGCCGCGTCTCCCCCCAGATCCTCTCCCTGAGTCCGAACGGCAGTGACCCAGCCGGGATAGGCGATTTCGTCGAGCAGCGGGAGCAACTCCAGCCAATCCACTTCTCCCCGACCCAGGGGAACTTCGACTCCCCCGCCGTCGATGTCGCGAATCGCGTCCCTGGCGGTGAAATGGACGATCAGCGGATGGAGTTGTCGCAAGGCGGCCTGCGGCGGGTGCCCGGCCATGACGAAGGCCGCCGGGTCGAAATCGATCCCGACCGGTCCGGTCTTGATCAGCCCCAGAAAATCGGCCAGGGCCTCGGGGGAGTCATGGGTCGGAGTGACCGCCAGCGTCGTCCCCACCTGATTGCCATGCCGGGCCAAATCGCTGACGACATCGAACAGCATCCGGTAGGGCTTGGACTCCTTGTCGGCGGGGATCTTGCCGAGCCGGGCGATCAGCACATTCGACCGAAGCTGGCGGGCGAATTGCATCGCCTGTCGGGTGGCCGAAACGCGCGCGTCGAGATGTTCCTCGTCGGTATAGCCGCGCCGAGTCGGAAGCAGGAGGGAGGCCATCCGCAATCCGATTTCGTCAAGGTGATGCAGAAACTGACGGCGGCCGGTGTCGGTCAAATCGACGGCGCGGAGTTCGTCACGAACGTCGAATTGCAACCCCTTGGCGCCGCAGGCGGCGGCGGTTTGAATCGCTTGTCGCAGTGGTTGCTGGAAACAGCGAGTGGCCAGTGAAAGGCGGAGATGGTGCATAAGGAGCGCAATAGAACCGGCCGCTGCCGACTCACGGTGAAACGACGTGCGCCCGGAGGGAGCGCCAGTGCATCATAGTCGGCGTGCGACGGCGGGGATAGGGGATAGGGGATAGGGGATAGGGGATAGGTGATGGTGGATGGTGGATGGTGGATGGTGGATGGTGGGTGGTGGGTGGTGGGTGGCAGAGGGTGATTGATTTCCGTCGGTTCGTCACTGACAGTTTGAAAGCGGTCAGCCAGAACCTATCATGCAGCCGCGCTCAACACCGCGAGCGCAGCGAGTTGCCGGTCGCCGTCACCGCCGCGAAAAGAGAACATCTGAAATCTCAAGACTCAAGACTCAAGACTCCCCCCCTAGCGCCTAACCCCTAGCGCCTAATCCCTACCCCCTAGCCCCCTCCATGCCCTCCATCGCCGATCTGATCTCGTTTCTCAAGACGTTCGCCGCGGCTGATTTGGCGGAGGAGTGGGACAACGTGGGGTTGCTGCTCGGGGATCGGGGAGGCTCGGTTTCGCGGGTGCTCACCTGTCTGACCCTCACCGAGGGGGTGGCACAGGAAGCGATTGCGGAGCGGGTAGAATTGGTGGTGACGCATCATCCTGTCCTGTTTCGCCCCGTCAAACGGCTGACGGCGGATGATCCGCAGGGGAAAATGCTGTGGGACTTGGCGCGGGCCGGGATCGCGGTGTACTCGCCGCACACCGGCTACGACAATGCGGCAAATGGAATCAACCAGCAACTCGCCCGCCTGCTGGATTTGACCGACGTGGCGCCGCTCCGTCCGACGTTTGCGCCCCCCCAGTGCAAGGTGGTTTGCTTCGTCCCGCGCGACGCTCTTGCCGCCGTACAGGAAGCGATGTGGTCGCAGGGGGCGGGAGTGATCGGCGAGTATTCGAAATGCAGTTTTGTTCTGGACGGAACGGGGAGTTTCTGGGGTTCCTCCTCCAGCCAGCCGACGGTGGGAGCATCGGGGCGCCTGGAGCAGGTCACCGAGGCGAGACTGGAGGTCGTTTGTCCCGCGGACAAAGTCGCTGCAGTTCTGGATCACCTCCGAAAGGTCCACCCTTATGAAGAACCCGCCTACGACGTCTATCCGCTGCAGTCCGGCCCCTCAGCGCGAGGCGCCGGGCGCGTGGGGACGTTACCCATCGCGGCAACCGAACCTGGAAACCGGCGAATGGCGTTATCGGAATTGCTGTCTAAAATTCGGGACCGATTGCCGGCCCCCGGATTGCAATACGTGGGAGATCCCGCGCGCGAAGTCTCACGCGTGGGCATCTGCTGTGGCTCCGGAGGAGAATTGCTGGACGCCGCCGCAGCCGGGGGATGCGACGTTTTTTTGACGGGGGAGGCGCGGTTTCATACCTGCCTGGAAGCTCAGTCGCTGGGAATCGCACTGATCCTGGCGGGGCATTACGCCACTGAGCGGCCGGCAATGGAATATCTGGCGGGTGTATTGGCAGAAAAGTTCACGGAAATTGCGGTCTGGGCCAGCCGAAGCGAGCGCGATCCGATACAATGCGGCTGGTGAACATTTGGATGAATTTGAATGTGATTGACCCAGGAGCGAAACGTGCCTCGACCCGCAACCAGCAGCCTGATCGGACGCGCGCTCCGTTTGCGCTGTCCGCGGTGTGGTTCTGGAAAGATGTTTTTCGGCCTGTTTCGTATGCATGCGGACTGCCCGCACTGCCACCTGCACTTTGAGCGGGAGCCGGGCTATTTTCTCGGTTCAATCTACATCAACTATGGGATCGCGGCCTTATTGACGACAGTGGGCTGGATCAGCCTGAGATTTGGAATGCAGGTTTCTCCCAAACCGCTCCTGGCGGCGCTGGCGGCGTTTTGCGTGGCGTTTGGCATCCTCTTTTTTCGATATGCCCGCGCCTTGTGGCTGGCGCTGGATTTGCGCTTTGAAAACGATCAGTTCTTCGACCATGATTTGACTGCAACGGAGAGTTCCCATGGCAACCTCAGATGATGATATCGTCGAAGTGTATTCAGCAGGCAACGTGGCCGAGGCCCAGTTCTTATGTGACCTCCTGGAAGAGGCTGGAATTCGGGCGCGGTCCGTGGGGGGGCTGCTGGCCAACTTGCCGCCATTGGGGGAAGACACGATGCCGCGGGTCTGGGTCTTCCGAGCCGATGAAGACCGGGCGCGAGAGTTGATTGATGAGTACGAACGCGTTCATAGTGCGCCCCATTCGGACCAGGACACTCCCGCGGCAACCTGGACCTGCCCCACATGCGGTCAGGATGTTGACGCTGATTTCGAACTGTGCTGGAACTGCCAGACGCCGAATAAGCCGTATTGATTTCGAGCGAGCTCCCGCGTCATTCACTCCCCGCATTATGCCGCAACTGTCGGGCCAATCGCCCGCGTGGGGGATGGGCCAGCGGTTCGGCGACGGTCGCGACTTGCCCCAGGTACGGGCGCAGGAATTCCGGACGATCGCTCCGTCCGCCCCGCTGGTAGTCATTCCAAATCGCGGCGGCGGTCGAGAGTGGGTCTCTTCCGGCAACGTCGGTCAGGTAATTGAACAGCAACTCCGCCAGCCGCTTGAGCGCAATGCCATTGGTTTGTCCCGACGCCTGGAACAGCCAGTCGCTGAAGCGAAGAAAACCGTCGCACGGAGCATCGGACTCCCAGATCAGCGGGGTCGATTGCACGAAGTTGCCGCTGTTGGCCACCAGATCCCAATATCGGGCGAAGCGTTTCAGCCGCTGCATGGTGGGGTAGTCGATGCGACTGGTCCGGAGGATTTCGTAGGGAGCATAGGGACTGTAGGCCATCTGGCAGGGTTCGTCGTGACGAATGATGGGGGTTCCCCGCAGTCGCTTCAAAATTCCCACCTGGATTTCCTGCGGCCGCAGCGCGACCAGTCGATCGAACCCGCGGGCAAAACTCTCCAGCGTCTCGCCGGGCAATCCGACGATCAGGTCGGCATGCACATGGACGCCGGTTTCCTCCCGCAACCAGCGGAGGTTGTGTTCGACGAGTTGATTGTTTTGCAGGCGACTGATGAGAGACGCCACCTCTTCGTTGAACGTCTGGATTCCGACTTCGAATTGCAGGGCCGCCGGCGGAAACTGCCCAATCAGATCCCGAAGCGGTTCCGGCAGGCGGTCGGGGATCATTTCGAAATGCAGGAAGAGTCCGGGTGCGTAACGTTCGAGGAAGAACTCCAGGATCGCCCGGCTGACTTTGAGATTCAGGTTGAACGTCCGATCGACGAACTTGAACTGCCGGACTCCGCGGTCCAGCAGCCGCTGCATCGCGGAAAGGAATTCGTCGAGCGCCGCCTGCCGCACCGGAATGTCGAGCGCCGACAGACAGAATTCGCATTCATACGGACAGCCGCGGGACGCCTCCACGTAGATCACGCGCTGCGCCACATCGCGGTCGGTATACAGATCGTAGGGAAGGCGCAGTTGCGCGAATTGCGGCAACTGCGCGGAGATGATTTTGTCCC
>JBJXGA010000250.1:0-57347 GCA_046152955.1 Planctomycetales bacterium | reverse complement strand
TTGGGTTTGGGTTTTTTGAGCGGCGCTTCGGGGGTCGGGCCGCCGAACTTGGTTCGCATGGCGTCGGCGCGACTGTCGAGGGCCCCCCCGAGCACTTTTTTGAGCGCCTCGTCAGCCTGTTCCCGTTCGCTGAGAACTGGCGCTTCGGTCACTTCTTCCTTGAAGACCGCCACGTTGCGGAATTCCACGAGGAACTCCGACATCTTCTTTTGTCGCTGCTCCGGTTTCTTGGAGAGCATCCGCTGGACGATCCGGTCCATCTCCGGAGTGACGTTTTCGTTGATCTGCGAGGGATTGGGAGGAATCTGGTTGATGTGCATCAGCAGCAGATTCTTGGGAGTCGACCCGGCAAAGGGGGCCTGCCCCGTCAATAGTTCAAACAGCGTGACCCCAAAATTGTAGATGTCGGTCTGCCGCGTGAGAGGCCTGCCGAGAATTTGCTCGGGGGCCATGTAGGTGCGCGTTCCCTTCACCGTTGCCTGTTTGCGGCTGAAGACCTTGGAGATCATGGAGGCGGCGCGCGACGCCAGCGAAAAATCGACGATGCGAACCTCCGCCGATTTATTCATCAGCAGATTGTCGGGCTTGATGTCGCGGTGCAGCCACCCCTGTTCGTGAATGTGCTCCAGCCCCATCGCCACCAGTTCCACTAGCCGCTTGAAGCGAATATGGACCCCGCGCAGATCGTTGTATGCCCAGGTCTTCAAATTCGGAGAGGGGAACAACTCCATCGCAAAATAGGCCTGCTTGCGGCTGGCGGTGATGGTGTAATACTTGATGATGTTGGGATGCTCGAACGACGAGCCGACTTTGAATTCGTGCTTCAGCGCGCCCAGTTGTTCCGAATCTTTGAGCGCCTCGGGGAGTAACAATTTGAGAGCCACGCGCCGCGTCGTTTCGCCATCCACGGCCTCCCAGACCTGGCTGTGCTGACCGCTGGCGATGCAGTTCACCAGTTTGTACTGGCCGATGGTCGAGTTGTCGGTGGTCGACACGGGGATAGGCTCCAAAACGCGCGGGTGGTGCGCTAGAAACTGGGGTTGGACTTCTTGCTTCCGGTTCCGCCGGAACCGGGGCTGGATCGCGCCGGAGCGCTCCCCTTCCCGGCAGATGACGATCCGGCCAAGAGCGCTCGCAAGGGTGTGCCGTCCGCCAGCGGCCGGTTGGCGCTGACAATCACCTCATCCCCTTCAATGAACCGCCCCGAGACGAACACGCTCTCGGTTCCGACTTTGCTCATGATCCGCACCGAGAGATCGCGAACGACGTTCTCTCTCAAGACCTGCACCTTGCGATTGCCATCCGAGAGATTGCTGATCGCCACCGACGGGACGAGCGCCACGGGCGCCAGTGGAATCAAATCAGAGTACACAGTCTGCCCCGGCGCCAGTCGCCCCTGAGCGTTGTCGATGCTGACGAGTGCCGACGCGGGCGAAACCGTCAGATCGCGCAGCGGCTCGAACGGGGTTCCCAGCGGAATCACTGCGTCGATCTTCCCCTTGACGGCTGATTCCTCCACTTTGATCTCCAGCAGGTTTCCCGGAATCGCCGCTTCCCGCTCGACGGGCACCTCCACCGTCAATTTCGTCGGATCGCTCAGCACCGCCAACGGCTCGCCGGCGCGAACGAATTGCCCTTCCACCACGTGGACCCGCTCGATTTCTCCGGCAAACGGGGCGCGGACGACGAGTTGGTCCACTTCGAGCTGCGCCAGGTCCGACTCGGCCTGCGCCGCTTCGAGGCGGGCGTCCAGCAGCGCCATCTGGTCGGCATCTCCCCTCCCCTGCCCGATCTTTTTCTCCAGTTGCGCCGCTTGAAGCTGCGCTTTGGCCCGCTTCAGCACCAGATTCGCCCGTTGGTCGTCCAAACGGATCACTTCGTTTTGAGGATTCACTTTCTGTTGGGGCTTGGCAGAAACTGTCCGGACGAATCCATCGACCGGCGCGATGAGCGCCACGCTCCGCGCCGCCTGCAAGTGCATCGAGGCGCGATACCGCCGCGGGTCCGTCAATTGGAGCGCCTCCCGCTTGATGACGACCTCCTGCTCTCCCTTACGGGCGCCTCCCCCCCCCTGCTCTTCATCTTGCAGCGCAGCGGAGTCTTTGGGCCGCAGTCCGATCCAGGCGAACGACAGAACGCCAACCGTCAATGCCGTCAGCCAACTCCGGCGGTGCAGAATCTTGATAGCCATACCATACACTCCGGACGAGGAGTCTCCGGCGAGAAGCAACCCCGGACTTTCGGGGAATGATGCGAAGGAACGATGCAATCCTAGGTTAGGTGGCTGTGGAAACGGTGTCAACGGCTCTGTCCGTTCGAGAATGTTCCGCGGACGCGCGTCTCCGCCAGACGGGTTCGTCTGCAACCAGAAAGCGCGTCTCTCAGCCACTGGCTGCGAGTCCCCTTTTTTCCCGATTGCCCTAGGAACCAAAGGGTCGGTTCTTTCGAGCGAATGCCGCTTCTGCTATCATGCTCCCTCCCAACTTTCGGCGTTTTTGCCGCCTGCCCCCCCCTGCCCCAGAGTTCCCTTCATGACTCCCTCACTCCTGACTGTTGCGCTTCTGTCCATGCTGGCGACTCCCTGGAGCGATTCGCCGGCCCTCGAATTGAGGTACACCGGCGCCTTGCACAAAGCGGGACAGGGGGCCGACACCAATGCCAACGCCGTCAAACGCTTCAATTTGTATTGCGCGGTGAGCCGCGAAGCCGACGGGGGCCGACGCCTCGACTATGTCCTCAACGAGCGCGGCGGTGGCGGCTGGGCCTGGCCCGAGCGGTTTGGTTCGATTGCGCTCAATGAGGCCCTGCAACCACAGTCCGGGGGCGCTCTGCGGTTGCTCTTTGAATACGAGGGGAATCCGCTGGTGATTCCACTGCAGTTACCGGTCGCAGAGTACCACGCGCGGCTTAAGCCCGGCGCCAAATGGACCGAGGGGCGCGAAAACTGGGAGACGGTCCAAAAGGCGAAGTCTCAGGAGCGGGACTGCTGGCAGGTCCAGGTGGCCAACAATTTCGGTCGCAAGCGGACCGTTTGGGTCGATCAGGCCGTACCCCTGCTGGTGGCTCTCGAAGAAAAGGTCTTCGTCGGCCAAGGGGACGAGCACGCGCTCACGATGCAGCTCGAAGCGGTGAAGCCGCTGGATGACAAGCAATTCGCCAGCGACACGCAGCCCCTCGCGGCGCTGCTCAAACTGCGAACCGATTTGCAGCGTGCCGACAACGAATTTCGACCGGAGCTGAGTGCGGCCCAATTGAAAATCGCCGGTGAGGCGCTGCCGCAGTTGCAAAAGAGTTCCGCGGACACCCCGTTCAGCGCGCTGGTTTCCGCCATCAGCAAAGATGTCAAAAGTCAGCTCGAACGGTCGGATGAAGTGGCACGACTGGCGGAGAAGCTGGTGGGGAAGCCGGCCCCCTCGTACTCCCTCACACTGATCGACAGAACCCAGGTGGCTGCCAACCAGTCGCAGGGGAAGATCACTGTGCTGCACTTCTGGGAATATCAGAGCGATCCCCTGGTCGAACCGTATGGGCAGGTGGGTTACCTCGATTTTCTCTATGGCAAACGCCGCAAACTGGGGGTGCAGGTGTATGGTGTCGCCGTCGATGGACGGTTGGGCGATCCCCAAACGTCCGGCGCGGCGATCAAATCGATACAGCAATTGAAGCAATTCATGAATCTCAGCTACGGCGTCGCCCTGGATGACGGCAAGCTGTTGTCGAAATTCGGCGACCCCCGCCGGTTCGACGCCAAACTGCCGCTGTGGGTTGTGATTGGCGCCGATGGAAACATCGCCCATTACCAAACCGGCTTCTACAAGATCAATCCCGACGAAGGGCTCCAGCAACTCGACGAGGTACTGGTCAAATTGATTCGCGAGAAGAAGGAAAAGGGAGACTGATCAACACGATGAAATCTGTAACTGCCACTTTTCGCAATGGAAAGCTGGAACTGACAGAAGCCGTGGACTGGCCGGAAGGGACTCGGGTTGAGGTCAGTCCGATTGTCGGCAGAAGCGCTGCTCCAACGGATCAGCAGGAGTCCTACCGCGATCTGATACGCCGACTCGCCGGCAGTTTTGGCGATGAACCATTCGAACGCCCACCACAGGGGGAATCAGAATTAAGGGAGGCATGGTGATGGCGTGGCTCTTGGATACGAACACTTGGATCGCGTTTCTGAAACCGCATGGGTGGAAGATTGCAGAGCGTCTCGAACAGCATGAGGAACGCGACGTGGCTCTTTGTTCGATCGTCAAGACGGAACTATGGCATGGCGCGAATAAAAATGCCAGCCGCGAAGAGCGGCTACGTCGCCTCGACGATTTATTCGACCGTTACATATCGTTTCCATTCGACGACCAAGCGGCGCGACACTATGCCGACATCCGCCATCATCTTGAGTCCAGTGGCCGTACGATCGGTCCAAACGACTTGAAAATTGCAGCCATTTGTCGCCTCCACTGACATCGACTTGTGACCTCAGATACCGATGAGTTCTCTCGCGTACCGGGGTTGGTCATTGAGGACTGGCTCGATCCTAGTCGCCAGTGAGCGGTCAATAACTCCAACTGAAACGTGACGCAGAGCGACTCTCTGCCGCTGTCCGATCGGTCACTCTCCCCTGCCCTCCACCGATGAAATTCGGATTCCTTCCAGCAGCGATTCAATTTCTTCCGCTGCCAGCCGTTTTGCGGCTCCTTTGACCAGCGTCGCGAAGTGGGACAGTTCGTTCGCGTTCAACGGATAGTCAGTCTCTCCGGCGGCGGTTGGGGACGCGCCCACGACGGTTCCCTTCGCGTCGAGCGCTAACAGCCACGGGGTTTTCCCATCCCCCTGTCGCCAGCGCTTCAACAGTTCTTCGATCCCCGTGAAGCGAGTCTCCAGACGGAGGTAGACAAACTCCCGGCCAAGCAAGGCGTGGTTGCGCTGGAACGCCCTGGAAAGGAGCGTGTCGGCGGCACTCAGGGGATCCGCGACCTGGATCAGCACGCGCTTCTCTTCCTGCTGCGCTTGTTTCAGCGCTTCGCGCAGGAGTTGGTCGGCATCGGGGACCACTGCAATGTGGGGCTTCAGAAACCGGAACAGTTTGACCCCGCTCAGTTCTCCATCCTCCACCAGATCATTTCCGGTCGCCTGCGCCAGAACGGTTCCTTCAGCATCCAGGATGGCGAACAGCGCCTCCTCGCCAGGGAGCGCGAGTGACAACTGCTTGAACAGCGGGAGGGCGAATTGCTCCGGCTTCCCCAAAGTTGTATCAACCCCCAAGAGCGCGAAGCCCGCCATCCCCTTGAGGAGCAGTTGCGACCCTTCTTCCGGTTCAAACTGCATTTCGAAAAATCGCCGACTGTGCGCGCAGTCCCTGGGCGCGGCAAACAACAGGACGCTCTGTCCGCTGGAGCCGACCTCTTCCCGCAGCGACGCGAAACGGGACGCCGCCGGTGAGTGGGCCGGCATCATCCAACCAATGCGATCCTCCAACGTCACGGGCTCGCGCGGCTTCTGAGCAACGAGGTCTCCCAGGTTTACAACGCCGGGACCGGCGGGGGTGACTGAGCCAACAGGCTCCCAACTCTTCAGACGGCCCTCTGCATCTTGAGAGATGGTGCGCCAGAGGTCGAATTTGAATCCACGGGTCAACCCGCCTACTGCGAATTCTCCGAGCGAATTCGTACGAACGGATGCGCCGAACGCTGTGGTGAATGTCTGATCTCCTATCTGGATCTGCACCTTGCAGTCGATCTTCTGGTGAACCATTGGTCGGCCGTCGTGATCCACGAGACGTCCCCGGGCGGCCCCCGTGGGACCGACCGCGATGGTCGATTCCCCGTCATCCGCCAGAAGCTCCGAGATTCCATCAATCATTCGATCGTCAGAATGCGCCCGGACCAGCATGTCCTCCAAACTTCTTGACCCCGAGAAAGTCCCGTCCGGATTCGTTCGGGCGCGCAGTTGCCCAAACTGAAGTCCTTTCGATTGCCCGTCAAGGAACGCGTTCGGCACTGTTCTCGAAGAATCGGCCTGCCAGACAACGCGGATCAATACCGGCCCAGTTGCCGGTCGATCGACGTGCATGCTCAAATCCACTTCTTCCTCCTTGAAAACCTCGAATTTGGGAGGAGGAACTCCCTGAGGACCAAAGGCATAATAGGTTCCCGGCCCGACAAATAACTCGAAGCGACCCTCGGCATCGGTATGAACATTCAGGACGATTTTGGGCACGATCGCCTCTCGCCGCTGGTTGGGGTCTGGGAACTGTTGGTCTTTGGGGAGTTTGTAGTAGTTGCTGTCGTTAGGGAGATAAACACTGATGTCTTGTCCCACCAGCGGTCGCCGCTGTTTGCCGATTGTCACTCGACCGTGGACACGCGCCGCGGGCTTCAGGACCAGTTCCAATGGCTCGGCCGGCTTTCGCAGACGGACTATCCGCGTGGCTAACTCGGACGCTTGTTTGTCCAAATACGCGACGAAGTGGCAGTAGGTGTCGGGATTGGCAGACAGCTCAAATCTCCCTTCGGCATCGGACACGACGGTTGTCTGAAAGCGTCCAAATACGGGTCCATCGCCGACGGCCATCACCCGCGCGCTCGGAGCGGCCTGGCCATCCTCAAAGCGAACCACTCCGCGGATCGGAACCAGAGGACCCATCGTCACTGACAGATCCATGAGTCCAGAATCCGGTGGCACGAGCGGAGTCCTGGCGGAACTATAGCCGTCAGCCTGCGCTTGAAAACTGATCGTTGAGGCAAGCTTTGTCGGGATGAGGCGAAATTCCGCCACTCCCGCCTCGTTGGTGATTGGGGAGAATGCCTGGTCCATGTGGCCGGAAAAATATCCCCCCCGTTCGGAACGCCGAAAATAGGGAAGTTGCACAGTCGCGTTGGGAATGGGCTGGTCTCGATCGTCCAGGACGCGGACCCGAATCGTCCGCACTGGCGCCAGCGCAAGTCGGACCGGTTGGGACGGATCGAAAGCCACTCCGTCGGATTCGTACGACGGGATGCCTGGAATATTGTAGCGGACATGTTCGAAGCCCACGTTCGCCTTCCAGGCATGCACTGTAACAACTGGTGCGTCTGCGGGAACCGGCAAGATCGCTTGCCCCGCCTCGTCCGTTTTCCCTGACGCCAATGGAAACATCCCATCGGTAACGACCGCCACCGCACCGGCGGCTTTGCCCCCCTGTGAATCCACCACGTTCACGATGACATCGCGTCCCGGTTTGACCACGATCCACAATGAGTCCGTGCGGACCGCCAGAACCTGCGGCAAGTATCCCAGACGCCCGTCGTCGGTCCGCGCGCGAAGTCGGACCGAACGATTGGCAAGTTGCGGCAGCTTCAGCCGAAACTCGCCCCCCTCCCCTGTCGTTGACTCGCCTTGAGTCCCCCGGACATCGACGCCGGAGACCACCACGTTTTTGACCGGAACATCCCGCTCGTCAACGACGACCCCCGAGAGTTCCATGAACTCATCGTTCGGCGCGAGCAGCGCCCCCCCGACAATCAGCAACCCGAGCAACTGATGGAGCACCTTGCGTCCCCCCCTCTCTTTGCAGGTCGTGCGAAACGGCCCCTCCGAACGCCACTCCTCCGTGCTTCGTCGAAAGCCCGACGGGATTATCACGTGGAGTGTGCGAGAACGCAAACGGGGGGCGGGGGGCGGGGCATAGTGGATAGTGGATAGTGGATAGTGGATAGTAAATAGTGGTGATTGGTGAATTACTGCGAAGCAGTTTCACACGATAGCCTGGGGTCGCGGCAGCGCACCCCAGGAACACGGTCAACCCACGTCGTTACCGCGAAGCGGTTGCACAGCAAACGGCAGCCTGCGTGACTCGATCGTCAGATCAGGTCCGGCGATGTGGCTGCGACCGTCCCAAAAGAAAACGAACCGGGGCGCCCTCCCAACAGCGATTGTTCGAAGCGATCACTGAGAAAAATGAAACGAGAGAGGACGGAGACCACTGCGCGACCTGGGGTCGCAACCAAAAAGGAATTGACCACTGATAACACGGATGGGCACGGATCATCACCTGTGACTCGATCCCCGAATCATCCGTGCCATCGGTGTCATCCGTGGTTCTCTGGTTCGGTCCAACTCTCTCGCGACTTGAAAATCTTCTCGGCTTATCAAAATCCCGCTGGATTGCGGTTCAGAGAAACTCGGGCCGCGTTCCTATGAATGAGCCTCTGCCCATCGTTCTCGTTTCGTGTAGTTCGTGTTTTTCGTGGTTCATTTCTTTCCGTGTGCTTCCGTGTTTCTCCGTGGCAAAATCTGGGGAGCACCGGAAGAACACGGAAGGGACACGGAATCTTCTGACCGACCGCCGCAGGATATTTCTCGGCGCTCTCCGCGTCTCCGCGTGAGCAATCGTCATCGCTCAACATGGCCTGGCGTGATCAGGAACATCCAATTCAATGAACGGATACATGTTCCGCCGTGCTGGATCGCACAGGCCGGCGATGTTCCAAGGGGCCAGCCACTGGCCGATTTGTTGATCGTACTCCTGGATTTCCCCGGCCGACAATGAGGGACGCGACAGCAGTTCGTCAAGTCGCGCTCGGGCTTGCCGCAGGGTGGCGCAGAAGGCTTCGTCGTGCGCCAGGAGGAAGGCGTGGTCGGGGCGGTGTTTGCCGCGGCGGCGGTTGGTTTCGCTGACGGTCGTCCCCGCGAAATAGAAATTGGCGAATGCCGTCATCAGGGGGAAATGCCGAAAGGCTGCATAGCAGCCCGAGACGATCTGGTCGATGTGGTCGATCTCGCGCATGAGGATCCGTTCGTGCCGTTGGAGTTCCTCCAACCGCTGGTCCACCGGCAAACGCTGTTCCAGAATCCGCACCAGCCGCTCGATCCCCGTCAGGTTGTGCGCGTTGCCCGTGCTGTGGAGCGCGTCGAGCGCATAGGCGGTCTGGGGGAGCAGAGCCCAGTGCGATCCGACGGCCTGCGCGGCCTTGCGTTGTAGGCGAGGAGTCCGTCGCAACGGCCCGCACAGGTCGGTGAGTTCCGCGCGGGCGAATTGCTCGGCAATCGACGGATAGCGGTTCAAGAGGCCTCGCCATTCCACTCCGGCGGGAATCGTCTCATCCAGCGGATGCTGCCGCGCGTCGAGCAGGAACCCGGCGCTCGTCACGCCATTGTTGAACCGCAGGACGAACATCCATCCCCCGTCGATGATGTGATGCAGCGCGGCGGAGTCGCAGGGAAAGGGATGGTCGCCAACCACTCCGCCTGCGGCTGCGAGCTGGTCCTGCCACAGTCCGACCCCGGTGAAATGTCCGTACAGCGACCGGGAATCGGTCCGCATCCCGAGCGGGCGCGTCGGAATCTGCAACTGGCGGGTGACAAATTGTCCCTCTCCCGAAGCGTCGATCAGAAATTCGGCGCGCAATCGAACCGGTTCCCCCAATCGCTCCCCCTCCATCTCCCAGGGGCCGGTTCCCGCACACTGCGAAATCGCCGTTTGATCCAGAAACGGGACTCCAGCGGCCTGCGCCTCTTGAACCAGAAAGCGATCGAATTCCGGACGATACCAGTGAGTGTCGGACGTTTCGTCGTCGTTGCTGGCGGCGAACAGCAGTTCGTTCGCATGATCGTCCCGCGAGACGAACGGCTCGCCGGGGCGATGGTGAAAATAGCTGAAGCCGCGCTTCAGCCCGCAGGGAATGTCCGGGTACGTCCGCTGCCAGGAGCCCCATTTCGCCAGCGGCGCCAAGCGCGGCAGCTCATACTTCTCTGATAAAGATTGCCAAATGAGATCGGCCACAGGGGTTGAGGATTCCCCCAGGACCACCCGCGGATGCCGACCCCGGTCAATCAAAATCGACGACAGCCCGACCCGCTGCAGCAGCAGCGCCGTCAGGCTGCCGCCAAATCCAGAGCCAATGATGGCGACGTCGGCCGTGAGATCGATCATGCTCGTTGTGTCAGCTCACGTTGGTACTGCAGCAGCAAACAACCCTTGGCAAGATTGTCTGGTTCAGGTTCATTGTCCGCAATCGAGCCGCGCGGGCCGGACCGCACAGTGAACACTCGCAGAACCGCTCGACATCCCACAGGTCGACGAACACCCGCCCCCGGCCCATTCGCAGGCCGGCCTCCAGGACCGCTTCGAGCGACTCCAGCCGCGGCGGCGCAAACTGCCCCGCCGCCTGCAGTTGCTCCATGATCCCGTTTCCTCCGCGAGTTGGGATGACCGAACAGACGCGCGCGCCGCAGTCGAACGCGAACTCCAAGGACTTGACGGCCCAATCGACGCATTCGTCATCCCGGATGAAAGGCGGCTTCAGCAGGATAAAGGCGCGCACAGCGATGTCGTTACTACGCAGAAATTCGGCGGCATGCCGGAAATCGTCAAGCGTCATCCGCTTGTTAAGCCGGGGAAGGATATCCGGATGGACCGTTTCAAGTCCGAGAGCCACTTCGAGCTGAGCCGTCGCCGACAGTGGAGCAGCAACCGAAGAAAAACTGGAACCACGATCGTCAACGCCCTGGGCCGCAATTGCGTGACTCTCTCCCTCCCCCCCCCGCGGGGGGAGGGCCGGGGAGGGGGGGGCGAGCATCTCTAAGCTCCGGCTGGCAGATTGGCCGGTCCGGCGCGGGCCACCCGCCCCCACCGCGGCAAGCAGGTCTCGAAACTCGACACACGCCGAACCGCACAGATTGGGATGATTCTCGACAATCACTGTCCGAAACCGCGCCACGCGCCGGGCGATTGCAGGGTAATCCTCGGGTGGAATCGCCTGCGCATCAAAGAAATTGCCGCTGTTGTAGAGCTTCACAGCCTGCGCCAGACAGAGGCGTTCCAAAGCGTAGTCGATCTGCGCCGGGATCACTCCCACCGGCAGCCGCTCGTCGGTCGTGTTCTTCCACAAGTCGCAATACAGGCAATGAAACGGGCACTCTTTGTTCGTGAGAAAAATCGTCGCCACGTCGTCAACCGTCCCCGCAGCCGAGCGCTCCGGTTCGACAAGAAACGCATAGGGAACGCGCGGATCGACGACGTTCTTGGGGCCGCGCGCGGTAACCACATCGCGGCTATTGGTGTTTTTCTTTGGGATCATCGCTCCCACACGACTCTTCGTCGGAAGATAAACAATGGTTGACGTTGATCTCGCAATCGAAATTCTTTCTCTCGCGCATCTGACGCATATGCGTCGTCACGTATCATGATTTATCGGGAAGACTCCTTCTGCGATCAACTCCTTGCGGTGGTCAATGTTTTCGGGCAGGTTGATACCGAGCACTGCGATTGTCGCCTCCCCAACAGGCGTCAGGCCGATCAACAACGGTCCAGCCCACTCAAAGTGCTCTTCCCAAATGTCTCGGCGCGGGTGAAACAGTTGGACAATCTCGCCGGTCGCCGCGATTCTCCCAGAAAGATTCGGGCCTTTATGAAGATTGCAACTCGCGCAGGCCAAGCAGAGATTCGACGGATCATCGTCTCCATGATGCTGTATGGCGACAATGTGTTCGACATGAAACGCTATGAATGGTTCATGTTCTTCTGAAAGGTGGCAGTATTCGCACCGCCGATTGGCTCGGTTTCGCACGAAAACCCGGAGCCCTGCATTCATTTCGCGAAACTCTTACCCGACAGAAATGATCGGGCCTTGGACTGCAAAACCGAAATGAATTTGATCGTCCGCACGTACGATTCGTAAGTCGCTCGTTCGTCCGGCGAAAGCGTTCCTGCGTTGCACTTGTCAGCCAATTCGTCAATACGAGCCTGAACCGCAGGCGAAGCTCGCAATTCGGCGAGCTTCGACGCTCCTTCAACGGTAAAACACTCGCTGACCTGGCCGAGCAGTTGATCAAGGACATTATCAGAAAGGGTAGTCATAGCAGTATGGTACCACGAGTGATTGTGTGACGCAAATCTTTCGCAGCACTCCCCCCAATCGATGGTTAAAGCGCTGTCGCAGTCCCCGGCGGCGAGCATTCACCCAATCCGCCCACGGCGGCAAACCTCACAGTACGTTTCCCCCAAATCCAGCAGCACGATCAAACCATTATCCAAGGGCAACGGCACGATTGGCAAAGGTTGTCCGACAGCCAGGCCGGACGACCAGCCCTCACTTTGCATACAGCGCCTGAAACGCCTGCCGATAAACTTCCGGATCGCGCGGAAACTTTTCCGCAAACTGCCGCTGGTCGACCGCCCCGTGCTGGAAGCGGCGCTTCTCGAACACCGGCAACGCCAGACCAGTGACCGCCAGGACGCCGAGACGGACAATTTCCCCCTTCAATGCGTACAACCGGTCATGCTGCCACTCGGTCAGTTCGATGAACGGAATCCCCTCGGCAACCTCGATCACATTCGGCAGGGCATAGGGGCTGAACCCTTCGAAGTCGAGGATTCGACCGGGAGCAAACGTCCGGACATGCCCCCGGCTCTGTCCCCCGGAATAGGTGAGCGAGTGCTTGATCGCTCCCACCCCCCATCCTTCGTGGTACAGCATCAGATTGTTGAGGACGCTACGAATCGTCAATTCCGGATTGTCCTCGATTGGATAGTCCTTGAGGTTCTCATCCCCCCCGTCGCCATCGGCGAGGTATTTCCAGTCGGGATACCGGGCGCGGATTCCGCGGCACAGCGCCAGCCCCATCGCCGCCGACTGCACGTCGAGCGGTTTGTAGTCTTCGATGACGCGGATCGTGTCCCGCACGTCGAGTTCGTGGCTGGCCACGTCGATCGTCTCCAGGAACAATCCCAAGTCGAGCGCCGCCAGGAACTGTTCCGCCTGGTCAGCGTCGGCCCCCCCGCCGTCGACCGACAGGGTGAACGCCTTGAGCCGCGCCGGCGATTCGCCGCGCGCCAGGAGCAGGTGATACAACACGAGGAACAACGCCCCGCTGTCGATTCCACCGGAGAACATCACCCCCAGCGGCGCCTGGCGCGGGAGGCGATCGAGCCATTTTCGGCATTCCTCCGCCAGGGCGCCGATGTAGGCCTGGCCAATCACATCCAAATCGGCGGGGAGACGATTCCGGCCGGGGGTGAAAAACCGGGTGTACGTCGGATTCGGATCGGGACACCCGACCAGGGCAATTTCCGTCAAGTAATGGGCCGGAACCATCCGCGTGTATGACGGATGGAATTGGCCATCCAAGCCTTCGGAGCGGAGGAAATCGGCGATCTGATCGATCCGCTCGGCCACGATCAGGCAGGGGCCTTCGGCCCGCTTGGCGATGAAATAGCGGAGGGGACGACCGATCGACCGGGCCAGCCGCACGATCTTCCCCTGTTTCGCCACGATGGCAAACTGCCCATCGATCTCGCGCACCCGCGCTGGATCTCCCGAGGCGACCCGATCCCGCGCCTCCTGGGCCGTCATATTGAGAAGGACGTTCGCCTCCGGATCAACCAGATCCACAAGGCGTTCAATCGTGGCGACCTGATGCATAACGGACTCCTGATTTCCCGGAAAAATACTGCAATGGCTGCACGGAGAATGGGATGGGGGGCGAAGTGGGGCGCTCAATCCTTCGTCGCTCGTCACCAGTCTACGCTACGCCGAATTCGAATGCCATATTGGCGCGGGTCGGGAATTTCCCGGATTCTCAGCAGGCCGCATACGTCAAAAAACCGCGCACCGCCTGCAAATACGCCGAGTTCTCGTCGCTGGCGACGGAATGTCCGCTGTTGGCGAAGAGCTTCAGATGCGCACGGGGGATTCGTTCGGCGATGAGTTGAGAAAAGCGGGGGGCGCAGATCCAGTCGTGGGCCGCGCCGATCACCAGCGTGGGGGCCTGGATTTCGTGCAACCGGTCGGTGTAATCGAACGTCCGCAGGAATCCGGCGAAACCGCGGTTGAGCGCTTCGTATGAGCGGCGGCCCCGGTTCCACCCGGTGGCGAACTTCTCGGGCTGATACGTCGTTGAGTACAACGGCCCCATCACCTCGTAAAACTCCCGCAATTGGTCCAGCGACGTAAAGCTCCCCTCCCACAGCCATTGGCACACGCGCTGCTGGTCGGCCGTCCCCCGTTCGGCAATGAACCGCTGCGCCTCTCCCAGAAACTGATGCCCAGGGGCCGTACAGACCAGGATCAGATTGGCCAGCCGCTGCGGGTATTGGAGCGCGTATCCCAGCGCCACCATCCCGCCATACGACGACCCCAAAACCGATATCCGCTCCAATCCCAGGTGGACCCGCAGCGCGTCGAGATCATCGATGTTGTTATCCAGCGTCAGTGTCTCGGGATCAGCGGGAACGCTGCGACCGCATCCGCGGTGATCCAGATACACCAATTGTGCCGTGTCGGCCAGTGCGGCGTGTGACGGCTTGAATCCGGCATGGTCTCCCCCAGGCCCGCCATGCAGCAGGAGCAACACGGGGCGTTCCACCATCCGATCCCCCGACGAAACCAGTCCGGCCCCATCGATGTCAAAATAGAGCCGCGTTTGGCGCAATTCAGCAAACATGATGATCCTGGGACGGGATAGTCAGGCGGTCGGTTCGGTGAGAAGTACGCGGTTCATTTCCTCCAGCGAGGTCAATCCCTGGAGCACCTTTCGTGAGGCAGAAGCGTGCAGGGATTGCATCCCCTGCGCGCGGGCGATTTCCACCAGTTCGGATCGCGAGGCCCCTTCGATCAGCGCGTGCCTGAATTCGTCGGTGACCCCCACGATCTCAAACACTCCGGTCCGACCGGAGTATCCGGTTTGAAAGCACACATCGCACCCGGCGCCACGCGCCAAGAGCACGTCCCCCTGCGCGCTGGCGTCGATCCCCAACACGTGCCGGGTCGCTTCGTCCGCCACCACCGTCGTCCGGCAATGCTGGCACACCTTCCGCAGCAACCGCTGGGCGACAATCGCCTGCAAACTCTCGGCGATGAACATCGCAGGAATGCCAAAGTCCCGCAACACGTCGAACGACGAGGCGGCGTCGTTGGCGTGCAGCGTGCTGAGGACGAGCACTCCGGTCCGGGCCGCGCGGATGCCGATCTGCGCTGTTTCCGGATCGCGCATCTCGCCGACCATCACCACGTCGGGATCCTGCCGCAGCACCCCCCGCAGCGCATCGACGAAACCAAACTCGATCCGGGGCTCGATCTGAATTTGATTGACGCCCGGGATCCGCCGTTCGACCGGGTCTTCGATTGTGGAGACGCTTTTGGTGGGATGATTGAGCAGTTCCAGGCAACTGTACATGGTGGTGCTTTTGCCGCACCCAACCGGCCCTGCGGAGAGGATCATCCCGTAGGGAAGCTTGATATACCGCCGCAACAGGTCGATCTGGTGCTGTTCCAGCCCCAATTCCTCAAAGCTCTGGAACGCGCCGCTGTCGGGCATGAGCCGCAACACCAGCCGTTCACCATAGATCGTCGGGCCGCTGCCGACCCGCACATCGCGCTGTTGCTGGAGGGTGCGGCGGGAGATGTGACCGTCCTGGGCCAGGCGTTTCTCCGCGATGTCCATCCCCGCCATCAGCTTGACGCGCGAGACCATTTGCAGCGCCTGGTCGGGGGGCACCTGCAGCACGTCGTGCAGCATGCCATCGACTCGCAGCCGGACCCGCAGCGCTTCTTCCCCTGGGTCGAGATGGATGTCGGTCGCCCGCAATTGAAACGAGCGTTCCAGCAGCATTTCGACGATCGATGCCGGCCCCACAACGTCCAGCAACTCCCGCAATTCCTGCTGCAACGCCTGTTGGCGCACCTGGACGGGCCGCGGCGCCATGCCTGTCTGTTCAGCCATCGCTTGGGAATCCTCACTTGCGACCAGAGTGACAATCCGGGTTTTTCCGAGACCGGCAAGCGCCGGCGCGAACGGCGCTACCGCGGCGCCTGAAACACCTCAACGACCGCCAGGAGCGCGCTGGCAATGACCATGCCCACCCCCAGCCCGCGACGGAGTCCGGTCCCGCGAACGACCGTCCACAGCCCCGTCAGCAGCGCCACCGCCGAGCAACTCAGTTGCAACGTCAGCGACAGTTTGGCGTCCAGCCCCTCCGCATTGAGCAGCGACGCACACAATCCGGCCAACGCTCCCGCCAGCGCCACCATGCCCACGATGGGCCAGGCGAGCGACATGCGCGGACGACCATCCGCCTGCAATCCCAAAAGGTGATAGGCCCCCGCCGGGGACTCGGCAAAATCCCACAGCGCGGCCAATCCAGCCGTTTGAAGCACGTCTCGAACGACGGGGGTCGTCACCAGCACGACCATTTTTCCCTGCGCCGCCTTGATCGCCTTCCAGAGCCGCACCAGGAGCGCCACTTGCGAACTTCCCAGGTAGTCCAACGAGGACAAATCGACGAGCACCGGCTGAGACTTTTTGGTCTCGATCGTCTTCAGGATTTCGGCGCCGCACCGTTCCACGTCGGCCCATTGAAAGGCGTTCAATTGTGGACTGATGGTGACGCGCACATAGCCCCGGTGCTGTTGCATTTCGTACAGTTTGCCCGGTTCCACGGGGAATTTCTCCTCTTTGGCGGCGATCCGGCAGCGGGTGGGACGTTGACTGGTCTCTTCTCACGTGCCCCATTCGACGGAGAAAGCCGGAATCGGCGTGCGATCGGCTTCCATGCCAGCGGACGGGGGGCGTCAGGGTGATTGGGTTTGTGACAGTGGGAGCGATCTTAGCGATCGATCCTTCAATTGGGTAGAAAGAGCCGGTCGCGAAACCGGGAATTCTCCCCACCTCGACGAGGGGCAGGCGCACCAGACCGGATATTCCGTCTGAAACTGCGGAGTCCCCCCGGTCGGCGCGGGAAGCGGAATGAAGAGAGCGCCCGATCCCCGTGTCTGGCCGATAACAGACGAGCAGCAGCCCCGTCCGTCGGCATCCCGTACCGGCAGCCCCTGGCTCTTCGTCAGAAAAGATCGTTGGGAAAGATAATGCGGATGAGGTTGACTTTTCTGATTGACAGCCGTTTTTCGACAACCGTATAGTATTCATTGAAAGTCGGCCTTCGTTCCGCCGACAAATCCTCTCCCGCAGGCTTGGCTTCACCCGGACCCTCACGGTCGCTCATCGATCTTGAAGGGAACCGGACCACCGGAAATCCGATCTCATGACCAAAATCAGTCGCTGTCTGACGATTCTCGTCACTGTGCTGGCGGTCTGTTTCATGGGGGTGGCGGCGATGTCGACCGCGACCCGCCATGATTGGAAAGAGGTGGTGACCAAGACCTACCCCCGGGCGGAGATCACTGCGCAGCAGGAGGCCATTCGGGCGCTGGACGAGGAAATCAACCGGATCGGTGAAGCGCAGAAAGCCGCCGTGGCCGCCATTGAAGCGGACATCAAGGCGCTCTTTCAGCCGGAGACGGGTCGGGAAGCTCTGCTGGAAAAAGAATTCGCGCGGCTGGAAGCGCAGGCGCACGAATTGGCGACGCAGGTCGAGTTGCAGGCCCGCAAAACGGACGAGCGGCTCGACGAATTGAAATTGCGACGCGATGATACCGTCCGCCTGCAAAGCCAGTTCGAAGAATTGGTGTCGCAAAAGGTGTGGGCTCAAGGTGAGGTCAAACGGCTGCGCGATCTGCTGGTCCAGGCCAGAGGGATCCTGCAGCGGGTCGAGAGTCGTCGGCAGGCGCTCGAATCGCAAGTGGATCCCTCCGCCTACGAAGATCAGGAAGAGACGGCTCAGGGTGGAGAGGCCAATACCTGAGCGATGGCTGCCCGCGGAGCGGACGCTGTTCCGCGGCCTGCGGGATTGTCCCAGCGGCGTCGAACGTGTGTCTGTGAACCAGTGCTGAAGGAGTCCGGTCGATGTCATTTGTCGGCAAGATACTCGTCGTCATTCAGGTCGTCCTGAGCGTCGTCTTCATGGCGTTCGCCGGGGCGGTGTACACCGCGCACATGAACTGGCGGGACACGGCCAACAAACTTAAGGGAGACCTGACGAAAGCGGAGAACGAGAAGACCACGCTCCGCGGCCAAATGGACACCCTCAACAACACGCTGACGGCCAAGTTGACGACGGCGGAGCAACTCGCCAGCGAACGGGAAGCCAAAGTCAAAGGCTTGCAGCAGGAAGTCAATCGCCTGCAGACCGACACCGGGGACTTGCAGATCGCCCGCAAGACGGCGATCGATCAGGCCAAAATTGCCACCGAGGAGTCACAGGCCCGCAAGCTCGAGTCGCTTGGTCTACGGAAGCAGAACCACGAATTGACCGGCAAGCGGGATTCCGAATTCGCCGAACGGGTCAAACTCGAAGACACGATCCGCACGCTGCAGATCGAATTGGAAACCGCGACGGGAAAAAACAAAGACTTGCTGGGCAAAGTCGCCGTGTTGCAACAGGCGCTGGAAGCGGCCGGTCTGTCGTCCGACGTGACGCAACTGGCGACCAAGAACAGCCCTCCCCCCCCGTTGAGGGAGAAATCCGCGAGATTCTTCCCGCCAAACGGCAAGGCTCCACCGAACTGGTGGAAGTTTCCCTGGGAAGCGACGACGGCCTGAAGCCCGGACATGAGATGACCGTCTACCGCAGCGGACTGAAGGGGAATCAACGCTCCAAGTACTTGGCCCGGATCAAGATCGTCAAGAGCACTCCCGACAAAGCGGTCGGCCAGGTGATCGAATCGTCACGCAATGGTCTGATTCAGAAAGGCGACTATGTCACCACGAAGTTCTAGCCCGCGCAAACCCAAAGGCCCCCCCCCTGCCCCCGATGTCTACGTCGGTTTGCTATTCGTAGCCGTCGCCGCCCTCTGCGTCGGCTGCGCCCTGTTGGCGCTCGAGTTGAACGCCTACGAGTGGAAACTCCCCGGCGCCGGCGTCTAGCGGCGTCCGCCACCGCGAGGTGGACGCTGCCAGCGTTCAAGTGCCGAAAATCCCCCCGGCCGCGTTCCGCGCCTTCTTCCAGGATTCCTGGGTCGCGCTGGAACCTGTCGATATCTTAACTTCATCCGCCGCCGATGCAGGCTGCATCGGGCATGGGGGAGATGGCGGCAGGGATTTGGCGATCTGGTGCAGTGTTTTCCGCGATTCCAAGGATTGCCGCCGATGGCTTTGGACGTGGACGCTGGCAGCGTCCACCAGGGGGCGAGGTAACTCTCATCTTGCCTCATTCCGCCCCGTTTTACTAGAATCCCGCCCCTTGGCTCTGGACCGGGCCTGCCGCAGTAACTCCGCATTGGAACACGAGTTGAAGTTTTCCCGGTCTCTTGGGAGGGATTGGTTTCCCACCCCCGGGGGAGCCACCACCAGTCGGTCGGCGTTTCACACCTGGAATTCACCACTCGATACCATACATTGGATTCTCGATGACCCAACCCGCCACGGATGGCAGGCAACGCCGGTTGATGGAGCGCTTCTTGCGGCTGGTCATTGGAACCGCCGCCCGTTTCCCCTGGCTGACGCTGCTCGTCGCACTCGCCTCGGCGTCGCTGGCGGTGTGGTACACCAGCGAGCACTTGCAGTTCAAAATCAGCCGGGCCGACCTGATCGATCCCCAGACCTCGTACCATCAACGCTGGTTGAACTACACGCGGGAATTCGGCGACGTTTCCGAAGACATGGTGGTGGTCGTCGAAGGGCCCAGCGCGCGGACGATCCAGCAGGCGGTGGACGACCTGGGAGTGCGGCTGGAGCAGGAACCGGAGCACTTTCGGAATGTCCTGTACAAAGTAGACCTGTCGCGGCTCAAGAGCAAGGCGCTGCAATTCTCTTCACCCGAGCAGTTGCAGATGATCTTGCGGCAACTGGACGAATTCAGCCCCCTGCTCAGGCATTTTGAGCTGTTGTCGCTCAAGGGCTTTTTCCGCGAATTGCGGTATGCGCTGGCCCGAAGCCAGGGGTTGCCTCCCGAGCAGGCGGCGCGGATGACCGAACCGCTTTTGCAGCAGACGATCCTCTTGGTGTCGAGTCTGGACCGGTTCTCCCGTGATCAGACGACGTATGAATCTCCCTGGCTGGGACTGGCGTCGGGGGACATCGGACGGCTCGATGCTGAGTTCCGCGACCGCTACCTGATGAACGACCAGGAGACGATGGGGTTTGTCCAGGTGCAATCGGCAAACCCCGCTGCCGACTTCAACGGCGCCGCGCCGGCCATCGACCGGCTTCGTGAACTGATGGGGGAGGTGGAGCGCCGTCACACCGGCGTGCGGCTGGGACTGACCGGCATTCCGGTCCTCGAAAGCGACGAAATGCGCGACTCGCAGACCGCCATGACCCGCGCGTCGATCCTTTCGTTCGTGGGAGTCGCGATTTTGCTCGTCCTGGGACTGCGCGGAGTCAGGTATCCGGTGCTGGCGATTGTCATGCTGGCAGTCGGCATGGCTTGGTCGTTTGGGCTCACCACCTGGATGGTGGGACATCTCAACATTTTGTCGGTGTCGTTTGCTGCGATGCTGATCGGATTGGGAATCGACTTTGCGATCGTCTTCCTGGAACGATACATCGAGTTGCGGCACAACGGCCTGTCGTTGCAGGAAGCGATCCTGGGGACTGCGGAAAGCATTGGACCAGGAACAGTGACCGCAGCGGTCACCACGTCGGCGGCGTTTTTCGTGGCGGTGCTCACCGATTTCGCGGGGGTTGCCGAGCTGGGATTGATCGCCGGCGGGGGGATCTTGCTCTGCATGGCGTCGGCGTTTCTCGTGTTGCCGGCGCTCTTGGCACTTGCCGACAGAAATCGCGGGCCGGCCATGATCGCCAGTCCGTTCGAAGGGAACTGGTTCCGGCGCATGGTGTCCCGGCATCCGGCGCTGATTGGAACGCTGACATCGCTGGCGATTGCCGCGATCGGGATGCACGGATTCAAGGTGCGCTACGATTACAACCTGTTGCATTTGCAGGCGGACGGCCTGGATTCGGTCGAAACCCAGAAGCGGATTTTCGACCAGTCGGATCGTTCGCTGTTGTTTGCCGTCTCACTGGCTGAGAACCCCCGGCAAGTGGCGGAACTGAAAAAGAAATTTGAAGCGCTCCCCACGGTACACCATGTCGAAGAGCTGGCGGCGATGCTCCCCCGGCACGATACCCAGGAGACGCAACTTCTGGTCCAGGCGGTGAACGCGGAGCTGTCGCAATTGCCGGCCCGCCCGCCGGCGCCGCGCAACGTCGGTCCGAAATCGATCGGCGAGGAATTGGAACGGCTGGAATCGGAATTGGAAGGAGCCCCGTCCCCGCTGGCCGCAGTCGCCCGCGGCACCATTGATCAGTTCCTCGATCGTCTGCACGCCTTGGGAGAAGAAAGCGAACAGGGACAGGCACGGCTGTTGCGCGAATACCAGGCGCGTCTGGCGGCCGATCTGTTGCTACGCCTGAAAGGGCTGGAAGGAATCTCGGATGTGGCCCCGGTCAGTCCGGACGATCTGACGCCGTCGCTGGTCAATCGTTTCCTCAGCCCCCAGGGAAAATGGCTGCTCCAGGTATATCCCGCCTCCCCAATCTGGGACATCGGGCCGCTGGAAAAATTCATCACCGACGTTCGCTCCGTCGATCCGGAGGCGACCGGGACGCCGTTGCAGACGTTCGAGGCGTCACGGGCGATCAAGCAAAGCTACGAGAGGGCGGGATTGTACGCCCTGGCGGCGGTCGTATTGCTGTTGCTGTTCGACTTTCAACACGTGGGGCATTGTCTGTTGGCCCTGCTCCCCCCTGCGGTGGGGGCCGCGGCGATGTTCGGAATCATGGGGTATTGCGGGGTGTCGCTGAATCCGGCCAACATGATCGTCCTCCCTTTGATCATTGGCATTGGGGTGGATGGCGGAGTCCACGTCGTCCACGACTACCGATCGCAGAATCGCCGGTACGCCATCTCGGGAAGCGTCTTCAGCGCCATTCTGTTGAATTCGACCACCACCATGGTGGGCTTCGGCAGCATGCTGATCGCTCACCATCGCGGTTTGTACAGCCTGGGGCTGGTGCTGACGATCGGCGTTGGAAGCTGCCTGACGGTAGCACTGATCCTGCTCCCCGCGATCCTGACGATGGTCTCCAGCCGACCGGAAACGGCGGATGAAACCGATTCCCCATTGGAGGCCGCGTCATCCGACCCTCAAGGAAACGAACTGGCGTCGTTTCCACCCGCACCCCACCTGGGACTGGCGGCGACGCGCGCCGTCACCCCCTGGTCGCTGGCCCCTTCCAGTTCGACCAAGTGAGACGGACTAGGAAATCCAACCTCCCCCCAGAACCCGATCCTCGTCGTAAAATACGACCGCCTGGCCAGGGGCGACCCCGAATTGCGGCTCGTCGAATTCCACCACCGCCGTGTCGTCGTCCTGGATCTCGACCTGGACTTTCGCGGCGGAATGCAAATAACGGATCTTGGCCGTGCAATCGAAGCGCGAGGGAACCGGGTCCACCAGCCAGTTCAGATTCCGCGCCTGGAGCTGTGTTCGGCTCAATTCATCGCGCGTTCCAATCACAACCTGTCGACTTTCGGGCCGCACTGCCAGCACATACCGGGGAGCGCCAAACCCCTTCCCCAACCCGCGGCGCTGGCCGATCGTGTAGTGTTCGTAGCCTTCGTGCTGCCCCAGGACGCGCCCGGCGGAGTCGACCAGTTCACCGGCGGTGTCGCGGTCTCCCCGATACCGCCGAATGAAGCCCGCATAGTCCTGATCAGGGACAAAACAGATTTCCTGACTGTCGGGCTTGTCCGCCACGCGCAGGCCGGCCCGCCGCGCCAGTTCGCGGATCTGCTCCTTCTGAAAGCCCCCCACGGGAAACAGCACGTGCTCCAGGAGATTCCGATCCAGGCCAAATAGAACGTACGATTGATCCTTGCTCGGATCCAAGCCGCGGTGCAGCGCCGGACGGGCCTCCCCCGGATTCCGGACCAGCCGCGCGTAATGCCCGCTGGCGATCTTGTCCGCCCCCACCTGCCGGGCAAACTCCCACAGCTTTCCGAACTTCAGCCAGTTGTTGCACATCACACACGGATTGGGAGTGCGACCAGCCAGATACTCGTCGGCGAAATAGTCCTTGATCCGCCCAAACGCTTCGCGGAAGTTGAGCGCATGAAACGGAATATCAAGCTGGTCGGCGACCCGCCGGGCATCGGCCGCATCCGACGCACTGCAGCACCCCTGCTTGTGCGAATCGGCAGCCACCACGGGCAACAGCGCGGGAGTCACCGGAACGGCACACGCCGCTTCTTCCGTCCCTCCCGACCGCATGAACAGCCCGATCACCTCGTACCCCTCCTCGCGCAGCAGGCAGGCCGCCGCGGAGCTATCGACTCCGCCACTCATCGCCAGCACAACCCGTTGGGACATAAGGCACTTTTCAGAACTTGGCAACCGATCGAGACGATCCCAGTGTAAGGACACTCCGGTTGCAATCCAAGTTCGGATTGTCTTTCCGCCTACAGCGTCACACGAACGGCCACTGACTGGGATCGGCGAAGACCCCATCCAGGGCATTGATGTTCGACTTGCGCCATTGGACGCTGTTGGGGAAGTCGAGCGTTTGCTGGCCGGTGATGCCGACGTTGATGACTGGCTGGGACAGCGTACCGAAGGGGCTTACCAGCGCGCGGGTTGAGGTTTGGAACTTGCCGCGCGCCGCGGCCCCCGTGGTATCGACGAACAGTACCGAACTTCCCGACTGTTCAACGTAGGCGGGAGCGCCGTTGGGTACGACCGACCAATTGCCGCGCAGGTCGGGGAGCAGCGTCCAGACCGGCCCGGAGTTGTCCCAGGCAAACCGGTCCGAGGCGATCGTGGCGGTCCGGCGGGCGCCGTCGGTTTCAATGGCGGTGGTCGGCGTAACGAGCCGTCCGTGTGAGACCTGCCCCAATTCGTTGGTGAATGTCAGCGCCCGTTCAAGCTGGTTGATTCCCGTTTCCTTTCCGGTTCCGTCGAGGCGAGCCCCCGACAGGTCCGGGAGCTTGGTCCAGACGATGCCGTTGTCCGTCCAGGTGAGCGTGTTGGCGCCAGGACCGGAGAGGAGGCCGCGCGCCGCTCCCCAGCCGTCTGCGACCACTTCGGTTGCCGAGGTGAAATGTCCGGAGGAGACGCCGCCGGTGCGGTTGATGAACGTGAGGGAAGTGTTGGTTTGCAGGATGCGCGTATCCTGGCCGTTGACATCCCATACGCCTCCCAGGTCCGGGAGCGTGCCGTCCAGATTGTGGTGCGTCCAGACGGTGCCGTTCGACCAGGCGATCGATGAACCGTTGAGCGTTCCGAGGATGTTCCCCCAATCGCGCGCCTGCACCTGACCGGGAGCGACGAAGCGCCCCACAGAGGTTCCGCCGACCCGATTGACGAACAGCAGCGACATTCCCAGTTGTTCGATCCGCGTCGGCTGCCCGGCGGCGTTGGACCAGGCCCCGTCGATCTCGGGTATGAGGGTCCAGGTCGTCCCGTTGGACCAGTTGATCTGCTGGCCGTCGGTCGACAGGGTGGCGTTGAGTTGCCCCCAGCCAGAGGCGATCAGTTGTCCGGCGCCAACGAATTGACCGGTGGAGGTGGCCCCGGTTCCGCCGGTGAACGTGATCTCGGTCCCCAGTTGTCGGATTCCCGCTTCGCGTCCGGAACCGGTGAGATACCTCCCCGCAAGCTGGCGGACTTTGTTCCACACCGTCCCGTCGGCGAATCGCAGCGTTCCCAGCCAGGGATCGAAGACTCCCTCCAAATTGCCCAGGCCGGGGGCTCGAATTTGCACGGGACTCTCGACGACTCCGGGGAAGACTTGTCCTCCTGCGGAGACGATCTGCAGGGTGTCCCCTGCCCGTTCGATCAAGGCCGTCTGGTTCCCGTTCGTGAAGTAGTACCCTTCCAGAGAGGTCGGGCGCGCCAATGGAGGGAGCGCCGTCACGGTCGTGAGCGTTTGTGGATCGGCGGGAGCAGGCTCGCGATTTCCCGCAACGTCGATCGCCGTGCTGAAAAACCGGTAGGTGTGCCCCACGACGCCGGTGAACAGCGCCGAAGTCTGCGGCGTGTTGACCAACCAGGGGAGGTACGGTCCGCCATTGTCCGAGACCAAGAGGTCGTATCCCGCGATTCCCGATCCGGAAGGGGTGTCGCGTCCCGACCAGGAGACCCGAAACGTTTCGGAGCGGATTGTCGGGGGGAGTGGAGAAACGCGACTCAGGGGGGGAAGAGTGTCCGGGATGACGATCGTTGTGAGCGCATCGGGAAGCGTGGGAGGAAGTTCGGCATTTCCCGCCATGTCCACCGTCGTCGAGTAGAAGCGGTAGGTGTGCCGATCGGTGCCGTTGAACAGGACTGACGTGGCTGTCGTCGACGTGACCAGGGGATTGAACGGCCCGCTGTTGTCGGAGACGAACACCGAGTACCGGGCAATGCCGCTGCCGCGGGGACCGTCGGAACCCGACCAGCGCAATTGAAAACTGGTGGTGGGCGTCGTCACCGGAAGAATCTCGACCTGACTGGCCGGCGGGGTCATGTCGATCGTGGTGCTGGACTGTGCGCTGGCCGGAGGGAGTTCGACGTTTCCGGCAATGTCGGTGGCCACGCTGTAGAAGCCGTAGGTGTGACCATTCTGTCCGGAAAAGAGGATCGATTTCTGCGTAGTGCTCAGGATCAGCGGCTGAAACGCCCCGCCGTCGTCGGAGACATAGACGTCAAACGTCGCCACACCGGCGGTCCCCGACCAGTTGACCGAGAACGAGGTGGCGGAGGTGAAAGCCGCCAGCAGCGACACCTTACTCTTGGGGATGTCGTTGTCGATGATCGTCACGACCTGCAGCGTGGAACCGGCAAGGGTTCCTCCCGAGGGGGCTCCCAGTGCGATGACGATCGTCTCGTCGGCTTCGTCCAGATCATCGTCTTTGATTCCCAGGACGACTCCGGCAGAGGATTGTCCGGGAGGAATCAACAGCGCTCCGACCGGCGCCGTGTAGTCGGCGGGAGAGGTGGCCGACCCCGCGAGTGTGTACGGAACGCTCACCGGCTGCGCTGCGGGCGCGGTCAAAGCGACAACGAATGTCAGCGGCCCGACCGACTCGCTGACCTGCAGAGAATCGTTTCCTCCCGTCCCCTCCAGCCCGAAGTTCTCGATTTCGGAGGTGGCGGCCGACACGCCGTTGAGCAAAACGGCAGTCCGCTCCAGACGGATCGCATCGTCCCCGGCGGTTCCGCGGACCGTCACGGAGTCGGTTCCCCCGGCGCCGGCCAGCGTGAACACCTCAAACCGGGGGACGTTGATCCGAATCTGGTTCAACAGGAAATGCTGTGTGCCGACGACAAACGCATCCGCCAGGTTCCCGCCGGTCAGAACGAGGGTGTCGCGGCCCCCCAACCCGTCCAGATCGAAGCGCGGCGAGTTGATCGTCCCCTGCGAAACGCCGTTGATCGTCACCGACAGGAGGTTTTGCGACACGAATCGCAATTCAAACAGGTCGTCGGCGTCAGTTCCCAGCAGCAGCGCCTCAGGGACGTCGCCGACATCGATCGTGAATGTCTTGTCTGTGAACAGTCCGCCCCGATCGGTGGCGCGGATCGTCACCTGGCGAGTCGCTCCCGCTTCGTAATCCAGGCCGGCCGAGCCGACCCGCAACTCGTTGCCAAAGATCACAAACTGCCCCCCCTCCCCTCCTGGAACGATGCTAAACGCCACGGTGTCGCCGGAGTTCATGTCGATTGCCGACAAGGTTCCCACCAGGGCATCGGGATCGTTTTCGCTGACGGTCGTTCCAGAGAGGGTGAGGTTGGTCGGGTAGTCGTTTTCTTCGTAGCCCGGAGTTCCATGCAGCCGATAGCTGGCGCGCCAGTTGGCGGGCAAATTGTAGTTCCCCGCGACGCTTCTGAGCGTCAGCGAGTACCCCCCGCCGTCGGCCGCCTGCGGCCAGGGAGGAGCGGTGGCGGGGTCGTCGTCATAGGTAAAGTTCTGAATCGTCGTTCCCGATCCGTCGACCAGCTTGATCTCTTCCCCACCGTTATTGAGGTTGCCCGAGTAAACTCCGGCGACGAGGACTCCGGTTCCATAGCGTTTTTCAAAGGCGGCCTTGTTCTTGATCGCCACGACGTGCTGGCCGGGGGCCAGAAACGTCACGTCCCCTGCCGAGAAGTCAAACGTGATCCCCACCGTGAAGCGAACCCCCGAAAGATTGATCGTTTCGCTCCCGATGTTTCGCAGTTCAATGAACTCGAAATTGTCCTTGTCGTTGAAGGGGGCCGCCGGAGTTCCCGGCTCAGCCGCCGGATTGTAATGGACCTCGGTGATCGCCAGGTTGGCCACCGTCGCCGGCACGGCCGTACTGAAGACCGCTTCTTCCAGCGGGGACCAGCCAAAGCCATCGAATGTCCTGGCCTTCAAATGCGAAGAGGAGTTGATCACCAGACCCAGGTCGGATTGGCTGCTGGCGATCAATTCGGCGTCAAACGACAGATCGGAACTCGAGGCATTGGATTGGTGAACCTCGATGGCGATCAGATTGTTGCCGCTGACGAGCAGGCTGGGATTGATTTCATACTCGAAGAACGTCTGTTCGTCAGTTCCTCCGACATTGTTTGAGGCCAGGGTCGCTGCCGTGATCGTTCCCGTCGGCAGGTTGCTGCGAATCGCTTCGACGCCGTTGATGTAAACGACGGCGCCGTCGTCCCGTTTGAGCCGCAGCAGGAGGCCGGTGACGGCCGAGGGGTTGGCGACGTCGAACGTCTTGCGAAAATAGGTGGTGATGAACTTGGCATTCGCGTTGGGACCGAAACTCACCGTCGTCGCCTCGTCGCCATCGCCGTATCCGAACTCGGCATTGCCGGTCGTCCAGGCGGCGTCGTTGAATGCCGAGGCGCGCCACGCCGTCCCCAGGTCGGTTCCCTTGTCGAAGAACTTCCACGACGAGTTTTTTGAAAGGAGCGTGGCCGTGGCGGCGCTCGTGTCGTACGTCAGCGCGCCGGGATTGATCCCCCCTCCGACGAGACGCGGATCGGTCCCGTCGGTCGTGTAATAGACCAGCCCTCCGGTGGCGGCGAACCTCAGCAGACTGCCGGGAGTCACCTGCCCCTGGTTTTGCGGCACTCCGTTGACGAGATACTGTGGGGCCGCGACGGGGGGAAACAGCCCATTGTTTCGGAACTGCTGCAAGACGATCGGATTGCGGTTGGCGAGGAAACCGTTCAGCACTTCGTTGACGGCGGCCAGCCAGTCGCTATGGCCCAGCGGACTGGTCGGGCGCTTGGAATCGCCCCAGCGCGCGCTTTCTCCCAGAATCGCCAAATCGAGCTGATCGACGTGCTTTTGAAACCGCGCCTGCATTTGCGGCACGGTCATGGCGCCATCGTTGAAGAAGAATTTCTGGACCGCGTCGGCGAATCGCAGCCGATACTCAGGATTGGCCATCAACTGCTGATGCAGGAACTGCGGATTGAACCGGTCAAACGACTGTCCGGCGGGAAACGGGCCGTTGCGATCTTCGTAGATGTTGTGCAGCGTGTGCTCGCCATCGTGCTGAAAGTACCGGAATCCGTCGCGACCGGTTCGGTCGCGGATGGCGAAGAAATTGTTGACCCCCTGATTCCCCAGAAACCACGAGATGGGGGCGTCGAGGTTCCCCGATTGCAGGACGCCGATCATATAGACCACCAGGTTGTCGACATCCAACAGCACGTCTTCATTGGGAACCGACGGGTCGTCGAGGCCGTCGGCATCTTTCCCCTGGAGATGAAAATAGTTGGCATTGTCTGCCAGATCTTGCGTCGTGACGAATTGCCACAACCGACGATAGGCGTCGAAATTGCCGTCGGTGGCATAGATCGTATACGGGCCGGTCTCGGGCTTGATCACGTCGTAGTTGGCCGCCGATCCGCCGAAGTAGCTCGCGGCGTATTCCGCCTCCGCCCGCTCCTGCGTCTGGTACACCCCCCAATATTGCCCGTCGATGTACAGTTGATACCAGCGACTGCGGGTGTAGGGCTCCCCCATGTCGCGCTGCGACTCGCGGGAGAACACATCCTGGATCATCGTGTTGCTCGGATCCCCGCCAAAACTCCAGGAGTAGTTCTGCGATGTCCGCAGGTCGAGCTTTTTGAATGAGTTGACCCCTTCGTTTCCGAACATCGGATAGTCCAGGCTCGAATCGCCGTATTCGCTGCGGAAAAAGAGCCGAAAAGCGTGCTTGGGATTGTCGCCACTGCGACTGTAGCCCCCGCGAATTCGCAGCCCGGCGTTGACCTGGAACCCAGGAGTGCCATCCGGATTGAGCAATTCGACCGACGCGGCGCGCTCCCAGTCGCGTCCCTGATTGTACGCATTGGCATAGATGCCGATCGCCGGATCAAACAGGTTCGCCAGGTCGGTCGTGATCGAAATCGTGGGGATCGCCTTGAGCGCCGCTTTGATCCGCTCAGCCCCTTCCTGCGCCACGACCGTCTGATCGATCCCGTAGTCCACGACGTTGTTACCCCAGGAGGCGGGCCAGCCCGCTGGCGGCGCCCCGTAGTCCGGATCTCCACCGTCCATGTCGTCGCTGGGGGACTGGCGGATGACGTCGTCGAGATACAGGTAGGTGCGAGTGATCGAGGGGAGCGAAATGTAGTCGGTGCGAAACGCCGCCGCGCGGAGCGTGGTCGTGGACGAGATCATCACCGGGTCCGTGTAGTCGATCCCGTTGGTCGGCGAGGGAGTGCTGCCGTCGGTCGTGTAGCGAATCACGGCGCCGGTTGCCGGGGTGGTGAGTGACACGGCGATCGGATTGTCATAAAAACCGGCCGGAATGTTGGCAGTCACCCGATCGACAACTCCCAGCGCCGGATTGAGATTGGGGTCGCCGGGGGTCACTGTCTGAAAGTACCGCAAGCGTTCGGGATGGACGGCGGAGGCGGTGAGTTCCGGGAGAATAAGAAAACTGTCGTCGTCGATCGATGAGTTCAACCCCTGAATCGCCAGGACATTCCCCCCGGACTGCAACAGGCCGATGTACGGGGTGAGGTTGATCGTCTCGGGCGTCGTCGCCTCAACGATCGTGCGATCGGCCGTGGCGGCGGCGTTGAACGCCAGCGCGCCTGGGGCATTCCGTCTCGCAACCTCAATCCCGTTCAAGTAGGCGACAAATCCGTCGTCGTACCGCATCTTCAGAAGCAGCGCCTCATACGCCGCCGGGTCGGCCACGTTGAACGGCACCCGGACGAACGCCGAGGAGTTCATGCCACGCATGGTTGGCCCCAGGTCGGTCCCCACGACGACCGACGATCCCGCGCCAATCGTGGAATAGGCCGCCAGTCCGCCGCTGGCGCCGTCTCCCACCAGGTGGAAGGGACCGGACGCGACATCGGAGAACGCTCCCGGCGCGGCAAACAGTTCGAAGCTGGCCCCTCCCCCGCGCTCGTACATCAGCACCGTCAGGTTCCACTCTCCCGCTTCGGGAATGTTGAACGTCGCCAGCGTGTCGAACGCTGGACGCGGCGAGAAAAACTCCGTGGTGAAGACTGTTCCTCCCCGCTCCAGACGCAATTCGAACCCGTCGTCGCTGTTGACGCCGAACGTCCAATTTCCGGTGGAGGGGATCGTGACGCTCCCTTTAGCATGGACGACGAAATCGTCGATGTCCTCCCCAATCGTCTGCGTGGGGAACGCCAGGTCGCTGCCAAAGTTCCCCCCTCCCCCGTTCGCCAGGTAGTTGACCACGGGAGCGTTGTCGTACACGACGCGACTCCAAGACGACGGATCGGCAATCACGTTGCGAGCGACGTCCAGATTGTCCACCGGCAAATTGGCCTTCACGTAGGTGATGTTGAAACCCGGCTGCACAACGCCGAACCCGACCCCGGTCGTCCCCGTGCTCCACCCGGAGGGATTGAACGCGGTGCCGGTCCAGGAATTACCCAGGGAATCATCCGCAGGGACCAGCACCTGAGCCGCCGCCCCAGGGGTCACCAGCCGCGCTGTGTCGAAATCGACGCCATACGAAATGTTGTTCGCCTGCGAAGGGAAGCTGGGAGTGAACTCGCTGACGACGGTCCCCAGGGGATCGACGAGCGCCAGGTATTCACCGCTGGCCGACAATCGAAAATTGGTGTGCAACTCCGGTCCGGTCGTTCGGTTCTTGCCCGAGGCGAACACGGTCAGGAACTGGTTGGCGCCGAGGGAAGTCGCGGGAAACTGCCAGGCGTTGAGATCGCCGGCATTGTCGGTCAGCGACCAGCCGGTCAAATCGATCGCCGCGGGGGTGGGATTGTAGATTTCAATCCAATCGCTCGTGTCGCCGTCCCGGTCCTGCAGGCCCCCGCTATTGGAGGCCAGGAATTCGCTGATCAGGGGAGTGCTGGTAAGCAGTTCGCGCGGCTCCAGCGCGTCGATTCGCGGATTGTGGCGTTCCCGCCGCCGTCGATCCGCCGCACACCCCCGCCACTTCAACAACACGTCCCGCCACCAGCCACGTTGCGCTCCGTACACCATGGTGTCGCCTGCTCCCCCAGATTATACGCTTCAAATATGGGACCGTGATTGGGACGCTTTCGCACGACGGACAGACGCCGCGCCCCGACCGCATTGCGGCCAACTCTTTGATGACATGCACTCAGTGCGATCTGGGCACGCTAATGCCGCCAGGAGGGGGCTGTCAATCTCCATTGCGGATCCATTGCGGATTTCGGAGAAATCCGCCTACAATTCCTCATGCCCAAACAAGTCCTCGACGTCGGTCAGTGCCGTCCCGATCATGCTGCGATTCGGCGATTGCTCGAATCCCGGTTTGCTTGCCGCGTCACGCAGGCCGATCATCTGGAGGGAGCTTTGCGGCAGTTGCGAGGCACGGCATTCGACTTGGTGCTCATCAATCGCCTCCTGGACGGCGACGGCAGCGATGGCCTGGAGGTGTTGCGAGCCATCAAAGCCGATCCGGCGCTGGCATCGGTTTCCGTCATGCTAGTCACCAATTATCCCGAGTATCAGGAACAGGCCGTCGCGGACGGCGCGCTCCCTGGGTTTGGCAAAGCCGCTTTGAATGCTCCAGAGACGATTCAGCGACTGGCCGCCATCCTGCATTGACCGGTAGCGAAGTCGATGCGGACGCATTCTGGCTGGCGGCGTGCGGTTGCCCCTGCCCCACGTAATGTGTTCGCGGCTTGACAAACCGCGGAGCCGCTTTCAGACTTCAGCTTCTCCCAATTCTGAAGTCTATTTGAGGAACCATTGTGTCTGTCACTGTCGATCAAACGCTGGCGTGGTGCCGCGCGCTGCTGGAAACCTCCCCTGATTTTCCCCCGCTGGAGCAATGCCTGGAGAAGATCTCTTCGCTAGAGGGACTGGCAGACCTCCCGGCGGGGACACGGGTGTTGGTCCGGGGGGATCTGGACGTGGCGTTCACCCCCCAGGGAGCCCTGACAGATGATTCGCGGCTGCGGGCGCTGATCGAGACGCTGCGCTTCGGCAAAGAGCGCGGTTGGGTGCAGATTCTGTACGGCCATATCGGCCGCAAACCCGAGTTGTCGCTGGCGTCGGTCGCCCCCCACTTGAAGCGCCTGCTCAACGAAGCGGGAGTCGCCTGTGGTGAGTTGCCCCTGATTCGGGACTGGATGGACGATGCGACCGGCGAGATCCTGGATGAAGCGGAGGCAGCGGTCGCGCGGGGAGCGCCCGGCGACATCCTGCTCCTGGAGAACACCCGCAAATACCTCCTGGAGCAATGCCTGTGGAAGGTCAAGTCTGACGATCTGCCGAAGTGGGGGGACAAGGTGGCCGCCTATGCCAACGGCATGCGCGACAAGATCGCCCGGGTCCACGTGAACGAAGGGTTTGCGGCCTCCAATCGCGATCTGTCGTCCACCGTCGTCCCGTTGGCGATGGACCGCGTGGCACTGGGGCGGTACATCGATCACGAAATTCGAACCCACTTGCAACGGACGCGCCAGGCGGAACTGGTGGTCTTCAGCGGGATGAAACTGGAAAAGCTCGACGACTTGCAGGGAATCCTGAGACGCGGCCAGGTGAAAATGGTCATCGCCGCCGGCCTGCTGGCGCTGGCGCTGAAAAAGGCCGAGGCTGACCTGGCGGGGCAGCCGTTTGGGATGGGAGTCTGCGGCGAGTCCACCAGCAAAATCTTCGTTCCTCCGGACCGGATCGAGCAGGCGCGGACGATGCTCGTCAACGCGCGCCGCGAGGGGATCGAATTCGTCCTGCCGATCGATTTTGTTCTGTGCAACGGGCAGCCCAGCGACACGATCCCGGACGGCGGGGCGCAGTGCGACGTCGGCCCCAAGACGATCGCCCTACATGCGGCCAAAGTCGGCGAGTTCATCCGCTTCCACCAACAGAAGCGGCAGGCCGGCCAGGGATCGGCGGTCGTCTTTCACAACGGCGTCTTCGGCAAATTTGAGGAAGAACCGTTTGCCCATTCGACCCGGAAGTTTCTCGAACAGCTCAAACGGATGACCGACGAGGGGCTGATGGTCTACGTCGGCGGAGGCGAAGGGGGGGCGGCGCTGCACCAATATGGCCAGCCCGAATGGGTCACGCATTGTTTCACCGCGGGGGGAACAATTCTCAAAGCGCTCGGGACTGAGCCGATCCCGTACCTCAAGGCGCTGTACCTGGCGGCGGGGCGATGATTGTCGCGGGGCCGTCGCCGAGTCCGTTCCTGTATCGAAACCCGCGACGGGACGACTGACACCGATGTTCAATCCCGGCAACATCGCCTCCACGCTGACGATCACTGCCGAACGCCTTCCAAATCAGACGGCGATCGCCCTGTCCGCCGAACCGGGGGGGCAACTCTCGTTTCAGGAGTTGGATCGCTTGAGCGATCGCCTGGCGCGTGGTCTGGTGAAACGAGGAGTCACCCCGGGCACGCGGATCGTGCTGATGGTTCGTCCCGGTATTGAGTTCATCGCCCTCACCTACGCTTTGTTTCGGGCGGGGGCGGTGGTGGTGCTGATCGATCCGGGGATGGGGCCGAAGAACGTCTTTGCCTGTTTGGACCAGATCGAACCGCAAGGCTTCGTGGCGATCCCCATCGTGCAGGCGATGCGTGTCGCGAACGCCTGGCGCTTCCGCGCCGCGCGCCACAACGTCACTTTGGGAACGCGCTGGTTCTGGGGAGGGGCAACCTACAACGAGCTGATGCAGGACGACACTGCGGCACACGTGGCGCTTCCCGACGCAACCCGTTCCACGGATCCGGCGGCGATCATCTTCACCAGCGGCAGCACCGGTCCCGCCAAGGGTGTCCTCTATGAACATGGGATGTTCGCCGCGCAGGTGGAAGCGCTCCGCGACTTCTATCACATCGAACCGGGAGGAGTCGATCTGCCGGGCTTCCCGCTGTTTGCCTTGTTCAACGCGGCGATGGGAGTGACCACGGTCGTTCCCGACATGGATCCAACCCGTCCGGCACAGGTCGATCCCGAGCGGATCGTGGCCGCCGTGCAGCGGTTTCATGTCACACAAGGCTTCGGTTCACCGGCGATCTGGGAGCGTGTTGGCCGCTATTGCGTCGCCAACCACATCACACTTCCCACCGTGCGGCGGGTATTCTCCGCCGGTGCGCCGGTGCCGATCGACCTGTTGCAGACGATGCGGCAGGTGTTGATTGGCGACGACGCCCTGGTCTTGACGCCGTACGGAGCGACCGAGGCGCTCCCGATCTGTTCGATCGCTTCTCAGGAAGTCCTGTCACGCACAGCAGCCAAGACGCGCCAGGGGGCCGGAACGTGCGTGGGACGTCCTTTCCCCGTCGTGCGGCTTAAAATCATCGACATCATCGATGAACCGATCGAGTCGATGCGGGAGGCGCGCGAGCTTCCCGCAGGCCAAATCGGCGAGATCATCGTCCAGGGGCCGATGGTGACCCGCGCCTACTTCCGACAACCGAAGGCCACGGCGCTTGCGAAGATCGTTGACGAAGACCAATTCTGGCATCGCATGGGAGACGTAGGCTACCTCGATGACGAAGGGGTCTTATGGTATTGCGGCCGCAAAGGGCACCGGGTGGAAACTCCTCAAGGGCGGCTGTTTACCGACTGCGTTGAGCCAATCTTTAGTGCGCACCTCGGAGGGGAGCGTTGCGCTCTCGTGGGAGTGGGAAGACCGCCGAATCAGGTTCCGATCTTAGTTCTGGAACAGGTCGAAAAAGGCGTCATTCATCAGATCAACGACCTTCATCGAATCGCCGAGTCGCACGAAACGACGCGGCCGATCACCCAGTTCCTGTTCTTTCCCGAGTCACTCCCAGTCGACGTCCGTCACAACATCAAGATCAATCGTGAGGAACTGGCCGTCTGGGCGGCGCAGCAATTGAAGTTGTGAGCGGAGCGTGTACTGCACACTGAATTCTGCCGCGGGTTGAAACACTTCTCGCCAGGACAAGATTCTGGTGAACTGCTTACGCAAAGACGCCCAGGACTACTGCGAAGCAGTTTGACACAATCGCCTGGAGTCGCGGAGCGCACCCCAGGTAGGGGAGCCATCCTGGTGGATACCGCGAAGCGGTTGCACACCAGGCAGGGCTGCACTATAGCTCAAAGTCGTCGTCCGAGGCGCCTTCCGTCCGTTCATTGATCGGGAGGGACTTGCGCTCGGCTTCCTCTTTGTTTTTCCCCGGAATCAAACGGCTCAGGAATGGCCTTTTCGCAGGTTTTTCTTCGGGGTCATTATCAGGAGGCTCCGACGCGCTGGCCTGGATGATCTCCCCTTCCGGATGCGGCTCACTCTGGCGCGGAATCGAATCAACCCCAAACGAGGCCAATCCATCCCCCTCCCCCTGCCGTCCGGAGGACTGGCAACCGGTTCCCCAGGCGGCGCAAGCCAGCCCCAGACACACCGTCGCCAGGAGTCGATTCGTCATGAGTCCGCCTCAAAAACCTCAATAAATCCACAGAATTTAGCACTTCCGACCAACCACAACCCGCCCCTCCAGCGCGGCTCATACCAGATTGCGAGTTTCTCGAAAAGACCGAAATCCGCCGGGGCGGGTGGGGGGGGTGGGTTTGGACGCTGGCATTGTCCACTACGGGGTGGTGGGCCGGCGCTCGCGAGGGCGGTTTGGGCGGTGGGCCGGTTTAGTGTCGCGCGTCGTCTCTTCATCGGCGAGCTGGTCCCAACCGGCTACGCCAGAATCTCCTTGACCACTTGGCCGTGAACGTCGGTCAGGCGATATTGCCGTCCCTGATATCGAAACGTCAGGCGGGTGTGATCGATCCCACACAAGTGCAGGATCGTGGCTTGCATGTCATGGACGTGGACCGGATTCTCGGCAATGTTCCAGGCGAACTCGTCGGTGGCACCGTGGACGTGTCCGGGGCGAATCCCTCCTCCTGCCAGCCACCAGCTATAGGCGCGGCCGAAATGGTCCCGTCCCTTGGGACTGGCCGGGTCTCCCTGGCCGAATGGCGTGCGGCCGAATTCTCCCCCCCAGATGACGAGCGTGTCGTCCAACAGACCCCGCTCTTTCAGATCCTGAACCAGCGCCGCCGACGGCGCGTCGGTGTCGCGGCACTGCGCTTCCAGTTGCGTGAACAGATTGCCGTGCTGGTCCCAGCCCGAATGCATGAGCTGCACGAACCGCACGCCGCGCTCCAAAAGTCGCCGCGCCACCAGGCAGTTGTAGGCGTAGGTTCCTTTTGTATTCACATCGGGACCGTAACGGTCGAGTGTCCCTCGCGTTTCGCTGGAGAAGTCGACCAGATCGGGAACGCTGGACTGCATGCGGAACGCCATTTCGTACTGCACGATCCGCGTTTCGATTTCCGGATCGCCCACTTCGGCCAGGTGTGCCCCGTTCATCTCCGCCAGGTCATCGAGCAACGCCCGCCGCGCCGCGCGGCTGGTTCCCGGCGGACTGGCCAGATACGGCACCGGGTCTCCCGTGTTGCGCAGCCGCACTCCCTGAAAGCGGCTGGGGAGAAAACCGCTCCCCCAGTAATAGTCGAAGAACAACTGGCCACAGGTTTTCCCCTTGTCGCTGGAAGTCATCACGACAAAGGTGGGCAATTCGTCGGTGGCGCTCCCCAAACCGTACGAGAGCCAGGCCCCCAGGCTCGGTCGGCCGGGAACCTGAGCGCCGGTCATGAAAAACGTCACGCCGGGGGCGTGGTTGACCGCCTCGGTGTACATGCTCCGGACTAGACACAAGTCGTCCGCCAGAGCTCCCACCTGAGGGAGCATTTCGGTCATGGCGATTCCTGACTTCCCGTAGCGGCGGTGGGGCTTGATTGCCGGCAGACAGGGCCATTTGGCGTAACTCGACGACATCGTCGAAAGCCGGGTTTTGCCCCGGATCGATTCGGGAATGTCCTGCCCCGCGAGTTCCTTCATCGCTGGCTTTTCGTCGAACAGATCTAGATGCGACGGCCCCCCCCCCTGCCACAGCACGACTACTCTTTTCGCTTTGGGACCAAAGTGCGGCAAGTCGGGCAAACCAGGGATCCCGCCGCGCGGCGCCCCGTCAGCCGCCAGCGCCCCGCGTCCCAACAGGTCCGCCAGCGCCACCAGTCCCAACCCCCCCGCCGTGGAAGCGAGCATCGCTCGCCGAGATCCAAACGGCAGTGCCTGCAAGCTGCTTGAATTCATTCCCGATCCTCGGTTGAGTCCTGAGTCCTGAGATTTGAGATTGCAAAATGAAAAATTCAAATTTGCATTTTGCATTTCTTATTTTGCATTTCTTCTCTCCCTATTCCCTACTCCCTAGCGCCAAACCCCTGGCTCCTCGCCCCTACTCCCTACACAACGCTTCATCCAGATTCAACATCGCCAGGCAGACGGCGGTGAGCGCTGCGTGTTCGGCCGGGTTGAGGCGGGTGTCGCGTGGCGCGGTTCCGACTGCCAAAAGCTGCTGCGCGTCGTCGGGCGCTTGTTGATAAAGTGCCAATTGCCTGGCGTAGGCGCGGGCCAGACGCTCTCGATCCGAGGGGGTGGGGGAGCGGCAGACGATGCGCCGAAAGGAGTGTTCCAAACGGCCGGCCACATCGGAGGTGGCGTGCAGACTGGCCTCGGCCAGGACGCGGGCCCCCTCCACCCAAGTCGGGTCATTCAAGGTGGTGAGGGCATGCAGCGGCGTGCTGGTGAGCGATGGGCGTACGCGGCAAGTCTGGCGATTGGAGGCGTCGAACATGTTTGCGGGACCGACCGTCCGCCGCCAAAACGTATACACGCTGCGTCGATAAAGGTCTCCCCCCTGCGACAGGGGATAGGTGAAGTCCCGTTCCTTGGTGATCGCCAGCGATTCCCAGACCGCATCCGGCTGATAGGGATAGACGGGGGGGCCGCCGATCCGCGGATCCAGGAGTCCGGCGGCAGTCAGCCCCCAGTCGCGCAGCACCAGAGCCGGCATGCGAAAGCGACCGGCGCGGGCGAAGAATCGATTTTCGAGATCGCGTCCGCGCTGTTCGGCGCTCAAGCGACTTGATTGGCGGTAAGTGGCGCTGGTCAGGATCAGCCGGTGCATGCGCTTGACGTTCCATCCCCCCTCGCGAAATTCGACCGCCAGCCAGTCGAGCAAGTGGCGATGCAACGGGTACTCGCTCTGGACGCCAAAGTCCTCCGCCGTCTTGACCAGTCCGGCGCCGAAGAAATACTGCCACATGCGGTTCACCTGGACCCGCGCTGTCAAAGGATGTTCGGGGGCCACCAGCCACTGCGCCAGTCCAAGCCGATTGAGCGGCGCCCCCTCGGGAAGCGGAGGAAGAAAGGCGGGGGTCGCGAACGTGATCTTCTCACCCGGCGACAAATAGTCCCCGCGCTCCAGCAGGTGCATCTCGCGGGGTTGCGCGTCACTCATGATCATGGGGCGCGGAAGCTGGTCAGCCCGGTACGCGGCCAGTTGTTTCCGGAGTTCATCGGGACGCCCCAACTCCGGAAGTTGGCCGCTCAGCGTGCCGCGCACTTTCGTGTCGAAATGTGCGCGCAGCCCCTTATCCAGCGTCTCCTTCTCCTCGGGGATCCGCTCCCCTTCGGGCTTTTGGAGCAGCGTGACGATCGGTTCGGGAAGGCCCTTTCCTTCCGTCGGCTTGCCGTCTGCGAACAGGCCGGTGCGCCAGCCGACAAACGCTGCGTCGGCCAGCGGCCTGGCAGCCGCATCGGCGGCGGCAATCTGCCGGTCAAAATCGGCGATCCGCGCCAGATTCTCGGCGGTCGGGAGTTCCAGGAACGGCGCACCGACCCGAATCCGCGACGAAAAGAACTGCGGCGTGCCGGTTTCCGGAACGCGATTGAAACCGTCCAGCATTCCATAGTAATCGCGCATCGTCAGCGGATCGTACTTGTGATCGTGGCACTGCGCGCAGGCCATCGTCAGCCCCAGCCAGGTGGTGGAGGTGGTGTCCATCCGGTCGAACAGATTGACGAACCGCTGCTCTTCCGGAATGGCCCCCCCTTCCCCATTCAACAGATGGTTGCGATTGAATCCGCTGGCCACCTTTTGATCGTCAGTGGCGTTGGGGAGCAGATCGCCAGCAAGCTGCTGGGTTGTGAATTGATCAAACGGCAGGTTGGCATTGAGGGCCCGCACCACCCAGTCACGCCACATCCATTGCCAAGTGTCACCATCCTGCTGAAATCCGTTGCTGTCGGCGTACCGCGCCGTGTCGAGCCACGGAAGAGAGAGGCGTTCGCCATACCGCGGACTGGACAGGAGCCGATCGACCAGCCGTTCGTAGGCCCCCTCCTGGGAGTCGGCGACAAACGCCTCCACTTCATCGGGGGTGGGAGGGAGCCCTGCCAGATCGACGTACAGCCGCTTGATCAGTGTGGCGCGGTCTGCCTCCGGGGCCGGCGCGAGTTGTTCTTTCTCCAGAACGGACAGAATGAACTGGTCGATGGGGTTCCGCACCCAATTCGAGTTTCGCACAGCGGGGGGCGTGGGGCGCTGCGGGCGCACGAAGGCCCAGTGCGCGGAATACTCCGCCCCCTCGGCGATCCAGCGTTCCAGCAACTGTTTCTGCCCCTCAGAGAGGCGGCGATTCGACTTGGCAGGGGGCATCTGCTGTGCCGGATCGGTCGATCGAATCCGCTCGACCAGCAGACTGGCCGCCACGTCGCGCGGGACGATCGCCGCACTCCGCAGCGCCTCGTCGCGCGCATCAAGCCGCAGGTCGGCCTGGCGCTTGTTCGGATCCTGCCCGTGACAATAGAAGCAATTTTCGGAGAGGATGGGCCGAATGTCACGGTTGAAGTCAATGGCCCCCCCCTCCGCCGCGGCAGCCAGTGAAGGGCCGATCGCCAGCCAAGCCGCGGACAGTCCACCCAGCAGCAACAACACCAGCCGCATCGATTTTCCTCTGTCAGGACCAAGATGGAGATTCACCAGGATATCAGTTTAACAAGCCAAAAGGGGGAATTCATCCTGGCCGTGGGGCAGATTTTCCAATCTGCCCGTGCGTCAATGCAACCGGTGCCATGAGATCAGACGTGTCGCCGCGCTGGCGGAGGTGTCAGGCTGGAGGTATGGTCAAGATCCCTGGCAGATTGGAAAATCTGCCCCACGGCAGGTGGGGCAGATTTCTTAATCTGCCCGTGCGTCAATACTGCGAGAACGACACCGTGAAAGAACAATTCCGTCGGCGGCGATTGCCGCACTGGGATGTCCCTGGGGCGACCTATTTCGTCACAGCCTGTCTGGAAGGGAGCATTCCAGCGCAGGGGTTGCTGGAATTGGCACGGCACCGCGAAGAACTCTCCCGTCGATGCAAACCGGACAACCTGTCGGACGCCGACTGGAAGCGGCATTGCTGGAAGCTGGCATTTGCCGAGTCCGAAAAATGGCTCGATTCCGAACCAGCGGCCCGTCATCTGGCGGACCGATCGCTGGCAGCCATCGTCACCGACGCGTTGAATCATTTCGCTGAAACCCGATATGACCTGATCGCGTACGTCGTCATGCCCAGCCATTTTCATTGGGTATTTGCACCACTCCGCCAGTATGAGTCGTCTCTGCCAGTGGACAAGTCGGCACGGGAAATGATCATGCAGAGCATCAAGCGCTACAGCGCCTACCAATGCAACAAGCACCTGCATCGGACTGGATCATTCTGGCAAAGCGAGTCCTATGATCATTGCATTGTCGAAGAGGCGGAATTGCAACGGATCGTCGATTACGTGGAGCTGAACCCCGTCAAAGCGGGACTGGCGAAGTCGCGAGAGGAATGGGAGTTTTCGTCGGCACACGACCGGATGCTTCGGGGTAGTTCAGTGAGTGGCCCATTGCTGGGGCCACGGCCAGTGGGGCAGATTTTCTAATCTGCCCGTGCGTCAATGCAACCGGCGCCATGAGATCAGACGAGTCGCCGTGCTGGCGGAGGTGTCAGGCTGGAGGTATGGCCAAGGATCGTGCCAGATTGGAAAATCTGCCCTACGGCCGGTGGACCATTGCGCTTGACGCGTTAAGCCATTGCCGTCAAAGTCAATTGAGTTGATTCCCTCCCGCCGGGCGCGCCGGCTCCGGATTGGCCGTTCTATGTGCCGCATGCCGCAATTCGTTCTTCGGCTCTCCTCGAAGTGGATCCTGTCCGTGGTCTTGTTCGGACTGTTGGCTGGCGGTCGAATGACCCCCGGCGCGTTCGCGGCGAATCCACAGCCAACGGCTGACACTCCGACCTCCACGCCGGAGCAGGAAGCGTTCTTCGAAAAATCCGTGCGTCCGATCCTGGTCGCTCGCTGTTTCGAATGTCACGGCGAGAAGAAGCAGGCCGGAGGTCTGCGGCTCGACTCGCGCGAGGGGGCGCTCAAGGGGGGCGACGGAGGGGTCGCGGTCGTGGCTGGGAAACCGGAGGAAAGCCGGCTCGTCGAGGTGATCCGCTACTCGGAATCGGTCAAAATGCCTCCCAAAGGGAAGCTGCCCGATGCCGAAATTGACCTGCTCACCGAATGGATCAGGCAGGGCGTTCCGTTTCCGGCCAGTCCCGCGGCAACGGCCCCGGCGCTGGGACATCTGGCGACTCCGGAAGGAATCGACCTGGCGCGGAGCACTCACTGGGCGCTGCAACCGATCGGGCGGCCGGAACCGCCACCTGTGGTTCAGGCCGACTGGATCCGGTCCACAGTCGATCGCTTCATTCTGGAAAAACTTGAAGCGACCGGCGTGTCCCCCAGTCCCCCGGCGGACCGGTACACGCTGCTGCGACGGGTCACGTTCGATTTGATTGGACTGCCGCCGACTGCCGCGGAGGTTGTGGCGTTCGAGACCGATCCTTCTCCAGACGCGTATGCGGCGGTGGTCGATCGGCTGCTGGCATCGCCGCAGTATGGAGAGCGGTGGGGGCGGCACTGGCTCGATCTGGCGCGGTATGCCGATACGAAAGGCTACGTCTTCACCGAAGAGCGCAAGTACCCGTTTTCCTACACATATCGTGACTACGTGATCCGCGCGTTCAACGATGATCTGCCGTTTGATCGGTTCATCCTCGAACAGCTCGCCGCCGATCAGTTGCCGCTGGGTGAGGACAAGACCCCGCTGGCGGCGATGGGCTTTCTCACGCTGGGGCGCCGGTTCGGCAACAATCAACACGACATCATTGACGACCGGATCGACGTGGTGACCCGCGGACTGCTGGGATTGACGGTGTCCTGCGCCCGCTGTCACGATCACAAATACGATCCGATTCCGACGAGCGACTACTATTCGCTGTATGGAGTTTTCGCCAGTTCGATCGAACCGGCTGACTTGCCGCAGATCGGACCGGCCGCCGATGGGGAGGCGTACCAGACCTATCTGCAAGAGTTGCAGACGCGCGAAGCGGCTGTGGAGCAATTCGTGACCGAGAAGCTGCGGGAATTGGCCGATGACCTGCGGGGGCACACCGGCGACTATCTGGCAGCGGTCGTCAAGTACCAGGGGCAGGAACTTCCAGACGAGCGCGGCCGATCGCTGGGGCGCGGCGAGGTGCGGATACCCATCGTCCGCCGCTGGCGCGAATTCCTGGAAGCGACCGCCAAGTCTCCGCATCCGGTGTTCGGTCCCTGGCACGCCCTGGCGGCGTTGCCGTCTGAGGGCTTTCCCGCGGCTGCGACGGCGCTCATCGCCAGTCTCAACGATGCGGCGGATGCTCAGCCGCGCACCAATCGGCTGGTCAAGCAGGCGTTGAGCGCCGCGGCGCCCCAGTCGATGGCCGATGTGGCGGCGATCTACGGCAAATTGCTGGTGGGAGTACACGAGGACTGGGTGAAACTCAGCCGAACTCCCGCCAGCGGAGAAGAGGCAGCGGCCGCATCCCAGGGAGAGGCAACTCCCAACCAGCCGGCCAAACCCGCGACTGGCGTCGCGCCGACTTCGCTCCCCGATCCGGCAGCCGAAGAATTGCGGCAGGTGCTCTACGCCGAGAACAACCCCACGCAGGTTCCCCGCGACGGAACCCGCCGTCTGTTTGATCGGGCGACGAACAATAAGATATCGGAGTTGAAAAAAGCGGTCGACAGCCTGAAGGCCAATTCACCCGCCGCGCCGCCGCGGGCCATGGTGCTCCACGACGCGCCGCAGCCGGTAAATCCGCAGATTCTAATCCGCGGCAATCCAGGGCGTCCGGGAAACAGCGTTCCCCGACAGTTTCTGCAGGTGCTATCTCCGAAAGAGGGCGTTCCCTTTCAACAAGGGAGTGGTCGTCTTGAACTGGCGCGGGCGATCACCAGTCCGCACAACCCCTTGACGGCGCGCGTTCTGGCGAATCGCGTCTGGATGCACCACATGGGACGAGGGCTGGTCTCCACACCGAGCGATTTTGGCACGCGGGGGACTCCTCCATCGCACCCGGAGTTGCTCGATCACCTCGCCGCGGCGTTGATCCAGGAGGGATGGTCTCTGAAGTCGCTGCATCGGCGGATTGTCCTGTCGGCGGTTTATCAACAGGCCAGCGACGATCGGTCGGAGGCATTTGGGGCCGATCCGGACAACCGGCTGTATTGGAAGATGCCTCGCAAGCGGCTGGAATTCGAGCCGCAGCGCGATGCACTGCTGGCGGTCGGTGGTCGACTGGACACGAGTGGCGGGGGACACCCGGTCGATCTGTTCGCCGCCCCCTTCACTCCACGCCGGGCCGTGTATGGCTTCATCGATCGGCAGGATCTCCCCGGCACGCTGCGGGTGTTCGACTTCGCCAGTCCCGACGTGAGCACGGCCCAGCGACCGCAGACAACGGTGCCGCAGCAGGCGCTGTTCGGGATGAACTCCCCCTTTGTCATTGAGCAGGCGGAACGCCTGGCAGCGCATCATGACGTTGCCTCCCGCCGGGATGCCGCGGACAAGGTGCATGCCCTGTATCGGCTGGTTTTTGCCAGACGCCCGGAACCGGCGGAGTTGGCTGTGGGAGTCGCATTTCTGGCGGAAGTTCCCGGTGACTCCGGTGATCGGACCACACCGGGACTCTCGCTGCTGGCGCAATATGCCCAGGCGCTGCTCCTGGCCAACGAATTCGTGTTTGTAGATTGAGCTGGCAAACCCCTGTGTGCGATTGCGTCTGGGAGGGAAACCGCGGAGAATAGCGAGCGTCAGGCGGAATTGAACAGGAGGGCGCTGAGGGCGCAGAGGAGTTGCGGTGGTGGTCGGCACAGCAATCCATTCTCAATCGCAAATGAAAGAAGCCATTTCCACGCGGCCAAAGGCCGCGGCCATCTCCGCGATCTCTGCGTGCTCCTGTTCATTTTTCTTTGGTCTTGGAAGGCGTTCTCACATTGCGAAAATCTTGTCGCCGTCACAAGACTCAGTGGGATTGCTGTGCAGAGAATTTCGGGACCTCGTCCTCCAAATGAGGCTCATCCAATCGATTTCCGGTTACAGAATTGCTTCATCGCTGACGCTTTTTCCCATAATCTGCGGTCGTACTAATTAACCACTCCATGCCTGCTTCCTCTCCTGAATTGTGTGGATCGCAGTTGCCGCCACTCACCCTCACCCGCCGTGACCTGCTGACCCGGTCGGGGATGGGGATGGCCGCGCTCGGTTTGGCGGGGGTGCTGGCTGACGGCGGAGCCTGGCTTCCCCAGGCCAACGCAGCCGAGGGGTACACCAACCCGATGCTCCCCAGGTCGCCGCATTTTTCGGGCAGGGCGAAGCACGTCATCCACTTCTTCTTAAACGGCGGGCCGTCGCAGGTCGATACGTTCGACCCCAAGCCCTCCCTGGCCAAATATGCCGGGCAGAACCTCCCCATCGAGAATCTCCGGACCGAGCGGAAGACCGGAGCGGCGTATCCCTCTCCCTACACTTTTCAGAAGTATGGTCAAAGTGGAATCGAGGTGAGCGAGATCTTCGCGCGCGTCGGCGGTTGCATCGACGACATTTGCGTCATCCGGTCGATGCATGCCAACGTTCCCAATCATGAACCGTCGCTGATGCTCATGAACTGCGGCGACCAGACACAGGTCCGCCCCAGCGTCGGTTCGTGGATTACCTATGGCCTGGGGACCGACAACCAGAACCTGCCGGGGTTCATCGCCATGTGCCCTGGGGGCTATCCCATCAAGGACGCCGAGAATTGGCAATCGGCGTTTCTGCCGGGGGCCTACCAGGGAACCTACATCGACTCGCAACACACTGGGATCGACAAACTGATCGCGAATATTCGCAATACACGCCTGCCGCCGGAACAGCAGCGCCGGCAGATCGACCTTGTCCAGCGGCTCAACCGCGTCCACGCGGAAAAACGACAGAACGACGCAGCCCTGGAGGCTCGCATCCATTCCCTGGAACTGGCCTACCGGATGCAGATCGAAGCCACCGACGCCTTCGACATCCAGCAGGAGCCTCGGCACATCCATGAGCTGTATGGCGAGGGGACGCATGCTCGGCAAACGCTGATCGCCCGCCGTCTCATCGAGCGCGGCGTGCGGTACGTCCAACTCTGGCACGGCCAGGGGCAGCCCTGGGACAGCCATGACGACATCGAAGTCAATCACCGCCGACTGGCGAAAGAGTGCGACCAGCCGATCGCCGCGCTGATCACCGACCTCAAGCAGCGCGGCCTGCTGGACGAAACGCTGATCCTGTGGGGGGGAGAGTTCGGACGGACCCCCACGGTCGAACTGCCGCAGGCGGGGGCCAACGCCGGGAAAATCAACGGCCGCGACCACAACCACTACGGATTCACGATGTGGCTGGCGGGAGGCGGAGTGAAGGGAGGAACCGTGTACGGCGCCACGGATGAATTCGGGTTTGCCGCGGTTGAGAACAAGGTCCACGTCCACGATCTGCACGCGACGCTGCTGCACCTATTGGGATTCGACCATACGCGGCTCACCTACCGGTACGCCGGTCGCGACTTTCGCCTGACGGATGTGGAAGGGAACGTGGTGAAAGAGATTTTGGCGTGATGTCATGAGACGCCGGGTGCCGGGGTCAGAGCGAGTCGCCAAAGACAGGACGTTTTTTTGCGCGGCGACGGTGGCACGTCACCGCCGGTCCGTCGACAGACCTGCCAGCGATGGCCCCCTTGACGCTCGACGGGGCCATCGCTCCTCCGCTGCTCCGATCGAGTCTCAACCATGCCGAGTCCAACGTGCCAATCAGCGTTTCTTCGGGCGTCGCTCTGGCCCCGCCACCCGGCCGTGAAAGAGATTTTGGCGTCGTGTCCCGAGACGTTCGCCCTCCCACCGCTTGGGGGGGAGGGCGAAATCTGTTGACGGCGGGCCTGACTTGCGTGGCCCGTCTGGTCTGGCCCGACAGGTGGAATCCGCGATGCGTGGCCCGTCTGGCTACAGCGACGGGAGTTTGATGTCGACACCCATCTGATCGTAGCGCGGGTCGCGGAAGCCTGAGGACCAGCGCATGCCGAATCCCTGGTTGAGTTCGAATTCGGCCCGATTGGACCAGGGGGTTCCCGGGTGCGTCTTGCGGACGAATTCAAACAGCGCCTTGGATTTTTCCAGTTGCCGTTTCAACTCGTCGGTATTCACCTTGGTGAGTTTGATCTGCCGTTCGGTGGGGTTCTGCATTTCATGGACCCTGGCAACTCCCCAGACATTGTGTTGCGGGTCGGAAGGTTTGGGAAGGTCGTTCAGGTAGTTATCCATAATCAACAGGAACTCAAACATACGAACCCGAAACGCGAGCACCTGCGCATAGGCCAGATCGTAGTTGGCCCGCCAGCGCTGCGATTCTTCCTTTTCGCGAAGGGGCTGGATCTTTTCCAAAACCGCGGCGGCCTGATTGAGCAGTCCCATCGCCCGTAACCCGCGCCGAAAAGCGACTTGACCGGCCTGTTTGAAGCCGGCCGGGTCGGTGGAGTACCACCCCTCCTGAATGTTGAGTTCCGGATCCAGGTGCGGATTGAGCAGCTTGATCACCTCCCAGACCGCCGAGCGGAATTTGCTCTTGTTCCGGTGCTCTTCGTATTCCTTGCGCTTGTCGAGTTCGGGAATGTACTCTTTAAGGTCGAGGAAGGCGAATTTGCGACGGTCGATCGCCGCCTGGCCGACCAGGTTTTCTTCTTCGTGCGGTAGCACGAAAAAGATCCCCCCTGATTCCTTGGCGAGCCGCGCCTGTTCGTAGGGCGCAAATCCGCTGGGGAAGGCGTCCCAGCGATCATGCATTCCGTCGTATTGCAGCGCTTCGGGCCAGGGGGTTTCCGGACCGCGATTGATCGTCAGCCAGTGATCGAGTCCATACTTGGGATCCTTCCAGCGCATCCGGGCGAAGGGATATCCAAAGACCGCCTCACGACCCAGAATGTACACCGGAGCGCGGCTGCGTTGCGCTTTGAAGACCGCCTCATCCAGCAGAGGGCCCTGGCCATCATCACCGGATTCGTCGGTGACAATCACCAGCACCAGCTTGCGGCGGCCGCGAGTGACGAACGATTTGTACTGGTCGAGCACTTTGGAAACTGCCGTCAGCATGTTCTCTTTACCCGAGGGGTCGTTGTCGATCTTGTCGATCGCGGAACGGATTTCGGAAATATCAGCCGTCGGCTTGGGAGTGATCTGGCGATTGGACAGGCCATAACTGTGAATGGCAGACAGCAGCACATCGGCGTCTCGTTTGGCCTTGGGATCTTTTTCCATCGCAATCCCGAGTTCTTCGTACACCTTGTGGAACTGTTCGCGGATTTCCCGCTGATCGTCCTTCATCGACTCCGACTCGTCGAACAACCAGACCACCAGCACCTTCTCTTCGCGCATCATCCGCAGAATCTCCTGCGTGATGCGGCTGAGGGCGGCGCCGTATCCTTCGGCGATCGCGGTTGGCTCTCCGGAGATTTGCGATTCTCCCAGGTCGCGGCCAAGCTGATCCAGGCCGGGAAACGAGACGTCCCCCGTGTTGAGCGCCACCACCGGATCCTGCATCGTTTCTGAGGCCTCAATCTTGGCGACGGCAGCCGCCCCCACCGAGCCGGTACTTCCGGAGGCGATCCCTATCGCCCCGCCGCCGGAAATCACATTGAGCGATTCAGAAACCTGGGTGTCGGCGGCGAGTTCGCGGGTGAATTCGTCGGGAGTCCGCTCTGTTTCAAACAGAGACTCCACCGCCAGAGCCAAATCCTCGGCCTGATGCTGAAAATGCATGAAGGCCAGAGCGATGCAGACCACCAAGTGCAACGCAAGCGAGACGCTCAACCCTGGCAGTTCGGCCCGTTTCACAGTTTGGGCCTTTCCCGCGGAGGCGCCGCCGGCGCCATCTTCTTGGGCATCGCTTTGGCCTGCTCTTCCGCCAATCGGATTTGGCGACGCGCTTCTTCATTGCTGGTGTTGGGAGGAAAACTCGAGGGATTGTGCCCTTCCTGCCACTCCCAGCCCATGGGGGTCGAGAGTTCGCGCGCCGCCAGAGAGGCCCAGGGAGTCTCCGGATGATCGTCCACCACGCGCTTCAGGTACATCGACGCCTGACGCTCCATCTTTTTCACCGCTTGTCCGGCATTGATCGTTTTGGAGGGAACGATCCGCCACTCGTTGCTCTCTTTCTTTTGAAATGTCTTGGGCGTCCCCTTCATCTCGGCCAGCATCTGGTTGTACCCATACAGGCGCACTTTCATCGCCAGCACGCGGCCGATCGCCAGATCAAACGCCGCCCGCCACCGTGGTTCGGCGATCTTCTCGCGGTCTTTTTCGGCCTGCGTGAGCACCTCTGCAAGCCGATTGATCGGGTCGCTGATGGTTGCCGCCGGCTTTTGCGCCTCGGTGATTTCCTCGCGGAGCACGTTGTCGTTGTAAGCGGGAAAATTCAGCCGCGGCAGCGGAATCGTATCGAGCTTGGCCAGCTTGGATTGCTTGGCCATTGTCACCAGCGCCATTTTCGCCTTGTTCTTGTTGAGACTGGCCTGGTAGTCCTTGATAGGACGGTAGTCGGGCTGGTAGTTCCGCATCACGGCCGGGGGGAACGTTGGGCCCCGCTGGTCTTCGTGGGCGATGAAAAACAACCCCCCCGTCTCCTTGCACAGCCGCGTCAGCGCGTAGGGACCGTATCCCGACGACATCCGGCTCAAGTCAGGACCGCGCCCTCCCCAAAAGCCCATGGCGATCGCTTCCGGCTCCACCGTCTCCGGCCCGGAGTCGACCGGCTCGTCATCGACGTAGCCGTCGGGATAGCGCCATTTGACGTACCCCTTTTCACGGCCAAACAGCGCGGCATTGCCCACGCAATAAACTTTGATCCCCGTCCGGCGACACAACAGCAGCGTCTCTTCGAGGTTTTTCTCGGCATCGTCCCCTTTTTCGTCGGTGATGATGAAGATCAGCACCTGCCGCTTCTTGGCGCGCTCGCCCTTGAAACGGACCGCCAGTTTATGGACCGCGTCAAACACGTTTTCTTTCCCGGAGGGGTCATCGGGAATCTCACGGACTTTGGGAATCAGGCTATGCACGTCTTCCACCGGCTTATCGGTGAGCAGCGAGAATTTCTCACCGTACGTCGCGGCCACCGTTTGCAGCGCCCCCTTGCTCCCTTCGTCCAGTGACTCAAGCTGCCGATAGACGATTTCAAAGCGGTCGGCGATCGCGTCGCGGCGCTCCTTGAGAGAGAGGGACTGATCGAAGAGCCAAATCACTGTGGTCTTCCCCTGCCGCAACGACTGCGTGATTTCCCAGGCCAATCGGTCGATGGCTCCTTCGGCGCCCCCCTGCCCCTGAGCCATGTTCTCTGTGCTGCCGCCGGGCAACTCCACTGTTCCGGTAAGTTCGGCTTCAGAGATCATCTCGCGATCTTCTGACAATTGGACATCAGGAGCTTTGAATTCCTGTTCGACCTTCCGCTGCACTTCCTGCTGGACGGCGTCGGAGGAGGTGAGCGCCACGGCGGACGGGGCGGTCAACGACGTGACATCGGCGCTGGTTCCCACCTGGTCGGCGGCTGCCGACTCAACAAATTGATCGCTTTCCAGATCCTCCAGCGAACTGAGGATCGAATTGTCCTGCGCCGATTCAGTATGAATCTTGATGGCCAGCATCGCCATCAGGGCCAACACATGGATCCCCAAACTCACCATCCAACCGGGGGCCGCGCGCAAACTCAGTTTCGCCCAGCGCGACGACTCGCCGCCGCTCTCCTCCGGAGAGGAACTGCCGGCACGCTGCCGGCGGGGAGCCAACGTGGCTGCGGGATGGGTGGCGCTCATGAATCTGCACCTCGCTCGGACGATCAGTGGACAACCAGAAATCCACCGTAAGTGTAGCGTGCAGTTCAGCTAAAGGAAATACCCTCTCGGTTGAAAAATGGCGGGATGCCGTAGATTTGTGGCTCAGGCCAGGGGGCCGAACCCGGCGGCCTGTGGATCGGCCTGTTTTAACGTGAACTCCAGCAGGAGCGTCATTTCCTGAAATTGAATCTGTCGCGCCAACCGTGCCAACTCAGATTTCTCATCCGGATGACATGCTTCGCACAAATCGACAAATCCAAGCGCGTCCCACCCAGCGACCCGTCCCAACCGGTCGCCCCAGAGTTGGGCCGCAGGATCGGGAGATCCCCTGAGAGTCCCACCCACACGGCGCAGCTCCTCCCAAATCGGCGGATTGCCGATTCTCCGAAACCAGTACCGCGCGTTGGCAAAATCCGGTTCGCGTCGATGCATGATGGCATGCCAGTAGTCCGCCAGAGCATAGGGTCCTTCCCCCTCCCGGCTCTGTGCCAGCGTGTGGCATCCCTCCAGATCGCCAAAAAGGCACAGGATTCCGGCTTCCAGTGGAACCAAATCGTCAGGCGACACCCCGCGATTTGTCGCTTGCTCCGACAGGGCGGACCGCAGGAGGGCGATGGAGGCCAATTGCGTTGCTGTCGGACGGGACGGCGCCAGACGGGGGAGCGTGTCGTCCTTGGAATGCTCGGTCGAATCTGGCGGACGCAGCGCGAAATCCAGTGGAAGCGATGGTGCGAGCCACTCCCCAATCGCCCGCGGAAGGATTTCCAATGGGAGAGACGCTGCCAGAATGGAATCGATGCGCGGAGCCATCGGGATCACCACAGAGAGGGAATTGGGGTCAAAAATGGGCTTGGACCGAGCTGTTTTTGGAAACTGCAGAATTTGCGCAAACTCTTCCGTGGCCACGGTTCGCAACGACTGACGAGGCAAATTCTCCGCGTTCGAGGGGGGTTTTGCTTGGCCTGCGGGCTTGCGCGGCGTATCCTATGGACTGATCCGGAGCCGACAGGCTGGAACCAAAGGCGCCGGATCGCGTGTGGGTCTTCATTTCTGACTGCGGATCAGCGTCATTGATCAATTGAACTCGGATCGCGCAGCCAACTCCTGACAGGAAAGGAGCGGGCTTTTGCGAGTCGGCGCCATGCGTGGGGCTGCGCTGACAAGTCGAATGCCCGTTTCGAAACCGTATGGATTCTATACTTCGAGGTTACAGCCTCAATGATCCGACGTGGCTGTACCTTTCGTTCGTACTAATTCTGGCCGTCTACTTCAAGTTCAGCCGCCTCTGGTCCGTTCGCAACTTGGACCTGCTGCTGCTCTTGTCGCTCTCTCCCGGACTGTACCTTGTCGGCCGGGACCAGCCCGACTTGGCCGCCTTTGGATATGTCTGGCTGTTTGGCGCCACCGCTCTGCTCCTGGTCCGGGTTCTGTACGACGGCATCATGACCCGTCGCCCGCGCCTGGAACAGAACATGAACGCGGCGGGAATGACATTCCTGTGCGCGGCAACATTGCTGTTGCTGACAGCCCGGCTCCTCACGGAAGACCCGCCGCCGTCCACAGTCGAGTCGATCCGCAAAGCGAATGCGCTCTTGGACGGGAGCCCACTGGAAGAGGTAACCGCACCGGAGGAGGTAGCCGACGCGACCGACAAGCCGGCCCGGGACGCCGTTCCGGCTGGTCCGGGAACGTCGCTGGCGACCGCCGCCGTGTCGCAACTCTCCAAAGCGGTCACACAGCATGAACCGGGGGAAAAGCCGTCGCGGATGGACCTGGACCTGGTGACGGCGCGGCTGACTGCGATCGTGGCACATATCATCGTGATTCTCGGCCTGGTCCTGATCGGTCGGCACATCTTCCAGGACTCCGACCTGGGATTTGCGATGGCCGCGCTGTACATGCTCCTGCCCTGCACCGCATTTGACGTGGGGAAGATCAACCATGTGTTGCCGGCCGCGTTTGTCGTCTGGGCCATCTGGGCGTATCGGCGCCCCTTCCTGTCCGGCACACTGCTGGGACTGGCCTGCGCGATGATGTTCTTTCCGATCTTTCTGCTCCCGCTATGGCTGGCGTTTTATGGTCGCCGTGGCGGCGTACGGTTCGGCGCGGCGGTGCTCCTTACGACGGCGGCGATCATCTCCAGTCTGGTTGTCATGTCCGGCGATTCGCGCACGTTTCTCGCGGAGTTGCTGGTGTACGTCGACTGGCCCGATCTGGGCTTTCGTACGGGCAGCACGCTGCGTGGCTTCTGGGAGGGGCACGAAGCGTATCGCATCCCGGTCTTTGTGGCATATCTTGTGATGCTGGTGGCGCTCACCATCTGGCCGCACCGAAAGAGTTTGGCGCATGTCATTCCCTCCTCTGCGGCGCTCGTCATCGGAACACAGTTCTGGTATCCGCAGGAGGGAGGCGTGTATGTCCTGTGGTATTTGCCGCTCCTGATCCTGGTGGTCTTCCGCCCAATGATGTCCAATCACTTTGCTCCCGAACTGCGGCCGCTGTGGTTTATTGAGGCGCTGGCGGGAAAAGAACGCAAACGGCCCGAACTGGTCGGCAGTGCCTCCTCCAGCGAGGGATCCAGTTTCCGTTGACCGAGAGATCCAGAATGACTGTCAGGCGTTTCCAACGATCGGGGGGCGTATTCCTTCTTTGCCTCGTTTTGGTTGGCATGCCGTCTGGCTTCGGTACAAGCTGCGATGCCGCGGCGCGCATCGAACTGGTTGCGGGCGGAGGCGACGGCGGGAGCGGGTCGCCGGCGCACCAAGCCCGGTTGAATTCTCCATTTGGGATCGAGTTCGATCGGCGAGGCCATCTGTTCATCGTCGAACTGGAGGGGGGGCATGTCCATCGGGTCGATCCGCAGGGAATCTTGACGACGATCTCCGGCAATGGAGAGCGGGGCTTGGCTGGCGACGGGCAGCCAGCACGGCAGGGGGTGTTCAATGCCATGCACAATCTGGCGATCACCCCCAACGGCGACGTGTACATCGCCGACACGCTCAACCACCGTGTGCGGAGGATCGATGCCCAGACCGGCGTGCTCACCACATTTGCCGGAACGGGCAAAAAGGGGTATGGCGGGGATGGCGGCCCCGCGGCCAGCGCGGAGTTTGACGGGGTCTACTGCATCGCCTTCAACCCCGACTGTTCGCGCATGGTCATTGCGGATCTGGAGAACCGCCGCGTGCGGGCGATCGATATGCAGTCTGGCGTCGTCGAGACCGTGGCGGGAAATGGGAAGAAAGGGATTCCCGATGCCGGAGCGATCGCCCGCGAGGCGCCGCTGGTCGACCCGCGGGCGGTCGCGGCAGACGATCAGGGGAATGTCTACGTCCTGGAGCGGATCGGGCACGCCCTTCGCGTTGTGGACCGCTCCGGCCGGATCCGGACGGTCGTCGGGACCGGGGAACCGGGGGGGACGGGAGACGGCCAGGAGGCGCTGTCGGCGACGCTCCGCGGCCCCAAGCACCTCTGTTTCGACAAACAGGGAGCGGCCATCATCGCGGATACCGACAATCACCTGATCCGCAAGTACAGCCCCAAATCCGGTAAGATCACGCGCGTGGCTGGAACGGGCCAAAAAGGTGACTCCGGGCTGGGGGGACCGCCCGAACAGGTCGAACTCAATTTTCCGCACGGCGTGTTTGTCCATCGGGATGGGACGCTGTACATCGCCGACACCTATAACAACCGCGTGCTGAAGATCATTGATGAGTGACCGCCACGCCTCCTGGAGCCGTTCCATTCTGGCGCCGGCATCGATCGCGTGCCGTCGCTCGGGAATTCGCCTTGTTCGCTGCGCACTGGCATTCCTCCTGTGCGTCGTGTCGGCCCGTGGCGATCTGGACGCAGCGCCGCCGTCGGTGCGCCCCAATATCCTCTGGATTTGTGCCGACGACCTGGCGGCGTACGCCTGTGGCGCCTATGGCGGGCAACGGGCCAGAACTCCCTCCATCGATCGTCTGGCGGCGCGCGGCATGCGCTTTGACCGGGCTTTCTGCAACTCGCCGGTCTGTACCGCCTCGCGGCAATCGTTTCTCACCGGACGCTACCCGCGAACCATCGGCGTCACGCAGCTCTCGACCCCCCTTCCCGACAGCGAGCAAACGCTGGCGGAGTTGCTCGGAGACGCGGGATACCAGACCGCCGCCATCGGCAAGATGCACTTCAACAGCGACCTGCGGCATGGCTTCGAGCTGCGGCTGGACCTGCCCGATTTTCAGCGGCTGTTGAAGGACCGGGGAGCGCGCCCTGTTCCCGCAGGGATTGCGGTGCAACCTTTGTGGAAACCGTTTCGCGACCCGGCGCGCATCTGGCTCAACAGCGCCTGCCTCCCGTCAGGCGCCTTCGACGCCGACATGCCCGGAACCTGGTTGGCGCAGCAGGCGGCGGAGTATCTCACGTCGCGCCGCGACAACGCCGCCGCGTCTGCCCCATTCTTGCTCATGGTCAGTTTCTATGAACCGCACTCTCCATTTCATTTTCCGATCGAGTATCGCGATCGAATGCGACCGGCGGATTTCGCCGTCCCGTCCGTCGGCCCCGACGACGATTCGCAGATTCCAGCCATCTTTCGCGATCTGACGCCACTCGAAAAACAGGGGATCGCCGCCGCCTATCACACCTCCGTGGAATTCCTCGATCGCAATGTGGGCTTGGTTCTGGAGGGGCTGGAGCGTTCCGGAGTCGCCGACAACACGCTGGTCGTTTTCACCGGCGATCACGGCTATCTGCTGGGGCACCACGGGTGCTTTGAGAAACACTGCTCTTTCGACGAGGCGATTCGCGCGCCGCTGCTGGTCAGCCTGCCGGGCCGAATTGCCTCGAAGGGTAAGTCATCCGCCCTGGTTGAGTTCATCGACCTGGCCCCGACGCTGCTCGAATATTGCGGCCTCCAGTCTCCCGCAAAGATGCAGGGGAAGTCCCTCGTTCCGCTCTTGTCCGGTCAGACGGCCCGTCACCGCGGGGCGGTTTTCGTCGAATACTCTGAAAACGAAGAAGCCGCGATCCGGACCGAACGCTGGAAATTCATCTATGGGACCGGCCAGCGCGAACGCCAGGATGGCTACACCACAGGCCGACCATTGCCGGGAAGGACGATTCGCCTCTACGACTTGAGTGTCGATCCGGGAGAATTGAACAACCTGGCCGACGATCCGGCGCATGCCGACCAGGTTGTACTCTTCACCAGGCAACTCGCGACGCACCTTCGTCAAACAGCCCGGCAGCCAGAGCTGATTCCACAGACCGACGACCTGGAGACAGTGCTCAATTATTGTCTGGCACCCAGGGATGTGTCGCAGGACCGATGAGGGGCGTCCAGCGCCGTGCGAAAAGCATTCGATTGGAATTGCATGTGCCGCGTCAGCCGAAGGAGTCGTCGCTTGATTCGTGGCAACGCCACGGATGCCACGGCGGCCATCGGAAATCCCGCAGAAGAGTCAAGTAGAATTGGTGCGATCTCCACGCCGAATTGGCAGAAGAAAGCCAAGCGCCAACCTACCGCGAAGCGGTTCCAGACAATAGCCTGGGGTCGCGCAGCGCACCCCAGGAAAAGCCCGCTCGAAGGTCATACCGCGAAGCGGTTACACACGCGTTGCAGGTTCCATCTCCACCCCGAGTGCAACCGCTTCGCGGTAGGGGCCAACAGCGCGTCCGTGACCTGGGGTGCGCTGCGCGACCCCAGGGCTATCGTGTGTGACCGCTTCGCGGTGAGGGAATATTCCCTCGTCCGCGATGTCCACCCCACAAATTCGGAGCCGGGCTCAGGTCGTAATCCCGCCATCGGTCCCAAACGTAGCGCTCGTCGTAGTCCACGTCGTACTTCCGCAACAAGCGTCGGAACTCGTCCTGAAACGATTCACGCTGATGATGCGACGCCTGGTTTGCAATGTATGTCTTTAGAGGAGCGACGTGCGAGGGGCTCGCCGAAAACGCGCCGTAGCCCCGCTGCCACTGGAATTTATCCAGGCCGGCGCCCATCTCCTTGATCGCTTTCGACGACTCGCGCTTGATCTCGCGCACCAGATCCGCAATCGAAATATTGCGCGACAGGTGACATAGGATATGGACATGATCTTCGACCCCACCGATCTTGATCTTTGGACATTCGAGGCGGTCGCAGGCCGCCGCAAGGTAGGCGTGAGCGCGCTGGCGTATTTGTTTGTCCTGGAGGAACGGCCGCCGATCCTTGGTTGAATAGACAACATGCAGGTAGACCTTCGACAACGACTGCGGCATGATTGGCTCCTGGAACGAGAGGTCCGTGATCGTCAGCACCCACCCGGCGGGAACGCGCCAGGCAACACGTTGTAGGATGGCCTCAATTATGCCGAATTGAAGAAAACGAAATCCAGGTCCACAGAGATATTGTGGCAGTTCGCATATTCAGACCTACCGCGAAGCGGTTACACACGACCGCTACGCGGGCGGCGCGCTGTGGGCCGGCCCCAGCGCCGCGGGGAGCCCTTCCGCGAGGGTCGGATAGCGGAGCGCGACTTGAAGTTCTTCTCGAATTCGCCGGTTTCGACAGCGTTTGTTGAGAGGGGCCGGGGCGTCCCCCGCGGCTACGAATTGGGCGAAAACGGGAGGAGGAGCGCCAATCAGTCGAGCCAGCAGCGAATAGTAGTCTCCTCGGCGGTGCGGTCGATCATCTGCCACGACGTAGGTCGCACCGGCCGGGCCTCGATCATGAGCTGCCTGGACCGTTTCCACGGCATCGTCGACGTGGATCAGATTCAACCAGGCGTCGGGATTTCCCTCCAGTGGAACGCCGGACCGCAAACTGTCGATCCGGGCGATCAGACGTCCCGGACCATAAATTCCTGCCAGACGCAGGACGATCGCCGAGGGGATCGCCGTGCGCAATTCCAATTCGGCGTCGAGACAGACCTGACCGTTGGAAGACCGGGGACGACATTGCGTCTCTTCATCGACCCATTCCCCCGCATCCTCGCCGTACACGCTGGTGCTGGAGATGTACACAAA
>JBJXGA010000237.1:0-4908 GCA_046152955.1 Planctomycetales bacterium | reverse complement strand
TGGTCGCCCCATTGACCTGGAACGAAACGAACGCTTGCCCGGTCGGCCCCAGAGCGATGACCGGGTTTCGACCGTTGGCTGATCCAGTTATCGCCGCGACGGCGCTGAAGACGCCGATGTTGGCGGCCCCCAGCCCCGTGACCGTGGCTTGGGAAGTGACAATCTGGTTGTTGGTCAAATCGGCTAGGGCGATCCACACGCCGCCGCTTCCGGCAGTCAGCGAGAACCGCGTGTCGAAGTTGGTTCCAGCGCCAAATGTGGCGATGGGAGTGGCCGAAAACGTCTGGCCAAAATCGGTGCTCACCAGCACAACGACGCTCGTCGCGGTGCGATACGCCAGGAACAGATTCCCCTGGTTGTCAGTGGCGACGACCGGATTGGGGGCCGTCAGCGGATCGACGGCGGGAAGGCCGTCGCTGCCATTGGCGATGACGCGGCCATTCCAGGCCAGGCCGCCGTTCGTGCTATACGTGACAAACAGTCCGGACCGCGGATCGCCCACTCCTCCGGTGCGATTATTCGACGCGGCGAACAGTATGTTGGAGTCACCGACTTTGCTGACGACGTCGACCGTTGACTGACTTCCAGAGCGCAAGCTGATGTTCTGATTGGTTCCCACCACGGCCACGGGAAGCGGGACGGGAGGCGTCGGAGTCTGGATGACGGCGGCGGTGGCGATGTCCAGTTTGGGAAGCGTGGGATTGTTTCCCAGGGCGGTGCTGTTGTCCGCCCACATGGCGTAGAACACTCCCTGATGGAAGGCGACCCCGATGTCGTCGCCGAAGTCGATATTGCCAAATCCTGTTGGTGGGGTTGGAATGCCGGGGGGATAGGTGTTATTCGCCGTGCTGGATTTGGACGTCCCCGCGCTGATCTTCACGTTGGGTCCAATCGTCGGCGCATTGCCTGCGATCCCGACGGGATAGCTGGCGATGGCACCCCAGAGTTGCACTTCGTTATTGACAGTGCCGTCGGTGTCCCCCGAGCCTCCCACCACGTCGTTTCGCGCATCGTACCAGACGATGGCCACGTCCCCGGTCGTCTGGTCGACCGAGATTCGGGGCAGGAACTGGCTATTGAGCGTCGTATCGCTGTTGATCTGAATCGGGGCGCTCCAGCTCCCGGTGGCACCGTTGTTGTCGGAGAACCTCAGGAGAATATTGGTGTTGTTCTGCTCCTGCACCGCTTCCGAGGTGTAGACCATATAGACGCGACCATTGCGAGGGCCTCCGGAGCGGTCGTAAGCCAAGCCGACTGCCGCGTTGATGCCATGTCCCGTCCCATTTTGAGCTGGTAACAAGTCGCGAGCGCCGACGTTGGTCGTCGTGACCGAGGTGGAGTTGAGCGGGAAACTGGCCCCCGTCCCCAGACCGTCGGGATCAACGCTGACAAAGATTGTGCTGGCCCCCTGTCCCGAAAAGGTGGTCTGCGTCTGGAATCCGACCATCACCTGCCCGGTCGGCCCCGGAGCAATCGACAGATCGGGGGCGATGTTGGGAACCTGTGTCCCCGCGGCCGGGAACAGAGCGGGAAGTCCCGCATTGTCCGAACCGCCGACAGTCTGCGGACCGCCGAATGCTCCTGCCGCTCCCAAACCGGTGACTGGCGCGCCGATCACCAGCAGCTTGCCCAGGTTGTTGTCGTAGTAACTGACCCAGACCGAGCCAGTCGTGTTGCTAAGTTTCGCGGCGGCGATCGCCGGCGCTCCCACCCCCGCCGTCAAATTCTGCGCCGTGAAGGTCTGCATCAGCGTGAATGTCTGCCCGAAGTCGCTGCTCTTGAGAACGACGACTCGATTGGACGCGACTGGTTCATTGTTGGCATCCAGGACCAGATTGAGGTAGGCCAGGAACAGGTTGCCAAATCCGTCTGAGGCAACTGCGGGATACCCGATGGCCGTGGGGATCGTTGCGTCTGTACCATCCGCGATGACGCGCAGGGTCCAAGTCTGGCCGGCGTCGTTGCTGTAGCCGACCTGCAAACCCCCGACAAACCGATTGGGGACTCCGCCGGGAGTCAACGTGTCGATGTGCGAGGCCATGAACAGCCGCTGATTGATTCCTGACGTGGTCGGATCCGCGGCAATCGTGCCGTTCGACTGGTTCCCTCCCGTCGCGGTCACGTTGACATTTGCCGTTGGGGATGCCACCGGGAATTGAATTCCGTTGTCGACAACGGTGATGTTCCCCAAACCGGCATTGAGTCCCGTGGCGTGGGCGGCAACGGTCGCCACCTGATTTCCATCGGCAGTTCCATCCTGAAGACCGGTGATCGTGAATTGTGGCGAGGTGGTCTGCCCGGCAGCGATCGTGACCGTTGCGGGAACCGAGATTTCTCCCGAGTTCAAACTCGCCAGGTTGACCACCAGCGCCTGGCCAGTGGGCGTATTGCGAGTGACCGTCGCCGATCGAGTGCCGCCTTCATTGACGGTGGAGCCGCCAATGAACTGAATCGTCAGCGCCGGAACGTCGTCATCAAGAACATCCAGAACCGTGGCGATTCCGGTGAATCCGACCGCCGCGGGCCGGACGACGATCGTGCGCGCCCCTTGAGCCAATGAATCATCAACTCCAGTAATCGGGAAGGATGCCGAAGAGGCATTGGCGGGAATGGTGACAACAATCGTTGACTGGCCATTCGAAAACCGGGCAAATGTCGCCGGACTGCCATTCGAGGGATCAATGGCTGTCAGCGTCACCTGCAAGGGGAGGCTGGTGTCCCCCTGCCGCGTGACGACAACGTTGGTCGTTCCACCGTTTTCAGAAACCGTCGTGGACTGCATGACTGCGGTCAGGGTCAGCGCTCCCCCGGCGGTCGTTACGTCTGTGGCGCTGTACAAATCAACGCGAAAATTCGTGCCACCATTTCCTGAGGGGGTGTCATCACCGAGTTTTGCCGTGACTTTGAACATTCCATTCTGCGCGGCGCCGTTGATCGCGTCGCGAATCGAGCGGGCGACGATGAGTCTCGAATCCCCGTTCGCGAATCCCACGCGAACGTTCCCCTGGGCGACCGTATTGTCGGTGCTGAATTCGAACGTCACTGTGTCGACGCCGTCCGTGATGGTGAACGTGGCCCCATCCGACAGGGACGCGCCGGGGGCGGCCAAAATCGACCAGCCGTTCGCCATTCGTTCGGTAATGTCAAACTGCTGATAGATCAGCACGGGAGAATCGCTCGGGACGACATTGGCGCCGAATTCTTCTCCCCGCCGAACCTCCAACTGGTACGGTCCGGTCAGAATCTGCTTGGGAACGTTGGGGTCGGCGTTGATCCCCGGATTGGGCTGGTAGGTGGTGTTTTGACCGGCCACTGAGGCGGTGGAGACTTCCCCTCGCCCCGCCAGGCCGATGAGGATGTCATCAATGTAGAAGCCGACGTGACTGTTGTCTCGAGCGCGGCGGGCGTCTGTCGCGCCAACGCCGGTGACGTCGCCGGGGATCCCCTGCGTCGCGTTGTCTCGGAGTGCCGCTCCGGCGGTGCTAAAGTCGAACCGCAATTTCAGATTGGGCAGTCCCGCGTAATTTCCCAAATCGACGCGGGCTTGACGCCAGCCAGGCGTAGCCCCCGTCACGCTCGTATCGAACAGTTCCTGGACCTGCTGATTGGGAGCGTTGGAGTTCTCGAGCGCTGAAGCGGTGGGATAGGTGGGTAGTTCCGCGGGAGATCCGGGAACGGAGCGGATCGAGTTATTCGTGGCCAGTTCCTGCCAGGTCGTACCGTCATTGGTCGTGACGAAAACTCGCGCGCTGTCGCGCATTACAGTCAGACTGTTGGCATCCTCGGTGTCGAGGAAGTAGTTGAAATAGAGGGTCGGCTTGTTGCCGTAGTCATATGTGGCCAGCGAGAACGAATTGGTGATCAGGCTGCCATACGCTCCACCCGGCAGATTGTAGTTGTTGCCGATTCCTGAGAGTCCCGGATTGCTCGTGAGGTACTCGTGATAATTGGAATTGAGGATTCCATATTGCGCATTGGGCCCATACGTCAGATAGTGGTTGGCGGCGGGATCGGCGACCCAGTTCTCCATGCCGAAATAGAAGCTGGCGCCGCCCGAGGCCTGCGTCGAATCGCGGCCGGCAATCGTGAGGTCGTAATCTTGCGGCCGATTGCGCGTGTTATCAAAGGACGGGTTGATGCCATGCCCGGGATCGGCGCTCCGCTGCATCGTCGGGTGCCAGAGGTTGAAGTCGAGGGGTGAAAAGGTGATTCCCTGAATCCCCCCGACCCCCAAGTTGGCGCTGGTAGAGCCTCCGGCGAAGACCGGCAACAATTCACCACTCGTACTGAGACAGACCAAAAGTCCGCTCGTCGTGGTCGCGAACAATTTGTCGGCAAAGAACCCGGCCACCGGCGGCTGCCCGGGAAGTCCCCCTGCCAAATTCTGCGGGCCGACGGTCAATCCCGTAAACTGATATCCCGGATTGGCCGCAAAGTCTCTGATGATTGAGGCCCGACCGTTTCCCAGGCTGATCGTGTAGAATTTGCCTCCCGAACTGACACCGTATAGCGTCCCATTGAGGAAGGCCATCCCCTTGGTGTATTGAATCGTCGAATCGGAATTCGACGTCGCGATTTCACCAACAACTTGATAGGGGGTATTGGCCAGCGCTGTTACGCCGGAGGTCGGATTGACGCGATACAGGCGCGACGCGGGGAATCTACTGTTGTAATTTGGGTTGCTGAAGCCTTGATCCTGAGCGGCGTAATACAACTCATAGCTGTTGGTGGAGTTCTGAATCCAGGTAAACGAATCGACCTCCGTCCCGGAGAGTTGATTCGGATCGGGAGGGGCCGTCTGCGGATTGTATTCGGGGATGCCATCCAAACTGATGATCGTCTGAGCGCCGGTCGCCGGATCGATCCGGACGAAGCGTCCCATCACGTTCTGATCGTTAGTACGATCAG
>JBJXGA010000153.1:0-15390 GCA_046152955.1 Planctomycetales bacterium | reverse complement strand
GTACTTCGATTCCCGCGATGATGATCGGTTGGTCGGACTGAGGGACTGGCTGGCTCATGCGCCATACCTTTCCCGAAAACCCACTTTCGTGTAAATACCAGTTTCCGAGGGGTTATTGAGCAGTTACAAGCGAATTGAGGAAGAAGAAATGACGACTTACACGCCACAGGATCTGTCAGGCGAGTGGGAATTCAAGATCCTTCGCTCGATGACCGGCGCCTTTAAGAAACCGCAACGGCTCAAGGAAATTCTGCAACAGGAGCGGCAAGCTGGCTGGGAATTTGTCGAAAAATTCGACAACAACCGGATTCGGCTGAAACGACCGACGAGTGCCAGAAGTGAGGATGACTCGCGAACAGTCGATCCCTATCGCACCTATATCGGGCCTTCAGAGGGGCAATTTGCGCTCATGATTATGGCCGGGGCCATCGGAGCGATCGCCGTGATCGGCTTGATCGTGGCGATCGTCGTAAACGCCCGCTGATTGACCGTTTCCCGCTGATGTCAATGATTCGGCGTTTCCCCCGTCTCTCGGGCGTCCATTTATTTCGACGGTTGTGGTTTGCTGGAGGAAGTACCACCGTCTGGCCGCGAAGCCCCGTTCGCTCGGTCAGGTGCAGCGTTTGGTAAGGCGGGTTTGTCTCGATTACTTCCGCACCGGCGTCACGTCTTCGATGTCCTGCGACTTGTCCTTGTCGAGCGGCAGGCGGACCAACTCCTTGGACTTTCCGAAGTCGATCTTCTTCAGATCCACCTGACGAACGCGGCGGTTATGCTGCGTGTGGTACTGCATCACGAGGTTCTTCGTGTCGTAGGCAGTCGTCCAAATCGTTGAGCTGCGCATGCCTTTCGTCCGGGCTTGGCCTTCGCCTTCCGCGGACCCGAGGGGGACGTTGAAGTTGTCGAGGATGCGAAACAGTTCGTACATTGATTCCGCGCCAGTTTCCGTGGGACGGGCCGACTTGGAGAAGGCCACCGCACGGACGAACCGAGACGGCGGGGTAAAGTCGCCTGACAGGCCGATCATGCCGCTGCCGCCGCCGAGCGGCTTGAAATTCAGCTCCTCGATCTTCTTGTCGGGGATGGCGACCGCAGAAAGATTGACATAATTGCGAAGGTTGGTTTCATGCCAGTCGTAATTCGGAGAATTCGTGATAACGCCCAGCGGCGCGTCGTGGACCCTGGTATCCCCTTTCGTGAACTCGATGACAATCGCCTTGCCGCTCGGCTCTGTCACGATCAGATGGATTGGCGGGGGGATGCCGATCTCCGGTAAGAGAACACCGACCAAATTCACGGCAGCGGTCGCTTTCCGTACCTCCGCGACCGTCGCACAGGTCGTCAACAAATACTGGCAAAAGTCCAGCGACTCGATCGTCGTGCCGGCTTTGGCGGTGTCGTACTTCGAATACTCCGCATATCCCGGGTGGTAGAAGACGTTGACCGACAGCCCCTTTTCATTCATTCCATCAACGATGAAGTCTTTCTCGACCGCATCGACGCCCACGGCGCCATAAACGGCCTTCCACGTCATTCCAACTTTGCCATCCGGCATGGTCGACTTGAACTCGTACCCACGCGGCACAATGACGACGCGCGAGTGGAGATCGAACGAACCCCACTCCAGGGTACGACCGAACACAATGGCCCCATCCCGCGCTTTGAGAGTGAGACCCGTGCAGGCTCCGAGATGATTGCCGATCCCTGTAATGACGACCGCAATCGCGAGCACCGCTACGATGCGAGAACGCTTCATATTGACTCCCAAGGTAAGACGCCGGAAACGTAATCGACTGTCAGGGTGCGGTCGAGCTCTCGCGCCATTCAACGGTTGAGCAGGAACCTTTCAATTCGGATTGGCGCTGTTCAACGCGGACGGCGTCTCGCGCATCGGCATACATAACCGGGCAGTGGCAGCACGTCAATCAAGCCCACCTGGAAACTGCTCCCATGATCGTCAGCCTGGGGATGGGGAGGCCGGATGGGAGGGCCTGGTTGGAATGATAGGGGGGCGCGGGTAGGAAACGATTGCGAGCAGCCGCCAATCAAGTGTCTCGCCGGTCGATGTGACCGACGCAATTTCGTCGAGGCGATCGATTCAATCGACGGTCGTGAAGACGATCGCCTCGTTGCGGACGACGAACTTGAGGCCCAGCGGGGTAAGCAGGCGCGTCAGAGCCGAGGAGAGCGGTTCGTCAACGGCCGATCCACTGAGCACACTGTTGGGATCGATCGTTCCCGCTTTTCGACTTCCGGGATCAAGCAGGATCGTCTCGCCGACCTTCGACTCCAGCGTCGCGATGGCCTGTTTCAGCGAATCCCCCTGGAACTCAAACGTCACCTTCTTCTGAAGTGCCTCGGCGACAAGGACGTTTTCAGCGATCTGCCGGGCCGAAGGTTGCGCCAACTGAACATTGTCGCTCGTGCGGCGCACGACGCACAGGCCGTCGCCGTCGGCGACATAGGTCAACCCGAACGGGTCGAGCGTCAGGTTGAGCCAGGCGCGAAGCGTCAGCGTACCACTTGCCTTCAGAGGGACTTCGGTGTCCGGGTCGATTCCCGCGGTCCGCAGTTCGCCGCCGTCCAGACGTATCGCTGTGCCGCAGACATCGGCATAGAAATCCAGCAACTCGGCGAGTGGCCTATCATCGACCCCCAGGGAAAGTCCGCGTTCGAGTGCGCGGGCGATCCGCCTATCAGGCGAAACGGGCGTCAGCTTCGATGCCAGGAACTCCTCACACGCCCAACTCCCCAACATCGGCGCTTTCGGCGGGACGTCGACGACCCGCCCTTCGGGATCGAGCAGGACAGCCGTCGGCCAGTGCCGAATCCCGTAGTCTTCGACGAACCGGCCTGAAGTATCCAAGAGGATCGGAAAGGGCAATGCCCGTCCTCGCCACGTCCGCCGGATAATCGGCGCAAGCTTCTTATCGAGCATTTCAAAATCGGTGGCCTTCGGGTCATGAACTGCCAGGACGACAAATTTTTCGCTGTCCACGCTATGAGCGTCGACGAAATCCATCCAGCCGGGCAAGCCCCTTTGGGTACACGGTCCACACCAATATCCCCAGAATTCGAGGACCACCCACTTGCCTCGGAAATCCCGCGGCTGGACCTCTTTCGAGACACCGCGGGCATCCGTGATATGCCACACCGGGGCCGGCTTGCCGAACAGCTTTGCAAGCTGCGAGAGCGGTAGCTGGATCTCGCCAAGGTCGGCAGGCTTTCCCGCTTCGAGCGTGATTTCTCGCACGTCATCGAGGTGCCGCGACTCTTCCCCTCTCATATGGTAGCGGCCGGGGGGCAGCTTGATCCCGAACGCCCCGGCGCGCGAACGAGCGCCGGCGACAGCCAGCCTTTCGCCGCCGACGGACCAGGTGACATACGCATCGCCAGCGAATTGATCTGCGCCTTCGGAAACGTACCGGACGTGCGTTTCGGCCAGCGGCGTCAGACGAATGTCAAGCAGTTCACTGGGCGCGGTGGCAAGCACGCTCGCCACGGCTCCCTGTGTTCCAGTGGCGTCGACGACCATCAGCGGGGCGTCGCGATCGTGCACCTCGAGTTCGAGTGTGAAGCGACCATCCTTTCCGGACACTGACGGTTTCTGCGGCTCCAACACGCCGCTCCTCTCGGCGAACCACCAGTCGGAGATTCGCGCTCCGACAACTGGATTTCCTTTGACGTCGACGATCCGTCCCTGCACCTTCACGATCGAGGCTGCGTCGGCGCTCGCCGAAACCGCCAGAAAGATCGTCAGGATTCCCCATCGCTTGATCATCATGGTTACCCTCCCTTTCGGTCGTCGCCGAATTCCACCTGATGGTGAGACGTACTGCGCCGCACGATTTGTCTATGAGGTTCCATTCCGCGACCGGGCATCATAGCAGTTCGTGATGCAGGCGGGGCTCGGCAGTCAAAACAATCCCTGTTACTCGTCGGTCCGACACACCTCGGTCGCTGTGACCGACGCATACATTCTGGCTGACAACCGCGCGCACGTCCAATCATGCGCGGTGATGCCGGCATGCGCATCAGGCGCGCCGGCAGGGTGACTCAACACGCGCTGTCCGACCGGATCGAGGCCGACACCTGATTCGGCAGCGTAAGCGGACGCCAGCTCGCGCTACGGCGTACATGGCCGGGTAGTGCAGGACGTCACCCACGGAGACCCGTTCCAATGCCGGCGTACCCGAAGTCGCCTCTTCTTTCTCTCTCGCCCGAAGACGGGGTCCGCCAGGTCGCGGCCATTCTCGCGCGAGGCGTTCTGCGAATCAGCAACACCCGTGTCGCCGCGGATCCGCTACGCCGAACCCAACACCGAAAACTCTCCGCAATGGCACCGGGCGTCGACCCAGACGAACTTTGTCCGGACGTCGCGGGTCTCTTGCTTTGTGCCGATGGGGATTTCGACGGCAGGAAGAATGCATTTGGAGGCCAATCGTTCGGCCCGAAGTTGAGCCGTTAAAGAAAGCTCGACAGCTGCGAGACGGCAGAATCAATCACCGGCTCCATCTTTCCGTGGCCATTGAGGAGGAACCCTCGGCGGCAATGGGGGAGGGAGTGGAGTTGGGGATTGAGCTTCAAGCGATTGCTCGTGAGCGACTAATTCCTCCAGAAACGGGACAAGCTGTCGATATTCCTCTGGTTCATCGCCTTTAGCGGTTCGTTCGAATAAGTCGAAGAGTTCAGTGCTCATCGCGGAACGTAACACTTCTCTGTACCCAAGATACGAACCGCGAAATCTGATGCGGCACGCCGGAATTTCCGCGACACGACCGAGCCGCATTGCCCAGATTTTGGCCCAGAACTCAACGCTCACCATAATCTTTCTTTTCGTTCGTGCAGTCCGCGGCACTTGGTGATCCGGCCCCCGACGCGTTTCCTTTCATTTTTCCGTGGGCGGCACGTAAGGCTTGAGCAATGCAGGATCAATCGCGTCGTGACCCTGGTCAATCCACCATTTGTTCCACGCCTGCTTATCTGCCTTGAAATCGTCCTTCGCGATTCTCGCCAATGCGGCGCGTGCCCAGAACCGTGTGTTCTGATTGCCGTGGTCTACGAGGCTAACCAGCAGAGGCACCGCATCCGGCGACTCATGCCGCGCCAATGCCGCGATCGCCATCCATTTCGGGCGGCAGTCGTAGTCCTTGCCGTCAACGTGGTAGGCCGCAATTCTCCTGAGCCCCTGCACAAGCTTGGGATCTATTAGAGCACTGGCTTCAGCCAATGCCGAGCATAAATGCCGACCGTACTCCGCTTCCTCGAAAAGATCTGCCAAATAGTCAACCCTTGCCTGCCGTTCTTCGGGTTTCAGCCCGGCATAGGCTTTCTCATTGAGCCACAAGCCGCTGCGACCGAACGAGCGCGCCGTATGCAGCACGAACTCTTGAACTTCCGGCTGGGCCTTGCCATAGCTGGAGGATACTTCGGCGGCTGCCGCGTCCATGTCGAGTGGTTGCGGCTCGGCAAATGTCGTGGGACTCGTCATCCACACGACTGCGAGACCGATTAGCAGTGAAACGAACTTCATGCGATCCTCCCAAATGAAGAGTTGCTGGCCGGCAAAGTTGCTTCTGCACTGATCTGCGAGTAGCCAGTGAACTCCGACTCGCGCAACGGCCTATATACCCAGCGAATGGCAGAGCGTCAACCAATGCGCCTCCCGGTGACCCGCCTCAATGCTGGCGCACCCGAAGTCACCATAGTCCGGCCGTGCCACTCGGGCCGCTGCTAGCGGACAAACTTGATGCACACCGGCTTGCCAACTTTGATGGAATGGCCGGTGGGCCCAGATTCCCCCGATTTCGGGTCAATGCGGAACGAGACGATGTTGTCGCTATCCTGGCCTTCCACGAGGGCAAACGTTCCCGTGGGATCGATGTTGAAGTTGCGAGGGATTTTCATGGTTCCCTTTGCGAACTGGCCGATGGCAGTCAGCCTCCCTTTCGCCGCATCCACTTTGAAACCGGCAATCGTGTCAAATCCACGATTGGAGCCGTAAACGAAGTTGCCCGACGGGTGGACCACAACTTCCGCGGTCGACAAACCCTTGCGATCGACTCCCTCGGGAACGGTGGGGATCGTCTGCACGGCCGTCAGCGTGCCGGCGTTCGCACCGTAGTCGAACACGGTCACGCTGAGCTCAGCTTCATTGATGGCGTAGGCCTGCTTGCCGTCGGGGCGCCAGGCGAAGTGTCGAGGCGCCGCATCGGGCGCGACGATTCCCGCCGGGGGAGCGTTCGGTGTGAGCGTCCCTTGCGTGGCGTCGTACCGGTAGATGAAGACCTTTTCGACTCCCGCATCGCAGACGAACGCGAATCGGCCCGCGGCGTCGAGATTGATCGAATGCGCGAGCGGCGCCTTCTTTTTGTTGTTCTTTCCGATGACCGGTTCGTGCTGGACATGCCCGCTCCGGGGTTCCAGCTTGCCGTTCGCGGAGATCGGAAGCACGGAAGCATTTCCGCCGCTGTAGTTGGCGACCAGCACATGGGTTCCTGGCTTGTCGACAACCAGGTGACAGGGGCCAGCCCCGCCCGACGACTGCTGGTGGAGCAACGTCAGCTTTCCGGTCTCCTGATTGACGGCGTACGCCGCAACTCCCCCCGCTCCCTCCTCGCTGACCGCATACAGAAAGGGCTTCGTCGGGTGAATCGCCAGAAACGAGGCATTCACCGCCGGTACAGCCAAGACCGGCTCAGACATCTTTTCTGTCGCACGGTTCAGCTCCGAGAGATAAATCCCTTCGCTCGTCTGGCTGTTGTACGTCCCAATGTAGAATCGAACCTTGCTGGTGGCGTCGTCATTGGCGACGGAAGAATTCACGGCAATGAGCTCCAGCATAACGAGGCACAGCCAAGTGACAACGGACGAAAATCTGCGGATCATGATGAATGGCTCTCTTTCAATTTCAATGACAAAAAAACCGGTGTTACTTCAATCCGCGCCGCATCAGGAGCGCCTCGACCGTCGGCTCAGTTCCCCGAAACGCCTTATAAGACACCATCGGATCGCGGCTGGAACCGCGCCTCAGGATTTTCTTGCGGAACGCATTGCCGTTTTCCGGAGTGCAGCCGCCATACGCCATCATATGGGCAAAAGCATCGGCGGCGAGGACTTCGCTCCAGAGATACGCGTAGTAGCTCGACGAGTATCCCCCCGACCAGATGTGGGCAAAGTAAGCCGTCCGATAGCGGGGCGGAACGGCCGGATGATCGATGCCAACTTTCTTGAGTGATTCCGCTTCAAACCGCTCCACGTCAGAGGGGATCCGGTCGCTGGTCAGCATATGCCATTCGAGATCCAAGAGCGCCGCCGCCAGATACTCGAGGGTCTCAAACCCTTTGTTGAAGTTTTTGGCGCTGATGGCTTTGTCGAGCAGGTCTTTGGGGATCGGGTCGCCCGTCTGATAGTGCCGGGCATAGTTGGCGAGAATCTCCGGTTGAATGGCCCAGTCTTCCTCGAAAGTAGAAGGAAACTCCACGAAATCACGCGGTGTCGCGGTTCCCGCGACGGTCGGATAGGTCACATCCGAAAAGAGGCCATGCAACGCATGCCCCATTTCATGGAACAGCGTCGTGACATTGTCAAAGCTGATGAGCGCCGGTTCCCCATCGGCGGGACGGGGGATGTTGAGGCAGTTCACAATCACCGGCTGTTCATGAAGCAACCGGGACTGATCCACGAAGGAGCTCATCCAGGCGCCGCCACGCTTCGTATCGCGTTTGAAATAGTCTGCGTAGAACAGTCCCACCTGCGATCCGTCGCGATCCAAGACGTCAAACACGCGAACGTCCGAGTGGTAGACCGGCAGGTCGTTTCGTTCGCGAAAGGAGATACCGTAGAGCTTGTTCATTGTGTAGAAGACGCCGTTCTTCAGGACCGAATCCAGCTCGAAATAAGGCCGGAGGGCCGCTTCATCCACGGCAAACCGTGCTTTGCGGACCTTCTCGGCATAATACTCCCAGTCCCACGGGGCCAGGGCATGGCTCTCGCCGCACGCTTTGATCATGGCCTCGAGATCCCGGGCTTCCTGTTGGACCCGTTCCAGAACGCCGGGAACGAGATCCGTCAGCAACTTGCGGGCGGCGGCGGGCGTCTTCACCATTTGATTCTGGAGCTTATAGGCCGCATGGTTTTCGTAACCCAGGACTTTGGCTCGCTCTGCGCGCAACTGAGCAATTTCCAGCACGAGTCCGCGATTGTCGATTCCGCCATCGCGTCCCAGGCCTCGACAAGTTTCAGCGCAGCCACCCCCTCCGCACGAACCTTGCTCGTTTGAGCGTTCAAGGCCAAACCGGCAGGAGCAGGCAGCCACGAATGACGCATTCCAGCGGCATCGCGTAGCAAGATCCCTCCTGTCTGGTCAAAGAGTCGCCTGTCAGTGGATCGCCGAGAATGGTGAGCCCGCGTTATCCGGGAGGGCCAGCGTCCCGGCGCTGAAACGAACAACGGCGACCTCGATTACGACCGCAAGACGACCACACGCTCGTCAACATTCAGCACCTGCAGTCCGCCGGGAAACTCTGCCAGGGGTTGCTCCCAATGCGCGTGCCCGCGAATGACCAGTCCCATGCCGGAAGCCTCCAGCAGTTCGCGGACACGTGAAAGTCCGCGCTGTCCCGTCAGCGGGCCGTCCGGGCCGTCGTGCACCAGAAGGACATCCGGCAAGGGATGCAGTCGAAGCATGGGAAACACTTCGTTCACCAGTCGCCGCGGAAGCGCCTCGCCGAGCAGTCGGATCGAGCCGTTGAGCGATTCTTCAAACAACTCCCTCCCTTGCAAATCGGCGGTAGCGACCAGCGCGGCAACACCCTCCGGCAAGCGATCGACGCGGGCGCAATGGACGGGAATCCGCGATTCAAAGAAGCTCCCCGCCGAGCGACCGGCATTGAGATAGCGGAATTCGTGGACGGGAGTCGATTGGAAGTCAATGATCCTCATGTCTATCAAATGGACATGACAGGTCCGAGGAGCCGGAGGTTCGCCTGGCCCGCGTCGACATCGTGCCACAGTGAGGGTGCAATGGATTGGCTCGATCCGTCCCTCTACGGGTCATACATTCCGAAGACCAGAATATTGTTCAGGCGGAGATTGACCGACAGGATCGCACGGTGGTGGATCAAGTGATTGAGGACGAAGCTCCGAATCATGGCCGATCCAGCCCCTCGCCCGGAACACGCTCGAACAGCTTCCGCGTATTCGCGACCTCCCGGTCGATTTCGGGGAGGATCAATTCGGTGGATTTCGTGCCCGTTGCAATCCCCTCTCAGCCGGGCTAGATTGAATCCTCCCGCGCGGAGAGCGGGTCCGGATTGAACGACGTCCAAAGCCTCAGGTTATTTCATGCATATCGCGGATGGGTTCCTCAGTCCCGCTGTCTGTGCCGGGACCGGAGTGATTGCGGCTGGCGCCCTGGGGCTGTCGCTGCGCCGGCTGGAACAGTCGGTTTCGGTCCGCACGATTCCCCTGACCGGGATGCTCGCCGCGCTGATTTTTGCCGGGCAGATGGTCAAATTTCCGTTGCTGGTGACGCCGGCGTATGGACACCTGCTGGGGGGAGTTCTGGCGGCGGTGGTGGCCGGTCCGTGGGCCGGATGCGTGGCGCTGGCGCTGGTCTTGTTTTTGCAGATGGCGCTGTTTGCGGATGGAGGGTGGATGGCGTATGGCGCCAATGTGCTCAACATGGGAGTCGTGGGCTCGATGGGAGGGTACGCCGTCTACGCCGCGGTGCGGCGTCGCATCGGCGGAGAGCGAGGAGTGATCATCGGAGCAGTGGTGGCTTCGTGGATCAGCGTGGTGGCCGCGTCGGCGTTGTTCTGCCTGGAATTCGCACTGTCGCATCCGGCGTCCGAGTTCGACCTTCCCAAAATCGTGGCGCTGATGACATCGCTGCACAGTTTGATTGGTGTGGGGGAAGCGCTGATCACCGGAGGGATCGTCCTGTACGTCGTGGCGCAGCGTCCGGACCTGGTGTTGCAGCCGCAACCAAGTCCTGGTGCGGGGGCCGGGGTGGGGCGCCTGGTGTGGGGAGGCGCCGTCGCGGCGCTCCTGGTGGCGGCATTTCTGGCCCCCTTTGCCAGTGAAGGAGCCGACGGATTGGAGGCGGTGGCGCAGGCGACAGCCATCGACCAGTTGGAATCTCCCGCCAAGGTGTTGCTGCTGGAAGAGTATGCCCTCCCACTGCCCGGAGTCGACCTGTCGCGCAGCGTGTGGCAGAGAGTCTCGGTCGCCCTGGCCGGTGTGTTCGGCACGGGATGCGTATTGGGTCTGGCCTGGATGTTCGGCCGCTGGTCTCGGCCCCACGAACAGGCGTCCGAGGCGGCCGGTCATGGCGGTTGAATTTCTCGATCGCTATAGCCGTGGGACGACGATCTGCCACCGCTTGCCGGCGCGCCTGAAGATCCTGCTGACGCTGGCGACGATGGTGCTGGCGGCGCTGTTGCCGATCCGTCTGTGGCCGCTGCATGGCTGCCTGGGTTGCGTCATTTTGGGAGCACACAGCCTGGCGGAAATCCCCCTGGGCTATCTGTTCCGGCGGGTGCTGCTGCTGTTGCCGATCGTGGCCTTCACCGCGCTGGCGGCTCCCCTCTCGCGGGGCTTCACCGCCGGTTGGGAATTGGCCGCCACGCTGCTGGTGCGCGCCTTGTTGACGGTTCTGGCAGCGCTTTGGCTGGTGAACACGACTCCGTTCGATCAGTTGCTGGCGGGACTGCGGAAATTGGGGCTCCCCCGGATGTTCGTGGCGCTCCTGGCGTTTACGTACCGGTATTTGTTTGTCGTGTTCGATGAACTGGCTCGGATGCGGACCGCGCAGCGCGCCCGGACATTTGGTCGGCGAACTCCCTGGCAGGCGTGGAAGAGCGCCGTGCAACTGGTGGCGATGCTCCTGGTGCGCTCGATGACGCGCGCCGAACGGATTCACGACGCCATGTTGGCGCGCGGCTGGCAGGGGGATGTGCATCCACTCGATTGAAGTGAACGATCGCTTCTCCCATCACTGCCGATTGCCAGTTCCACGTTCGCAGGCAGCCAATGTTCTAACCCATGTCGCACGCACCTGTCCCAATCCTGAAAGTCAAGCACCTGTCGCATCGGTATGCGGGGGGACCAGCGGCGCTTCAAGATGTCAGTTTTTCGGTCGGGATGGGAGAGATCGTGGGGCTGGTCGGCCCGAATGGGGCCGGTAAGACGACGCTCCTCCTGCACCTCAACGGGTTGTTGCTGGGGACGCGGAGCCGACCCAGTCCACCGCAAGCCAATCCCCTCGACAAGGATGTCGCCGCCGTCGAAGTCCTGGGGATGCCGGTCGTCCCCGCGAACCTGACCGAGATTCGCCGCATCGTGGGCTTCATGTTTCAGGATCCGGACGACCAGTTGTTTTGCCCGACGGTCGGCGAAGATGTCGCGTTTGGGCCGCTCAATCTGGGGTTTCCGCAAGAGGAAGCGCGGCGGCGAGTGCAGGAATCTCTGGCGGCTGTCGGACTCGCCGGATTTGAAAAGCGGGCGCCGCAATATCTGAGTTTTGGAGAGCGTCGCCGCGTCTGCCTGGCGGGGGTCTTGGCGTGCGAGCCGGACCTATTGGCACTCGATGAACCCTCAAGCAACCTCGATCCGCGCTCCCGACGGCGGCTGATCGAGATTCTACGTCCGCTCCCGGCGGCACAAGTCGTGGCCAGCCACGACCTGGAGATGATCCTGGAGCTGTGTCACCGCGTACTGGTTCTGGACCAGGGGAGAATTCAAGCCGACGGTCCCACCCGCGAGGTGCTGGCCAATGCGTCGCTGATGGAGGCACATGGGCTGGAGGTGCCGTTGTCGATTCGGTACGGCGGTGGAGTTAGGAGTTAGGAGAGAGGCGTAATGAGAAAGGAGAAAGGAGAGAGTTGAGAATTGAGAGTGGAGAGTCGGCGAGCGGGGGACGTAAGTCCCCTGTTTTTTTGGTTGTGAACCCACCTCGCATCAACCGCTGAACTCACGGAATGGTCGGCCGGTTTACTCCCCAGGTTCTGCCGGGGGTACGGGCCGGGGATCGGAATCCGCCGGGGCATTCGTTGGAGAAGAGTCCTGGCGATCGTCGCTGGTGGATTCTGCGGCTTGCGTGGCAGCCGGGTCTTGAGCGGCATCGTTCTCCTGGCCTCCTTCACTCTCCGGTAGTGCATCCCTTTCGTTTGCTGCGGTCGCTTCCTTGAGGGCCGCTTCGAGCGTGGCTTGAACGGCAGCCTGGCGTTCCATCTCAACGGCCTGGTATTGCATCTGGACGGCGGCGGTTCGCTGATATCCAACCAGCATCAAGACTCCTCCTCCGCCGCACAGGAGCAGCAGCAGGACGATGACGACTCCCCCGACAATCACCCAGGTCGTCCCTCCCCGGCCAGCCCCTCGCGCGCCGGATGCGACGTCGTGGTGCAGTGGAATGCCACAACCCGCGCAGGCGGCGTCCGTGGCGGCGACGGGCTGATTGCAAGCGGGACAATGCGTCATGGCGTCTCCTCGGTTTCAGACTCGGCGTTGATGGTTTCCTCTTCGGGCTGATCGGTCTCGACGATCATGTCGGACGGAGTGGCCTGGACGCTGGGGGGAAACGGAGCCACTGCGGCGGGGGTGGAAACGCTCACGGAGCGAACGCCAAACCAAAGGAATCCGGCGCAAACCATCAACGCGAACAGCAATCCAATGCCCGCCACGATAACGACCACCAACGCGCTCCCCCCGCCACGCGACCTCCCCCCCGCGGCTCCTCCGCTGGCGACATCGTGATGCAGCGGGATGCCGCAATGCGGGCAGGCGGTCTCGGCGGCGGTGACTGGCTGATTGCAGGCAGGACACTGATTCATGAAGAATGCCTTTGGTGAATCACTGACTACGGCCGACCCGAACCGGTCAGCACGCGGTGAACATACAGCAACAGCAGTGTTCCGCCGATGGCCAACAACAGACTGCGCAGATCGAATTCATCGACCTTTCCCCAGCCCAACCAGGTTCCAAGAAAGCCCCCCACGATGCCCCCGGCAATCCCGACCAGAACGGTTCGAAGGCAGCCCTGCGGTTCGCGCGTCGGCATCAGCCGTTTGGCCACCAGCCCCGCGATCAGTCCCATCAGAACCCATGAACCTATTCCCATTTTCAATCCTCCGAACCGGTGCCGTCTGAATGATTCGTTCGCCAAGCTCAATTATTGACTGGCGGCCCCGGAGCGCTCCGGAAATTTCCACTGTTCATCGAAAAAACCGGCGTGGAGCAGTCGATCCGGGCCGGCGGATCCCGGATCCTGCTGCGGGTCAAGTTCCAGAATGCCCCAATCTCCCCATCTCGGAAACAGCAAATAATTGAGTTTGGCCAATTCCGCTTCGCGGAACGTGTGGCCGCTGTTCAGGACGACATAGCGCGTCGCTCCCTCGGCCCCGATCGCCTCGGGAAACGGACTGGCATAGATGAGCGCCGGAATATGCCGATCCGAGCGGTACTCCTGTCCGGCAAACTCCAAGGTCTCCGGGGTCCAGCGAATCGGCAGCCGCGGCAATGCCTGCGCCATCCAGCGGTTGCTCCCCGGATCGCCAAACAGGATCAGATTGCAGGTCCGCACCTCCTCGCTGGTCACCTCGGTATCCTTCTTGATGGGCAACTCTCCCCGGAAATAGTGCCGCCATTCCTCGGCGAACCGCTCCAGACTCGCGTCGGCATAACGCTGCACGGCCTCGTTCCAGGGAGTGCCGGTTCCGCGGACGCACAGGAACGGCGTGGTGAAGGCGTCGTCGATCGGCCCCTGCACGCCGGGACGTTTCACTACCTGAGACGGGGCGGCCAGGCCATCGTCGATCTGCCAGCCCTTTTCGGTGCGGACAAGCGTCACATCAGGGGACGTCCGGCGAGAGGCGCCGGACACGATCAACTCCGTTTTTCCCACCACGATTCGTCGCGGGAACTCGGGGAGCCGATCGGTTAGAATCTTGAACCGCGTGACGTTTTTCGGTTCGTCGACTTCGATTGCCTCCCCCCGCAGGCGTCCCGACAATTCAGCCCGCTCGTAATGCCGTTCCAGGCGCTGCGCTTCCAGCCAATGACAGCGGGGATACTTCAGCGTCCAGGTCACAAACCGGACCTTCTGCGGCGTATGGTTCAGCCCCACCTGGGAAAAGGCGCCGATCAATCGCATTTGCTCCGCCTGCGTCACAGGATCGATGACATGCCCAGTCCCCGGCGAGATCAGGTTGACCATTTGCAACCCCTCGCGGCGCATCGCCTCGGCCATCAGCACATGCGCCTCAAACGCCTCGTCCTTTTCTCCCATGCAGGCGATCGCCGGGACGACGCCGGCGTTGGCCGCGTAGTCAATCGAATCGAGCATCCGCAGCCCCCGCTCCTGATGCTCGGGCAGTTCACCCACCTTGACGAAATGGGAGAACGGCAAATGCGAAAAACGGTGCGTGTCGACGTATCCGCAGTAAGGCCCCAGCGCTACGAACCGATCGGGATGCTTCAAACCCAGATGCCAGGTTCCCGAGGCCCCCATCGACATCCCGCGGAGGACGATGCGGTCGCGGTCAATCGCATAGCGCCGACAGACCTCCTCGATCGCTTCGAACACGTCGGTCTCCCCCGCCCAGCGATAACAGTTTTCAACCCGTCCCAGTGGGTGCAGTTCGATGAACGGCTGGTCGGGAGCAGTCGCAGAATCGCCCGCGTCCCCCTGGTCAAACCGGGCGATCCACCGCAGTTCGCTCAGGCCGACCGGCCGGGTGCTGCCATGCAAGACCACATCCAGGCGGATCGGCTTCTGGGGGTCATAGCCTTGCGGCACGACCACGCCGAAGGGCTGAACCGAACCATCGACGCGCGACACGTAACCCAGCGCGACGGTCCCTCGCCGCTTGCGCCAACCGGTCTCTCCGGAGACGATCCCCCGCAGTCGTTCCCTCCCTCGCACGAGCGCCTGGTCGAGCAACCGGACCTCCGCCGGCGTGAACTCCCGGTCGTATCGCAGCGCCCATTCCAGCCCCTTGGCGAAGATCGCCGCGTCCACGATCTCCCGCTGACCGTCGCGACCCGCGGCGAGCACCTCTTCCCGAAGAGTCTCCAGACTGGTGGCAAGTCGCTCGCGCACTGCGGCAGAGAGCGGTTCTGGCGGTACACTCTGCTGCGCCGACAGCCGCGTCCCCCATCCGGTCAATACGAGGACCATCATTCCGAGGCTTACAAGTCGTTCAAACGCGTGGCGATGAGACATGCGAAATTCCTTGGAACTAAAGGAAAGGCCGACCGTGGTTGATTTGGAACAGGAGCGCGCGGAGGTCACGGCGCCGCCTGGGGCCGCAGCCAAAGGGAAAAAAAATTAACAGGAGGGCGCAGAGGAAGCAGAGATATTTCGTCCGGGACATGCGGTGTACTCAG
>JBJXGA010000219.1:0-23603 GCA_046152955.1 Planctomycetales bacterium | reverse complement strand
TTTGTTCTTCGACGTACAGCCGCAGGCCGACGACGTTGGGATCGCTGTCGGCGGCCTGCCGGAGGTGGGCAAACAAGGCGCGAAAGACCCCCTGGCGGCGAAAGTCGGGGTGCACGTAGACGCTTTGCAGCCACCAGATGTCGCCGTTCCGCCAGTCGCTCCATTCAAAGGTATGCATCAGTTGGCCAACGATCCGTCCCGCGCCCGAAGCGCCTGGAGCGGCGGAAACGTCGGTGGGGGAGTCGTCAACAGCGACGAAGTAGCGTCCCTTGCGTGGATCGGACAGCAGCGCTTTGACCCCCGGTTCGACGTGGGTGCGGTCGAGCCGCTTCCCTTCGGACTCTTCCGCCAACAGGCAGTTGAATTCCGCGATCGTGGGCCAATCTTTCAAAACGGCAGGGCGGATTTGCATAAAACATGTTCCTCAGGTTACGAACCAATCCATCGGGCATACAGCGCCCGTGCGACCGTGGCATCGCTGGTTCCCTTGATCATCGCGCGGCCATCGGGAAACAGCGTGATCTGTACCGGCTCGGCGGACTCCGCAGTGGAAGCTTCGCTCATCGGCAGCGTGAAGCGCAGCAGAAATTGATTGAACGACACCTCTCCCGCGGCCCGCAGTCGCGGAGCCATTTCGGTGAACGACAGAGCGCGTTTCTCCGGAGGGGAAATCTGCACGGCATTCCGTCCGCACAGGACGGTGGTCTGCGACGCACGCTTTCCGGTCAGCCATTCACGTTCTCCCTGAACGCAGGCCAGGCAGTTGGATTGCTCTCGCAACCGGGAGACATTCATCTTGCGCCAGATGCCGTCCCAGACGTCAACAATCGTTAACGACTGGTCCCACAGGTCGCGCCGTCCGGCCAGGAATTTGAGTGCTGAAACCACTTGTAACGCGGCGACGACATTCACCGCCGGGCCGAGAACTCCCGCTGTGTCGCACGTCTGGACCATGCCGGGGTCGGGGAGATCCCCAATCAGGCAGCGGAGGCAGGCGGACTGGCCGGGAAGGATCGAAAGCACTTGCCCGTGACTGCCGATGCAGCCTCCATAAATCCAGGGAATGCCGGTCTCCAGCGCGGCGTCATTGATCAGGAAGCGGGTCTCAAAATTGTCCATCCCATCCAGAATCAGATCGACTCCCGACGCCAGCGACAGGATGTTCGTGTGATCGATGTCCGCGACAACTGGTTCGAGCGTGACGGTGCTGTTGATCAGAGCCAGCTTGCGCGCGGCAGCGATCGCCTTGGGAAGCTGCTGGGCGATGTCCTGTTCGTCGAACAGGACTTGCCGCTGTAAGTTGCTCAGTTCCACGAAATCGCGGTCCACGATCCGCAGAAAACCGACGCCGGCCCTGGTCAGCCCGTCGGCAATCGCACTCCCCAACGCGCCGCAGCCGCACAGCAGGACGCGCCCTTTGGCCAGTTGTCGCTGACCTTCTTCGCCGATGCCTGGGAACAGGATCTGGCGGGAGTAGCGGTCGGTGGACATTTTTGGGGGGCGAGGGGTGAGGGGTGAAGGCAAATGAAAAATGGGGGGTATGGTTGGAGATGAGGATAGAGGAGGGGAACGTTGGGCGTCAAACAGGCAGGGCAGAGGATGGGGCGCAATGCAAAATGAGAAGTGCAAGATGAAAAATGAAAAATGGGGGTGCGGTGCGGTGCTGCGCGACGCGAAGGGTTCGGCGTTCGCGTCTGACAACCGGACCACCCTTGGGTGGAACTGAGGGTAAACGGTGTCGGCTCTTGTGCCGACGGCACTCAGCCCTCAGCTCTGCCCCGTCACCCACCCCCCACCCCCCACCCCCGTTACGCCGCGCGGCGGTACTCGGCGATCGGTTCTGTCCCTTGCATGATTCGCGTCAGCTTGGCTTCCAGGCGATCCATCTCAGTTTGGACCCGTTGGGCTTCGCGGTCGAGTTGCATGCGGGTCAGATCGGGAGGGATGTGGAGTGGTTTCCCCAACAGGTAATAGCAGCGGCTGAACGGTTTGGGGATCCACAGGCCGGTCCAGCTTCCCTTCAGGTGCCAGGCGCAGGGATAGTGCGATACGATCGGGACGATGGGACGGCCAGTCCGTGACGCCAGGTAGAGCATCCCCTCTTTGATCTGATGGTGCGGGCCGCGGGGACCGTCGGGAGTGATGAAGATGTGCCAGTCGTCGGCCTGATCCAGCAATGCCCGCAGCGCCTGATCCCCCCCGCGATTAGTGGAACCGCGGATCGAACGGACCCCCAGGTGCCGCATGAACTCGCTGAGGTAGGAGCCATCCTGATGGCGGCTGACGAGGGCGGCAATGCGGGGACGGGTGAGGGCCGCGCGGGCCAGCGGGATCAGAATCGAATCGTGCCAGAGGGCGTAGATGAAGGTCCGGGCCGGCTGGTACGAGGGGTCAGTGCCGGGGGCCTCGGTGTGGCCGTGAAAGCGGAGCGTCCGACTGAGGGCGCGGAAGATCAGCGCGACCAGCCAGCCGACGAACAGCGTCAGAAAGCGACTACGGATTCTCATGACTGGGGAATTGTATCAATCTGGCCAAAACCGCAAATGCCAGTTGTGAGGGGGGAACGATCCCCCTAGAATTTGGAGAGAATCGATTCCAATAATTGATCCCTACAGTCGCTGCCGTTGGGGATCGGCGGTGAATTTCCCGAGAATTTCGCCGCAAAGTGAAGGTGTGTTGAGTTTTCAAAGCTGACCACGTTCCCCTGAGAGTTGCATGAGTCCCGTCGCCGCTGATCCGTCAGAGTCCGTCGCCACAGCCCAGGTTCCCGACGCCGCCGGGCGGTTTGGAGAGTTTGGAAGGCGGTTCGTTCCCGAAACGCTGATGCACGCGCTAGAGCAATTGACCGAGGAATACGCGCAGGCGCAGCGCGATCCGGCGTTTCAAGGGGAATTGGAGGAGCTGTTCAAGCACTACGTCGGACGCCCCAGTCCGTTGTATTTCGCCCGCCGCCTGACAGAGACCTGCGGCGGAGCGCGGATGTACCTCAAGCGGGAGGATCTGAACCACACCGGTGCCCACAAGATTAACAATGCCCTCGGACAGGCACTCCTCACGCTGCGGATGAAAAAGACGCGCGTCATTGCGGAAACCGGCGCCGGCCAGCATGGGGTGGCGACCGCCACCGCCTGCGCCCATTTTGGCCTGCCGTGCGTCGTCTATATGGGCGAAGAAGATATTCGGCGGCAAAAACTGAACGTCTTCATCATGCGGACGATGGGGGCCGAGGTGCGTCCCGTCACGAGCGGCTCCCGGACGTTGCGCGACGCCATCAACGAGGCGATGCGCGATTGGATGTCGTCCGTCGAAAACACGCACTACATCATCGGCTCCGTCGTGGGGCCGCATCCCTTTCCGATGATGGTCCGAGATTTTCAGTCAGTGATCGGCCGCGAGGCGCGGCGGCAATGTCTGGAGCAATTGGGCCGCCTTCCCGACGAAGTGATCGCCTGCGTGGGAGGGGGATCGAATTCCGCCGGAATGTTTTACCCCTTCGTCGAAGATCGGGCGGTCCGCCTGACGGGAGCGGAGCCGGGGGGGCGTGGGAATGCACCCGGCCAACATGCCTGCACGCTGAGCTATGGCGTCAAGGGGATTCTGCACGGCAGTTACAGTTACGTGCTGCAGGATCAGGATGGGCAAACGCAGGATGTTCATTCGGTTTCGGCAGGGCTGGATTATCCCGGCGTCGGTCCCGAGCACAGTTACTGGAAAGACACTGGCCGGGTGCAGTACCACCCGGTGGACGATGCCGCCGCTCTGGAGGCCTTTCACACGCTGGCGCGCCTGGAGGGGATACTTCCCGCGCTGGAGAGTTCGCACGCGGTGGCCCTGGCGATGCGAAAGGCTGCCGCCCGAAGCCGCGACGAGGCACACGTCATTTGCCTCTCCGGGCGAGGCGACAAAGACGTGTATGAAGTGGCCCGCGTGGAAGGACAGACGATCTGACCGACGCGATTCTCCGCGCTCCGGTTCATTGGCACAGGAAAACTCAACGGATCAACACACGATCTTGCCCAGCACCAGCACACCGATTTCGCAGACATTCGACCGGCTCCGCGCGGAGCGGAGCATGGCCTTTATGCCGTTCATCACCGCGGGGGATCCCGACGTGGGGGTCACACAGCGACTGATCCTTGAGTTGGCCGCGCGGAAGGTAGACCTGATCGAAATCGGATTTCCCTACAGCGACCCCATCGCGGATGGGCCGGTGATTCAGGCGTCGTACACGCGGGCGCTGGGACGGCAGATCCGGGTGGAACAGATTTTTGCCGCGGTGGGAGAGTTGTCCGCCGATGCTGGGGGAGCGGCGCTCCCTCCGCTGGTGGCGATGGTCTCGTATGCCATCATTTTCCGGATGGGGAGTGCTCAGTTTGTGCGGGAGGCCCGCGCGGCGGGATTCAGCGGGCTGATTGTCCCCGACCTTCCCGCCGAGGAGGCGGAGGATCTGTCAACGCTCGCCACCGCCCAGGGACTGGATCTGGTGCAACTCGTGGCGCCGACCACCCCTCCAGAGCGGATCCAGCGGATTCTCGAAACCTCCCGCGGATTCCTCTACTGCATCTCCGTGGCGGGAACGACGGGGGTCCGCGATCAGTTGCCCGAGGAATTGAAGGCGCAACTGCAGTGGTTGAAGTCGCGGAGTTCGCTCCCGCTGGCGGTCGGATTCGGCATCAGCCGTCCGGAGCAGGTCCACGAGCTGCGCGGACTGGCCGACGGGGTGATCGTCGGTTCGGCGCTTGTGCGACAGGTCGCGGCGATCAGCGACCAGGGTTTGAGCGTGGAGACGGCGGTCAACAACGTCGGAGCTCTGGCGGCCAGATTCGTCGCCGCGACTCAGCAGACTTCGGGATAAGCATCTTGCGATCGGTGGGTTCGACGAATTCCGCTTTGCGAAACGGGCGGCATCGAATAGGATCGCTCGCGTGATCCGACTCATGCTGCTCATTCCCACGCTCGACCGGTCCGGCGCCGAAAAGCAATTGACGCTCTTGGCCACGCGGCTGCCGCGAGAGGAATTTGACGTGGAGGTGGTGTGCCTGACGCGGGGCGGTCCGTATGCCCAGGAACTGTCCCAGGCCGGGATTCCGCTGACGGTTCTGCACAAGCGGTTCAGGTGCGATCCGCTGGCGTACTGGCGATTGAGACAACGCTTGCGCCGACAGCCGCCGGATGTGTTACAGACCTGGCTGTTCGCCGCCAACGCCTATGGCCGTCTCGCCGCTGGTTCGCGGCCGCGGTTTCCGATCATCGTTTCTGAGCGCTGCGTTGATCGCTGGAAAGCGGGCTGGCAGTTGCGACTGGATCGTCAGTTGGCCGGGCGGACCAGCCGTCTCATCGGGAATTCGCAAAGTGTCGCGGAATTTTACCGGGAGCAGGGTTTCCCTCCGGAACGGCTGGGAGCGATTCCCAATGGAATGGAACTTCCGCCGCGCGATCTGGCGGGGGGGACTGAGTTGCGTCACGCTTTGGGGATTCCGGCGGGAACCAAAGTGGTGCTGTACGCCGGGAGACTGGCGCGGCAGAAGCGGGTCGCGGATTTGATCTGGGCGTTCGAATTGATCCGCGTGATGGAGGGACAGGTTGTGTTCCTGATCGTGGGGGATGGTCCCGAGCGGAGCGGGCTGGAAGAGTTCACCGGGAAATTGGGAATCGCCGACAGGGTTCGGTTTCTGGGACACCGCGCCGACGTGGCGCAATTGCTCGGGGTGACCGATCTGTTCTGGCTGGCGAGCGATTTTGAGGGGCTCTCCAACAGCGTGATGGAAGCGATGGCCGCCGGTTTGCCGGTCGTGGCGAGCGACATTCCCCCCAATCGAGAGTTGGTCGTTCCCGGTGAAACGGGTTACCTCGCCCCGGTTGGCGATCGGGTGGCGCTGGCGCAATTCGCCCAGAAACTGCTGGTCGATCGGGAATTGGCCGCACGGCTGGGGGCCGCCGGACGGGAACGGATCGGTCGCGAATTCAGCGTCGAGACGATGGTCGAAGCGTATGCGCGGCTGTATCGAGACGTAGTGACGGGAGTTCCTGACTGAGGTTGCCATGTGTGGAATTGCCGGAGTCGCCTGGACCGCCGATGCGCCCCCCTTGCCATTGTCCGTTTTGGAACGGATGACGACCGAGCTGACGCATCGCGGCCCGGATGACGCCGGGTATTATCATTCGGTTCTGGCGCCGCAGGGGAGCGGCGCGGCTCTCCCCGGCGACCTGCTCCCTGGGGAACAGCGGGAGGGGACCGGCCCTGGGGGGGCACTCGGATTCCGGCGGCTGTCGATCATCGACCTGCAAGGAGGGCATCAACCGCTGTGTAATGAGGATGGTTCCATCTGGATCGTCTTCAACGGAGAAATCTACAACTACCTTGAGCTGCGGGAGCCGCTGGAACGCCGCGGACATCGGTTTCGCACGGCGAGCGATACCGAGACGATCGTCCATCTGTATGAGGAGCATGGCGCCCGGTGCGTCGAGCACCTGCGAGGGATGTTCGCCCTGGCGATCTGGGACCAGTCGCGGCGGGAGTTGTTTCTGGCGCGCGATCGACTTGGAAAGAAGCCGCTGGTGTATCGGCACGAAGCGCAGCGGTTGCTCTTCGCCAGCGAGCTCAAAGCGCTGCTGAAAGTGCCTGGAGTTGATCGGGAACTCGATCCGGCGGCACTCAACGAGTATCTCACGTATCAGTACGTGCCGCATCCGCATTGCATCCTGCGGGGGTTTCAGAAGCTCCCGCCGGCGCATTGGGCGCGGTATCGCGATGGGCAGCTCGAAGTGCGCCGCTATTGGCGACCACCCTACGCGCCGGCGAATTCGGAATCGGGCCTTCCTCCGGCTGCCGAGTCGAACCCGCTCTCTTCGGAGTCCGAAGCCCGCCGTCAATTGCGTGCCACGCTCACCGAGGCGGTAACGCTGCGGATGCGGAGCGATGTGCCGCTGGGGGCGTTTCTTTCCGGTGGGATCGACTCGACGATCATCACGGGGTTGATGCAGGACGCATCGAGCCGGCCGGTGCAGACCTTTTCGATCGGTTTTTCCATTCCCGACTTCGATGAACGGTCGTACGCCCGGCAGGCCGCCGCGCATTTGCGAACCGAGCACCACGAACTGATCGTGGAACCGCAGGCGCTGTCGATCCTCCCCAAACTGATCTGGCATTACGACGAACCGTTCGCCGACAGCTCTGCCATACCGATGTTGTACCTGGCGGAAATGACCCGCCGACATGTGACGGTGGCGCTGTCGGGAGATGGCGGAGACGAATTGTTCGCCGGCTATGATCGCTACCAGGCAGTCCGCCTCGGGGAACGCTTCGATCGGCTTCCGGGGGTGATGCGCCGCCTGCTGGCCGCCCCGATCTGGCAGCGGCTTCCCGCCTCGACGCGGCAGAAGTCGCGTCGCCGTCGGATCAAACGGCTGCTCTCTGCACTGGGGGAATCCCCCGAAAGGCGCTACCTCAAGTGGATCAGCATTTTTGACGAGAGCCGACTGCGCTCGATGTACACTCCGGAGATGGCGCAGCGACTGGCCGGAGCGGATGCCGCGAAATTCCTGCTGAGCGCGTACGGCGAGTGTCCCAGCCGGGATTTTGTGACACGGACGACGTGTGCCGATCTATTGACCTACCTTCCCTGCGACATCCTGACCAAGGTCGATCTCGCCAGCATGGCTCACTCGTTGGAAGCACGCTGTCCGTTTCTGGACCACCAGGTGGTCGAACTGGCAGCTCGCCTGCCGATCGAGTGGAAGCTCGATCGCCGCCGCGGAAAAAAAATCCTGGTGGAGACGTTTGCCGACTTGCTCCCCCGCGACATCCAGACGCGCCGCAAGATGGGGTTTGGCGTCCCATTGGACCATTGGTTCCGGAACGAACTGAAGCCGCTCCTGTGCGATTTATTGCTCGACCGCCGCAGCCTGGATCGTGGCTACTTTCGGCCACAGGCAGTGGAGCAGCTCGTCGAAGAGCATCTCTCCAACCGCTGGGATCACAGCTACCGGCTGTGGTCGCTGCTCGTGCTGGAAATGTGGCTGCGGCAGTACCTCGATGTGGGGTGACCAGCGACCGGCCGGGGGCCTCACTGCCGCGGCAGCCGGTAGATCCGCGTGCGATCGGTATGGGGCCGAATGATGTCGACCGGAGCGCGGGCCAGGTGGACTTTATCAAGCAGCCAGGCGACTCCCAGTCCGATGACAAACCCACCGATGTGCGCCCACCAGGCAACTCCGCCGGACTTTCCGGCCGTGATGGCAAATGTTCCCTCAAAAAACTGCATGAGGAACCAGAGGATCAGGAAAAACGGCGCCGGCACCACCAGCATTTGCGTGAACATCCCCAGCGGGAGCAGCGTCATGACTTTGGCCCTGGGATAGAGCCAAAGATAGGCCCCCATGACTCCGGCAATTGCGCCGCTGGCCCCAATTGTGGGAATCGCGGATTGTGGATTGGAGATCAAATGCGACAGGCTCGCCGCCGCCCCGCTGCCGAGATAGAACAGACCGTATCCCCAATGTCCGAATCGGTCTTCGACATTGTCTCCGAAGATGTGCAGGAACCACATGTTCCCCAGAAAGTGCATCCACCCGCCGTGAAGAAAGATGCAAGTGAGGAGCGTCCACCAGGGAGAAAAGGGCAAGGGGGGGAGCGTCCGTTCAACCGTCACCTGCTGATAGCCCTGGCCGCTGCGAACCAGGGCCTCCTGCGTCACGGTGATCGATTCCCGCGGATGGAGCACCCGGACGGGAATCATCCCCAGACGCGCCACCAGTTGATCCTGCTGGGAAGAGCGCTCCATGAGTTGTGTCAAGAACGCCAGAGTACACAGCGCAATCATCAAGTAATTGACAAAGGGAAAAGAACGGGGAGGGATGTTGTCGCGAAGCGGAATCATCGGATGGCGTCCTTTGGACTGCGGAGTACGGGCCACAGACTGGAAGAAGGAGTCTTGAGATTTGAAATCTCAAATTTCAGATTTTCCTCCTCCCGAACCTGACTCCTCAAGACTCAAGACTCTTTCTTCTTCCTCCCCTCGCCAACCGGGGCGCCTCCCAGATAGCGGCCCAGGCTGCCAAATCGTCCTTGATGGAGCATGACCAGGTAGGCGGGGACCAGCAGGGGGCGGACGACAAACGTATCGAGCAAGACGCCAAAGGCCAGGGCGAAACCGAGTTGCTTCAACCCCACGAGGCTTCCTGCCAGCAGCGACAAAAATGTCCCGGCCATGATGATCCCGCAACTGGAAATGATCGTCCCGGTCTTGAGCATTGCCACGCGGATCCCTTCGATCGGGCCGTGCTGCAACTGCTCTTCCTCGATGCGGGTCATCAGAAAGATGTTGTAGTCTTCGCCGATCGCCATCAGGATCGTGAACAGGAACATCGGCACCTTCCAGTCCAGCCCGGCGAAGTCGGCCGGGTTGAGCGCCCGGAACAGAACGAACGTCACCCCCAGCGCCACGAAATAGCTGAAGAACACGCTCACGATCAGGTACAGCGAAATCGCCGGTTTTCTCAAGAGCAGGACCAGCACCACAAAGACGCTGATCAGCACCAGGATGTCGATCTTGATCTGGTCTTCGTCGGTCACCGTCTTGAGGTCGCGGATGCTGGCGGTGGGCCCGACGAATTGCAATTCGGTCTTTCTGAGGTAAGCCAGGTCGGGATCGTTCTGGAGGAGTTCTCGGAGCGTCGTCTCGACGGCGTTCAGCTGCTTGATGCTCTCCCGGTCGAATGGGTCTTTTTTGAAGATCACGTCGACTCGCGTCACGTGGCCGGACAACCCCTCCACCGAACTGACGTAATACTCGGGAGCACGTTTTTTTCTCACCGCCAGCACGGCCGGTCGCGGACGGTCGTCCACGACGTGCATCCCCAGCGGCCGTTTCAGGTAGCGGATGTCGGCGATCCCCAGCTCGTCCATCCTTGATTCCAACCGTCCGATCAACCCCTCCAGCGTCGCCGACCCGTCGTCATTGTCGTTGAAGTTGACGTCGACGTTCTTGAGGAGGATCGACAGCGTTCCGGCATATCCAGCGGGAAAATGCTCCTGGACCGCTTTGGCCCCTTTGACGCTTTCTTTTGTGGGGGGCAATTCACTGAGCAGGCCATAACTGAGGTACTCGTAGTTGTAGATCCCCCAGGCGGCAAACGGGAGCATCACCACGATGCACACCGCCAAAATCGTTCCTGGGCGACGCAACACCAGACGTCCCACGTCCTCCCAGCGGCGGTAGAAAAAATTCCGCTCGACCAGCCGGTTGATCAGGCTGGTGCTGGCCACCAGCCCGGCGGGGGGTCGGATTCTCTCCCAGCGACCAAACGGCCAGAGGCGCATCACGGCAGCCAGCCGCAGCAGAGCGGGGGTGAGCGTCAGAGACGCTAACAGTCCGACGAACAACCCCAGCGCAATGCCAAACCCCGCCTCGCGGAATTTGCCGAACTGTGCAAAGACCATCATGCCAATGCCGCAGATAACGGTGAACGCGCTGGCGGTCACCGCCGCCCCCACCTGAGCGATCGTCGCCGTCAGCGCCTGCTTGAGGGGGAGCCCGCGATCCAGTTCTTCCTTGTAGCGGGCGATCAGAAACAGGCAATAATCGACCCCCGTCCCGTAGACAACGACGGTGATGTACACCTGCATGCCGATGAAGACGCGGTAATCCCACCCGGGAATTTGCGTGAGCAGAATCACCAGCGCCAGGGAAATCTGAACCGTGATGAAGACTGTCACCAGCGGAATGATCGCCAGAAAGAACGACCGGTAAATGACCGCCAGCAGCAGAATCACAAGAATTGTCGTCCACAACTCGGTCTTTTTGCCGCTTTCGTCGGTCGCCACGAGCATGTCCCGCCCAACGGTCGCTGAGCCGCTCATCGCCAGGTCCAGCCCCGGCGGAATCACGCTGGCCTGCGTCTGCGGGTCGAGTTCTTCCCGCAATTCGACCCGCAGCAATTTCTCGACCCGTTCGATGATCGGCTTATTGGACCATTCGAGGAATTCGCTCTTGAGCGGCAGGATGACGAGCGTCGCTTCACCATCCTGACTGTCCAACAGGGGGCCGACCGTCGGATTCTTGAACGTTTTGACTTCCAGCGCCGCATCGGGAACCAGATCGTCTCGAATCTGCTCCAGGCGCGGTTTCAGGGTCGCTTCGATAAAGTCCCGGTCTTCGGGACGGAGCGGCATCCGGTATCTGCGGACCACGATGACGACGCTGCTTTTGAGCAGGTCGTCGGGAAAGGCACGGGCCAAAAGCCCCTCTCCGGCAAGACTTTGCACTTCCGGTGGGAGGAACGCGAATTCGCCATCCTGGGCCACTTCCCGCCAATTCGGGACGTGAAAGGGGAACACCCCCAAGCGGTTGATCCATCCCAAGTGCATTCCCAGGGCGAGGAGCAAGCCCCCCGTCCAGAACGCCAGAATCAACACCCAGCGCCTCTCGACGAATTTTCCGATACGCTCAAACATGTACGCCAGTTTACCACGATTCGAAAATCAACGAATCCCCTACGTTATCGAACCAACAGGGGGGCGTCAACAACCCCGGACCGACACAACCCCGGACCGACACAACCCCGGACCGACTGCAAATCCATTCCCTGCCCCCAATTGTGATCTTGACCGCGCTCCATCCTGGGCTATTGTGAAGAGGGTACGACCCCGGTACCCCTTCCGAATGTGACGGAAGCCAGGAGTGGAGACGCGGTTCGTCTGTCTGGAACGCTGCGGAGGGATGCCAGCAGCAGCCCAGGGCTGGATTGAAAGACAATCCACCTTGCCGCTTTTGGCTTTTGAGATCCCTCCACGGAGCATGACATGGCGATGAGCGCTTTCTGGACCCGCTGGCTGCGCACTGTGAAGAAGACGCGGCGTTCGGCTTTCCCGCGCCGCCGAGACCGGCAAGTGTCCCAAGTCCCACAGACTCTGGAGGTTCGCACGCTGCTGGCGACGATCACCGTCACCACCCTGGCGGACAACCTGACGCCCGACGGCCAGATCACGCTGCGCGAGGCGATCCAGGCGGCCAATACGAATGCCAGTGTCGATGGATCGCCCGCGGGAGAGTCTGGGGCCGGAGGCGGAACGCAGGATACGATCGTCTTTCAGTCGGGACTGGTTGGAACAGTCTTTCTGAATTCCGCGCTCCCGGCGCTGGTGATTTCCGACAGCGTGAAGATCGTGGGCCTGGGGGCGACCAGCACGATTGTCAACGCGCAACAGAACTACCGCACGTTCGACATCGCCAATGGGAGCGGGGCGATCGGCTTTGAAAGCCTGACCGTGACCGGGGGGCGAACGACCGCCAATAGCCAGCGGGGCGGGGGGATTCGACTGGGAAACGGCAGTTCGCTGTCGCTGGTCAACAGCATTGTCTCCGACAACTCGACCACGGGGAGCGAGTCCAAGGGCGGAGGGATCTATTCCAATTCTGGCAACATCACGATCACGAACAGCACGATCAGCGGCAATTCCACCAGCGGGTTTCGTGCCCAGGGGGGAGGCATGTATTCCAAATCGGGCAATGTGACGCTCCTGGGCAGCACCGTCTCCTATAATCTGACTTCCAACACCCAGTCGTATGCCGGCGGAGGAGCGATCGCCACGTTCAGCGCCCCGATCACCCTGACGAATACCACGGTCTCCGGAAATTCGGTTGCTGGTCCAGGATCGACCGGAGGGGGATTGCGGACAGTTCAGGGGAACATCCTCCTCACCAACAGTACCGTTTCGTCCAATAGCAACAGCGGGGCCAATTCGAACGGGGGTGGGATCGGGACCGGCACGAACGGTTCTGTCACCTTGAACAACAGCATCGTCGCCGGCAATACGGTCAACGGGACCGGCCCCGACATCCGGTCATCCACGGTCATCGCCCGTTTCAGCCTGGTCGGCATCAACGCGGGCACCCCCCTGGCCGCGGCCCCCGTGCCCAACCAGGCCAGCAATTTCAGCTTCGTGGGAACGACCGCCACACCGATCAATCCCCTGCTTGGACCGCTCGCCAGCAACGGCGGGCCGACCCATACCCGTTCGCTGCTGACCGGCAGTCCCGCCGTCAATGCCGGTTCCAATGCACTGGCGATCAATCCGGCCAATAACCTCCCACTCTCGACCGACCAGCGCGGCAGCGGATTTGCCAGAATCGTCGGGGGGACAGTGGATATGGGGGCCTTCGAAAAGCAGTCGGCAACGATTGTCGTCACCGGTTACAACGTCACCTACAACGCTCTACAGCACACGGCGACTGGAACCGCCACCGGAGTTGGCGGCGTTGACCTTTCGAATCTCTTGAATCTGTCCCAAACAACCCACACGAATGCCGGAAATTATGTTGACGCCTGGACGTTCACTGACCCCTCGGGAAACTACTTCAATACCAACGGGACCGTCAACGACGTGATCAGCAAAGCGAACGCCACGATCGTCGTCACGCCCTACAGTGTCACGTACGACGGGAACTCTCACACAGCGACCGGCAGTGCCAAGGGAGTCAACGGTGAAACGCTCAGCGGCCTCGACCTCTCTGGCACGACGCATACGAACGCCGAGGATTATCTCAACGATCCGTGGACGTTCACTGACGTGACGGGGAACTACAACAACGCCAGCGGCACGGTTCACGACGTGATCGCCAAGGCGGATGCGACGATCGTCGTCACGCCCTACAGCGTCACGTACGACGGGAACTCTCACACAGCGATCGACAGTGCCAAGGGGGTCAACGGCGAGTCGCTCAGCGGCCTCGACCTCTCTGGCACGACGCACACGAACGCCGGGGATTATCTCCACGATCCGTGGACGTTCACTGACGTGACGGGGAACTACAACAACGCCAGCGGCACGGATCACGACGTGATCGCCAAGGCGGATGCGACGATCGAAGTCACGCCGTACAGCGTTACGTACGACGGGAACTCTCACACAGCGACCGGCAGCGCCAAGGGGGTCAACGGCGAGACACTCAGCGGCCTCGACCTTTCCGGGACAACGCACACAATCGCCGGGGACTATCCCAACGATCCCTGGACGTTCACCGACGTGACGGGGAACTACAACAACGCCAGCGGCACCGTCCACGATGTGATTGTCAACGCGTTGATCGATACGACTCCCGTTCAGACTCTCTCGGTTTATGAAGGGGGAGGAGCTTGCGATCTGGTGATCATAACGTTTGAGTATGGGAATCCCAACGCTCAAGCGGGAGAGTTCACTCCCAACGTCGATTGGGGGGCCACGGTGACTGGTGCGAGCGTTGCCGTGGAGTTGGTGTCGCGAACTGCCGTCGGTTCCAACTGGCAGGTGGTCGCGAAGGTGACCTATCCGGAAGGAACCGCCGAGCAGGGCCCGTACCTGCTGCATGTTTCGGTTCACGATACGACCGGGCACAGCGTCGATTCGTCGCGGACGACGATCGACGTCATCGAAGAGATGTCGCCGGTCCGGCAACTGGCACGCCAAACGGGGCTGGCCGGGTTCTACTATGACAACCAGGGGCGGCTCGCCAAGGTCATGCAGACCGGGAGCGAATTGACGCTCGTCAACGGTTTGGGAGAGCGCTCCGCAGGGACGATTGCCAACAACACCGACATCACTGCCCCAGGATTTGAGGCGACCGGCACATTCCACCAGGCGGCGGGGACGATTGTGTTCTCGAATGGCCAGACCTGGACCAAGGTTCGGCAGATCGCCGGACAATGGCTGACCGGCGCTGGCAAGGTCGCCGGAATCCGCCAGTTGGGAACCGAATTGCAGTTCACAGGAGGTACGGGAACCAAGTCGGTAGGAACCTACGCGAACACCACCAGCCTGGTGGCGACGAACTGGGGTCAAACCGGAACGCTGTCTAACAACGGCCTGCAGATCAATTGGTCGAACGGGACAGTCTGGTATCTGATTCCCAACTATGAGGGAGACTGGACCAACGCCGCCGGGCGACCGCTACGAATCGAGCAACAGGGAGGAACGCTCAAGTTCATCAATCGGCTGGGGGAAACGTCGCTGGGGAGCGTGACGGGGCCTGGCCAGGTCAACAGCGGGCCGCAATGGGGCAACCGGGTCGGAACGATCGTCGGCGCGTCGATTCAATGGGACAACGGGACCGTCTGGTCGATCGCGCCGCCGCTCGCGGACGATACGCCTGAATTGGGGGGGCTGTGGCTGAACGGTTCCGCTCAGAGCGTTCGGGTGTTGCAGGCGAATCAGCTTCTGACGTTTGTCAACGCCGTCGGCCAAACCTCCGCGGGGAGCTTCGTCAGCACGACGGAAGTAGTGGCGACCGATTGGAACCAGCATGGCACGCTCGTCGGAAACCAGATTCATTGGGCCAACACCACCACCTGGACCGAAGTTCCCGACCTGGCGGGTGCGTACATCAACCAGGTCAACAAGGAAGCCGGCATCAACCAGCTTGAGCGACAGCTCACGTTCACCTCCGACTCCGGCATAGTGACGCACGGCAACCTGGTCGACGTCACGCACATTCAGGAGACGGATGGCACGCACCGGACGGCGACGATTGCCGGTTCGGTCGTCACCTGGAGCAATGGCCCGGTTTGGCACAAACTCCCGGAACTGTCCGGAAACTGGCAGGTGGCCGCCGACTGCGACCCCACGTATGTCGAGCAGTCCGGATTGCCCCTGTTGTTTCTGAACGCGCTGGGAGACACGCTGATCGGCAAGTTCACCGGCCCCACGCAGGCCCAGATGGCGCAGCAAGGGCTTCCCAATCCCCCGCTAATCAACGTGGCGATCCCTAATTCCCAGACCCTGGACTTCGGCAATCAGGTAACCTGGAAAAAGTTCCCGCCCAACCTCCTGGACGACGTATTCGCCGACGCCAATTTCTGGCCGTTCCTGTAGGGGTTGCGGTCAGGCCCGTCCGATCGAACTGAGAAATCTGCTGCATGAAAACTCGACCGTCGCACCAGGGGACATGTGGGCGGACTCATTCCGTCCGCGGCAGTGCCAGCGCTCCCAGCGCGGAGAGCAGGAGGCTGGGAACGAATGTCAGGAACAGCCAACTTGGTTCTCCGGCGTAATCGACCGCCCAACTGATCAGCCCTGCGACGATCAGTCCGCTGATTCCCCAGGAGAGTCCCATCGTGAGTGCCGAGGCCAAGCCGGCGTCGCGCGGGAACAGGTTGTGAGCGTAGGCCACCATCGCTGGAGTCGTGCCGATCAGGATCACCCCCGCGGGGACCAGCAGGGCCACCATCAGCCAGGTTGGGCAGTCCGGATACGCAAAGGCGACCAGTGGCCCGATCGATGCCAGAGGGCTGGCGATCATCAACCACCGTTCGGAGCCGTGCCCAAATCGCGCTCCGACCAGCAGCATCCCCAGACTGCCGCTCACGAGAAACAGACTCTGCATCCCCCCAATGACGTTGGCCGCGTAGCCGCGCTCCGTCAGAACAAAGGCGAGCGCTTTGGTCAGTCCCGTATTGGGAACGACGCGAAGCGAGCAGACCAGGAGCAGCAGTACCGCCAGTTTCCATCGCGTTCCCAGCGGCGCGTTTCGGACGAGATCGTGCGAAGCTGCGGGCGCTGCCATCGGCGACGTTCCGCGGCGGGCGACAAGGCTGATCGCCAGGATCAACCCGGCCGCCGGAAGGGCCAGCCACCTCAGCGCCGGCAATCCGTAGGCGTTGACGATATTTCCGCTGAGCGTCGGCCCCAGCGCCAGCCCCGCCGTCCCCCCCACGAGAAACAGCGACAACCCGCGCGTCCGCTGATCGGGGAGCGCCCGCGACGCGCCGACCGCCCCTTCCGGATGGAACGATCCCACCGCCACATAGCCAATCGTGAGCAGGACGCCGAGCGTCAGCGCCGACTGCGGCCAACCGATCAAGCACAGACAGACAGACGCGATCAACGGCCCCAGCCACAGCAAATACCGCGAGCCGTACCGGTCCTGCACATATCCAAACACCAGTTGACTGAAATTCGGAGCGATGGAGGTGATCGAAAGGAGCGCGAACAATTCCCCTTGCGACAACCCCAGCGACTGCTTCAGGTCGGGCCAGAGCGGCTCGATGAACATCGCCACGGCGTCGACCAGACCATGCAACAGGGCCAGGCACAGCAGCGGGAGATACCTCGACATGTCAAGCTGCCATCCTGGTGATTTTCCTACTCCGACCGATCGAATTCCACATCACACCCTCACTGTCATCCAGCGCCCCCGGGAAAAGTACCACCAGGCGCACGCCGCGCGGAGCGTGACATCGGCGCTCATCCCCCCCCAGGCGCCAATTAGGCCCAGCCCGCATTCGACCCCCAGCAGATAGGCCAGCGGCAGACGCACAAGAAAAATTCCCGCCAGATTCAACACCAGGACTGGCCGCGTGTCCCCCGCTCCGCGGATGCCTTGAATGTAGACGATCATGACCGACAGCGGCACCTGATACCAGGACAAAAATCGGAGCGCAGGAACGCCGATATCGCGGACCGCCTGCTCCCCCGTCATCACCCCATAAATGATCTGAGCCCCGAGCAAATACACGACCGCTCCCAGGAGGGCCACGACGACTGATTGCCGCGCTGCTTCGTTTCCCAGTCGGCGGGCCGCCTCCGGCCTCCCCCGTCCCAACTGTTGGCCGATCAGCGCCGCCGCCGCGTAGCCCCAGGCGGTCGCCGGCAAATAGGTCAGCGCCTCGGCCTCCATCCCAATCATGTGCGCGGCGGTGTAGGCTTTACCCGTGGCCTCGTCCCCCAGCCGGGCGATGATCATCAGAAACAGCCATTGCCCCATCCACATGAGGACTCCATCGATGGCGGCAGGGGTTCCAATCCGCAAGATCCGCCGGATATCCGGCCCGTGTGGCCACAGGTCGGCCCGGCGCAGTCGCAGACCGCTCACACCCCGCGCCAACACGAACAGCATCAGCACCCCTCCGGCGGCGCGGGCTGTGACAGTGCCGGCCACGATGCCGTCGATCCCCCACGGTTCGATCGGCCCCCAACCGAAGACCAGCGTGCTGGCCACGATCATGTTCAGCAGGTTGACTACCCCCAGGATCAGCATGGGAGAGCGCATGTCCCCCATCCCGCGGAGTGCCGCGGCGCCAATCAGACAGAAGCCGAACAGGAGTTGTCCAAAGGCGTCGGTTTGCAGGTAATCGACCATCAGGCGGAACGACTCTCCCGACAGTCGCTGCATGGCGGCATAGACCGGGGCCAGAGCGTACAACAGTCCGAACACCAGGCTTCCCAGTCCCCCCGCCAGCGTCAGCGATCGGCAGGCATAGCGGTTGGCCAGGGCCGATTCCCCCGCGCCATGGCTCCGCGCGATCAGAGCAGTGGTCCCGGTTCCCACCAACGAAAAGATCAGCGTCGCCAGCCAACCGATGTAGGCGGCGATGCCGACCGTGGTGGTGTAAATCCCCACTTCATGAGAGGCGGTCTGCACCTGCCCGGCCAGCCAGGTGTCGAACAGGCTGACGCAATAGTTGAGAACCTGCTCCCCCAGCGCGGGAAGGGCCAGCGTCAACACCCGCTGTCTCCAACTGCCGCTGGAGGAGTCGTCCGCTGGTTCAGTCGCCATCGCGGCGCTCGATTCCGTTGCTGTCATCGTCCAGGGAGTGTCCCAGTTCCTCAATTCGCCTGCGGATCAGGGCGGCCACCTGGTGCAACACAGCACGTTCCTGAAAAAACGCCAGCCACAGCGCTTTGCGCCCGGCGCGGGCGATGCATGCGCTGGTCATCGGCCCCGCGGTTTCCTCCAATCGCTGGCGCTGCTTGGCCGCGCGGAGTCGCGGATTGCGATCTCTGGATTCGGTGAATTCCACCCGGACGCTGGTGATCGCCGCGACTGGAAGACACTTGGTGAAGCGCAGCGGCCCAGCGCTCCAGCGGCAAGAGAGGCGATCGTGGGTCAGTTCGACGGTCGTCTTCCCGCACACAGCATAGAGTCCCATGGCCAGCGGCATCACTCCCGCCGCTGCAAATGGAATCAGAAACAGTAGCGGCACGACCGCCACTCCTCCCAGGTTCATCTGCAGGATCTGTCTGGCAGCCGCGAACAAGAAGCCGTACCAGACCATGGCAAACGGCATCGTCAGCAGTGGGATCACCCACCAGAGCGGAGAACTCGCGTTCATCGAGAGCGAGAACCTCAGGCATTCCCGCGAGTTCTCCTCCAAACTCAGCGAACTGTCTTGCGGCAGCATGTCCGGGGTCAGTCGTTCGCGCGATGGCCGGTCTCCAGACGAAGCGAAGAACACCGACTCCCGCGCCCTGCCGCGACACACGGTGCCACACTGCTCGCAGGTTAGGATTCCGTCAACTGGCGGCCCGGCCAGGGGAGCGGCGCATTTCTCGCAACGATCGGGATCGCCCCTGGAGGATGCCTCAACCATTTCCACCGGCGCGCTGCCGGTAGTCTCGACTCCCAGGAACGCATTGATCCGATCGACCAGCCAGTTCTTTTCTTCGTCGGACAATGCGGTTCCGAATTTGGCGGGCGTTCCAATCCCCCCGACCTCAATCCGATAAACCGGCGTGTCATTTTGCGAATAGGCTTCCACCAATTCGGCTCTGGAATCTCCGGTCAGGAGAGTCTCGTTCAGGCGACGGCGGCCCAGTAGCGTCTTCTGCAACGCAATCCGCTCACGGTCCAAGAAGACAAACGTCCGTTCATATCTCAGCCTCAGCCAGAAATAGGCCAGTCCCAGTCCGACCGCCCAGAATAGTCCCAAAAATGCGACGATCACCAGCATTGGCGGAGGCTGATTGTCCTCTCCCCGGAAGGCCCCGATGAACCAGGGCGGGGTGAAGCAACACATGAACAGATTCCAGAAGAGCGCGAACCATCCCAATCCTTTCGAGTTCAGTCCCCCGCCAGGGATGAGCAGCACGACTCGGTCGTCCGATAACTCGACGATCAGAATGCGGCTCTTCGCGGGAAGCTCGGGCAAACTCGCGGCATGGGGTGACGCGTCGCCCGCCGACTGCTCGTCGGCCGCGGGCACTGTTTGATGCCTCTCCTCGAACGGCGCTCCACAGAGGGGACATTCACTTCGCCCCCCCTGCGCGAGCACCTCGGCATCCAGTTCCGCCTGGCATCGAGGGCAGTGAATCCGCGACATGCGATATCTCGACGCGACTGACCCTAAGTTGCCACTCCGCCGAGCGCTGAGGAATTTCGTGGCATCATGATCAGCGAACGTCCTCGAAGAACGTATCAGAACGCAGCCAGGCCCGGGGATTGATCACTTCGCTTCGTCGGCCGCGCAAACCCAGCCGGCCATTGTCGTCGTGTACTCGAGCAACTCGTCCGGACGGAAATAGACGCCGATTTCTCGTTGCGCCGCCTCGACGCTGTCGCTGCCGTGCATCAGGTTCATTTGGCGGCTGACTCCGAAATCGCCGCGGATCGTCCCAGGGGCCGCCTGCGCGCCGTTGGTTGGTCCCATCATCCCCCGCACGACCGCCACCGCCTGTGGTCCCTCGGCGACCAGCGCCACGACGGGACTGGAGGTGATGAATTCCTCCAGCAACGGATAAAACGGCTTGGTCACATGCTCGGCGTAATGTTTGGCCGACAGTTCTTTGGTGACGCGCAGCATCTTCAACCCGACGATTTTCAAGCCCTTGTCTTCCAGGCGATTGAGCAGTCGGCCGCACAGGCGGCGTTGAACGGCGTCGGGTTTGAAGAGAATCAGCGTGCGTTCCATGGTGGTGTTTCCTGAAAAGTGTGGGATCAGAAGAGCGGTGAACGCTCCTCAGAGTGTGGTTAAAAACTCGCGCCGGTCATGCGGATTTCCACTGCCGGCGCGCTGGGGCCAACAGCCTAGGAATTCCCCTTGAAGGCCCCTTGCAGGCGGGCCAGTTCAATCTTTGAGAGGGGCTTGCCATCGGCAGAGGTCGTGGGAATCGCGGGCTTGGCGGCGGGGGGCGTTCCTGCGGAGGGAGCCGTCGCGGCAGGCGCTGCCGGCGCCGCAGATCCGGCCTGCACCGCGGGAGCCGTTGGAGCGCCCGCAGCTTTAACCGCCCCTTGCAGGCGTGCCAATTCGATCTTCGACAGTGGTTTGCCGCTGCTGGAGGCTGCCGCAGTAGCGGTCGCTGCCGGAGCGGGCGCCGCCGTCGCCGGGGCTGCCTTTGCCGCGGGAGCGGCCCCCTGGGGGCTGCCGGCGGCTCCCTGCATGCGCGCCAGCTCAATTTTCGACAGCGGCTTTCCACTGGCGCTGGCCGTGGGGGGAGCCGCCGCCGGAGTCGATGTGGGTGCTGCCGCCGCGGGTTTGACGGCACCGGCTGCCCCCTGCTGCCGCGCCAATTCGATCTTCGACAGAGGCTTGCCCCCGGAGTGAGCAGCGGCAGGCGCAGAAGGGGCGCTGGGGGGAGCGCTCGCCTTGGCTCCGCGACCCGCCCCCTGCTGCCGGGCAAGCTCAATCTTCGAGAGCGGTTTGCCCGCTCCTGTGGCCGGGGCCGCTGGAGCTGCTTTGGCGGCCCCCGCCGCTCCTTGCGCCCGGGCCATCTCGAGAGGACTCATCCCCCCCGCTTTGGCGGCCGGTTTGGCCGGGGGCTCTTTGGGAGCAGCCGCGGCCGCCGGTTTTTCCGCCGCCTCTCCCTTTTTGGCAGGTTCCGCCTTTTTAACAGGCTTGTCCACCACTTTCAGATACGACGGCTCAATGTCATACCAACTGATGTCGACCGGGTGGTCGAACTGCACCAGCGCCCGCCCCCCCATGTTGACGGTCTTGACCACCCCCGTCAGTCCTTGAAAGCGACGCAATTCCGGAACTGCGGCGTCAACTTCCACATGCTTGTCGGTGTATTGCTTTTTGAGCGTCTCGACCTGATCGAACGACATGAACATCCCTTCACTGACAACGCGTTTCTTCAAGCCACGATGGCCTGCGGCATTCTGACCCATTCGGCGGGTGAAATCAAGGCTCCCCATCGAGCGAGATTCGATACTGCCAGCGGACGCTCCGTCCCCGGCTGGAATCGCTTTTTCCCGCACCCTCCAGACAGCCGACGATGAGCCGCGCCGCCGGCGTCCCCTCCAGACGGCAATCCGCCTGGGGCTGATTTTCCAGGGAATGCGGCTCGACGTGCAGTCCCCACGCGCCGAAATGACCAGTGATCGTCGGCAAAAGGGAATTCGACCCTTCACGCCACAGAGTTTCCGAGCTCAGGTCATACCTACACTGCTGACAGATTGAGGAATCCCCTCGTTTGCCCCGGGCACACAAATCAAAGAACACCTCCCGGCGACTTCCGTCCAGGCGAATCGCCGCGGAGTAGACCCCCTCCCCCGCCTGCCCCATCAACTGGAATTCCGCCACGTCGTCGCTCAATGATTCCAGTCGCAGATCCTGCCAGACCGGGCTGGCCGGGACCACCTCCGCCGGGGTTCCTTCGCGGGAGGTCAGGATCGGTCGCCAGCGGTCCTGGCAGCAGATCGCCAGCTCATGTTGCCAGCGGTCCTGGACATGCCGAAACTCCAGGCGATAATGCCCATGGCGGATCGTAGACTGGGTGGGGGACTGGCTGAGGTGCAACATGGCGGCAAGGAGCTGGAATGAAGCAAATGACCAGCCACGATTATCAGGATCGCGCCGGACGATCAACGCTGCGGAAAGAATCGCCCTCTCCGCGCTTCCACGGCGATGCGGTCCTCCCGTGGAATTGTCATCCAGGTGACTGACGACGGAACCTTCTGCCACCATGCCCCTGGAACTGTCGCTGGTCACCGTCAACAACATCCTCACGCGGACGACCGGATTTCTTCGCGAGGTCACATCGCACTCGCTGCAGCCTTACCGCGGGTGTACCTTTGGAAACTCGCTCTGCGGCGTTGGCTGTTACGTGCAGCACAGTCGCCATCTCACCCGCGGTCGTCCCTGGGGGGGATTTTTGGAAGTGCGGACCAACGCCGCCGATTCCTATGCCGCCCACTGCGAGCCCGAGCGCCGCTGGGCGCAGCTGCAGGGGCTTCCCTTCTCCATCTTCTGTTCGAGCGTCACCGATCCGTTTTTGCCCCAGGAAGCGCGCTACGGAATCACTAAGGGATTACTGGAGGCGATGTGCCGCCACCCTCCGGATCTCCTGGTGTTGCAGACCCATTCGGATCGGGTCCAAGACTCGATCCCGCTGTTACAACAATTGGCAGAACGCTGCCGAGTGCGAATCCATGTGTCGATCGAGACCGATCGCGAATCCCTCCCCGGCCTTCCTCCCCATGCCAGCCCGATCAAACACCGGCTGGCCGCCTGTGCCGCGTTGAAGGAGCAGGGACTGACGACCGTTGTCACTGTCTCCCCTTTGCTCCCGATCGTCCGTCCCGCGGCGTTCTTCTCCCGTCTGGGGGATGTTGCCGACGCGGTGGTGATCGACCACTTCATCCAGGGAGACGGTTCGAGCGGCGGATCGCGCACGTTGCAAACCTCGCTCCCGTCCGCGATGGCCGCCGTCGACTCCAGATCGGTGACTCTCGCCTACCGTGACGAGATGGTCGCCTGCGCCCGAAAGATCCTCCCAGGACGGGTGGGGGTGAACATCGCTGGTTTCGCCGGAATCTATGCGTGAGCCGCAAGAATCTCACGGCAATCCCAGCGACTCTTTGAAGAACAGCGCCACGACCGCCGACATGTAGTCGCGATTCGGTTTCTTG
>JBJXGA010000218.1:0-3785 GCA_046152955.1 Planctomycetales bacterium | reverse complement strand
CGTTTGCGGCCAGTCGCTAAGATGAACGATCATGTCGCTGGAATACTCCGACGCCGAGTTGCTGGGCTATCTGGATGAAGCCCTCCCTGTCGAAAAGATGGCGGGGATCGAGACGCAATTGCGCGCTTCCGAACCGTTTCGACAGCGACTGGCGACGCTGCGGTCCGGCCGCGATTCCCAGGGGCATACGGTGGGAGACATCTGGCGCCGCGGTCGGCTGAGTTGCCCGGATCGGCGGCAGCTCGGCAGCTTTCTGCTCGGGGCGCTCCCCCCGGATCACGCCGAATACATCGAGTTTCATTTGCAGACCGTCGGTTGTCGATTTTGCCAGTCGAATCTGGCCGACCTGCGCGAAGCGTCCCGCGGATCGGACGCGGCAGTCCAAAGGCGACAAAAGTTCTTTCAATCGTCCGCCGGCTATGTCCGGCCGCTGGAAGCGCAGGAATAGCGCGGACTTGCTATAGTTCCCTCCTCCCGACGATGTGCGGCACGGGTCATAGCGAAGCCCCATCGCTGGTCCATTTTGGCTCGTTTCGACCCCAGAAAGAGTGCCATGAGCGACGCGATTTCCGTTGAATGCCCGAATTGCCAGGCGCGACTGAAACTCAAGAACCGCAATGCGGTCGGGAAGAAAGTTCCCTGTCCCAAGTGTCAGCAGTCCTTCGTCGTCGAAGCTCCTCCCGAAGAAGAGGATCATCTGGCATTTCTCAACGTGGATGCATCCGAGGGGGCCGGGGAACCAATCGACGACGATGATGAGTCGTCCGCGACGCCCGTCCCTTCCCGCCGCTCCGCCGTTCGCCGCGGCAAAAAGGGGAAACCTGCCCCGGCGACGAATTGGAAGAAGCCACTCCTGATTGGTGGCATCAGTCTCGCGATCGTCGGGTTCCTGGGAGGGGCCGGATTCCTGGTGTACCTGCTGCTGGGGGACTTAAAGGGGGACGGAAACAAAGTCAACCTGGCATACCTGCCTGGCAATTCTGAAGTTATTGTCCACGTTCGCGTCGCAGAGGTTTGGAAGTCGCCGCTGGTGCAGTCGGTGGTTGGTGGGCCGGCGTTCAAAAACGGAATCGATAAGATGCGCCAGGACACCGGCTTGGAACCGCAGTCGATCGAGAGCGTGACGGTGGGGGTCAGCGGAGTGGCCGATACGATCAAGCGGCTGCCGAAACCGGGACCAAGCCTCCCGGTGCCGGTCCCGACTGCCACCAACCCGAATCCAGCCCCAGCCGGGCCCAGTGGCACACCAGCCGAACCGACTGTGACGGTCGTCGTCATCCGCACTTCAACTGCTTTTGATTTCGAAAAAGTGCGCACTTCAGACCGAGCCACCGAGGCGGTGTCGCATCGGGGAGCGACCTATTACAAAACTCCTCAGTCCTCTCCCGGTTCGATGGCGTTTTATGCCCCCAGCTCCAAGGTGCTGGTGATTGGACCTGAGAGTGGCATCAGGCAGGCGATCGAGACTGGCACGTCGGCGCCACGCCGGCCGGAACTGGATTTTGTGGACTCATCGCAACAGGTGTTGGTCGCCTTTGTTCCCAAAGACACATCGGTCTTCCTGGAAGTACCCGGTGTCTCTGCAGGAGGCCCCGAATCGTTAGTCAAATTGCAATCCACATTGGCCAGAAAGATTGCTGGAGTCGCACTGGGACTGACCGCCGGTGACAACATTGATTGGGCCGTGACGGTGAATTGCACCATCCCCGAGGCAGCCGCGGACGCCGGCACCCAGTTGAATGCGGCGTTGCAGGAAGCCAAGGACGCACTGGCCAAACAGCGTAGTTCGGCGCCCCCGATGCTCTCCGAATTGCTCAACACGGCCAGCGCGGTGTTGACGAGCATGAACGCCAAGTCTTCCGGCAACGTGGTCGAGCTCACCGGTACGATTCCCTCCTCGGCCAAGTCCGCCGTCGAGGGACTTCCCGGAATGTCCATGCTGGGGATGATGGGAGGCCTGCCGGGAATGCCCGGCATGGCCCCCGGCGGTGCCGGACGCAATCCGTTTGCGACACCACCAGGAGGGGGGCCGAGCGGTTTTGGACCCACGTTGGGAGGCCCCGGTACGGGAAGTGAAACCGGCAGCCCCCCCGCGGCCGACGGGAATCCCATTCTGGCGGCGCGCGAGGCAGCACGCGTCGCGCAAGCGAAGAACAACCTCAAACAAATCGCTCTGGGGTTGATGTCCTATCACGATCGCCACAACCAATTTCCCGACGCGGCCCTCAAAGATGCCGCGGGGCAACCGCTCTTGAGCTGGCGCGTGGCAATTCTCCCCTTCATCGAACAGGAAGCGCTCTACAAGCAGTTTCACCTGAACGAGCCGTGGGACAGCGAACACAACAAGCGGCTGATCGAGCAGATTCCAGCCACTTTTCGCGGACCGTCCAGCAGCGCTCCCGCCGGCTCGACGACCTATCTCTTGCCCACTGGTCCAGGGAGCATCTTCGAGCCAGGCAAGGTAGCGCGCTTCTCTGACATTCTCGATGGATCTTCCAATACCATCCTGGTCGTCGAGGCAGGGGATGAATCGGCCGTCCCCTGGACCAAGCCCGACGATCTGGCGTTCAACCCGCAAGACCCGCTCAAGGGGCTGATGGGACAACACCCCGGCGGATTCCTGGCGGCAACCGCCGATGGCGCCGTGTACCTGTTCCAGAAAACACTGACGGCGGAAACGCTGCTCCTGCTGTTTCAACGCAACGATGGAAAGCCGGTTCCGGATGCGGGTTGGAGATCCTAGGGACCGGGAAACACATGCCGGTTGAGCGCGTCAGCCAGCATAGCCGCTGACGGGGTGTTCCCCGGCAGTTACCGTACACCGCGTCGCTAACGGTTCATCCGCGAGGAGCTCCCCACTGCGCGATGACCCCCAGAACCTCCTCCAGATCAGAGACGACGAAGTCGGCCTCCTTCGCGTAGTCCGGCGGACCATCCGGAGCATACAGCACGGTGGCCATCCCCGCCGCGCGCCCGGCCTCGATGTCAAACCGAAAATCGCCAATGAAGATCGCTTCGGTCACGGCGATATTCCACGCCTGGCAAATGTGCAACAGGCCGGTCGGATCAGGCTTGGGGGGCGCATCGTCGCGCGTCAGAACTGGCGAGAACCGCAAGTTCAGCCGGTCCAGCGCCCGGTCAGTCAGCGGACGGGAATTGCGGGTGAGGATCGCCACGGGCATGTGAACCAGTCCCGCCAGCAACTCCCGCGCTCCCGGCATGAGAGTCGCCGACTCGGCCCCCTGGCGTTCGTGCCGTTCGAGAATCGCCAGACATTGTTCCCGCTGATCCCCTGGAGGCAGCGCCTCGATCCCTTCCAGGATCGGTTGTCCGACCGGAAACCCCATCTCGCGCCGCATCGCCTCGAAATCCAGGCGTGAGTCGATCAACGTCCCATCCAGATCGAAAATTACGCCGCGCAGAGCCATCACCGCCTCCAATCGTCTGAAACTTGGCCGGCGCAATCGGAGTCAATCTCAAAGCTGGGCCGCCGCGATATCCGCGTGGCAACGGCCCGCCTCAGGAGCGTCCCATCCGCTCGGTGATCCTCCGCGTGGCGGTCCCCCAGCCCGCTGGGAACCGGGTCATTTCGCCGAAATGGCCTGCGCCAAGGGGCGCAACACCTGATTGACCACTCGCTGCCGGAGCAGGACTTCGCTATTTTCGCGGAGGATCGCGAGAGTCTCTTCGAACGAAACCCCCGGCGTCAGGCTGCCGTATTGCCGGACGGTGAAATAGACGCTGATCTGTTCCTCGGGAAAATCCCCGCGGCGGACATGGTAGGC
>JBJXGA010000195.1:0-2652 GCA_046152955.1 Planctomycetales bacterium | reverse complement strand
CTTGTTGCTCGGTGACCCGGATTTTCCCGAGCCCCCACAACCGATCAGAAGTAAACAGCAGAGGAGGGCCCACTCTCTGATCACCGCGATCCTCAGGCACCCGACTGGTGGATTCACAACCGTCATGTCTTACATTCCCATCAGATCAACGCCGGCCACTTTCCTCATACCGGTGTGGCCGCGTACAATGCCGAAACCGTTCGCCCGGCTGCAGACTTCTCTCTGCTGATAAGGTCTGCTGTCGTTGCAACTTGGACGCCAAGCGCGGCCAATCCTGTATTCTCCGAAGGCTCTCCGGGAATGTCAAGGTGACTCGAATTTCTATTTTTGATTAATCGAAATTTCGAGTCGATTGCGATAAGCTTTTCTAAGGCGCTTGATCTCGAATTCTCAAATCGACAGAAGCTCGCATGCCCAGCCTCACCGTTGAAAATTACCTGAAAGCGATTTTGCAGCTGTGTATCGCGGGAAAGTCAGAGAGTGTGTCCACGGGGCAGATTGCGACGGCCTTAAAGGTGTCGCCTGGAACGGTCACCAGCATGCTGAAGACTTTGTCGGATGGCGGTCTGGCGACGTACAAGCCGTATTCAGGGGCCAGTCTCACCAAGCAGGGGAAGACGCTGGCCTTGCGGATGCTGCGGCGGCATCGATTGATCGAGCTATTTCTGGTGAAGACGCTGAACTTGACGTGGGACCAGGTGCATGCGGAAGCCGAGAACATGGAGCACGCGGTCAGCGACGTGCTGATTGATCGGATCGATGAATATCTCGGACGGCCTCAAACGGATCCGCACGGAGACCCGATTCCGTCCGCGGATGGTCTGATGCGGACGACGACCTCCGCGGCGATTCCGCTCACGCACTGTGAGCCGGGGGCCAAGGTGAAAGTAGTGCGGGTGATCAATCAGCAGCCGGATTTCCTGCGATACCTTTCCGAGAACGGGATCGAGCTCGGGACGGTGGCCGTGGTGGATAAGAATTCGGCGGAGGCGGGGATTGTGACGACGAAAGTGGGGCGGAGGCAGATCACGCTGGGACATCCGGCGGCGGAGCAGTTGCTGGTCGAGCCGGTGTAAGAGATGTGCCGAGTTGGTTGCCGTCGATAATGAAAGCGCGGGCGAACTAGGGCAAAGTCCGTTAAACCCCCGCCACGGGGGCGGGGGCCGGACAACTCGTTAGTTGCCGGTCATTCGCTCCGGATCAAGTGCAGACTGAATTTCGGCGGAGTTGATAAGAGTTCCGTCGAACTTCTTGAGAGTTCCGGCAGCGATGCGTTCCTCGCAGAGTTCGCGCAGCGTGCGATCGGTCTTTACCGCCTCGTGGACGAGATCGGCGGCGGCGGCGTAGCCCATCAGGGGATTCAGTCCGGCGGAGAGAGAGAGGCTGCGTTCGACCTGCTCGTGACAACGTTCGCGATTCGGCTGCATTCCACGGACGCAGCGATCCGCGAACGCGGAAGCGCCGCCGGCGAGAAGTTGAGCATTTTCGAGGACGACGGAGCCGAGCACGGGCATCATTGCGTTCATCTGGAAGTGGCCGCCGGCAGCGCCGCAGAAGGCGGCAGTGTGGTCGTTCCCCTGGACGCGGGCGGCGATCTGCATCATGCCTTCGGACATGACCGGGTTCACCTTGCCGGGCATGATCGACGAGCCCGGTTGCAGGTCGGGGAGAATCACCTCACCGAATCCGCAACGGGGGCCGCTGGCGAGCCAGCGAATGTTGTCGGCAACGGAGAAGAGCGTCACGGCAATCGAACGCAACTCACCGCTGCACTCGATCAGGGCGTCACGGCGGGCGTTGGCTTCAAAGTGATTGACGGCTTCGCGGAAGGGAATGCCGGTTTCTTGCGAGAGGAGGGCGGAGACGCGACGACCGAGCTCGGGGTGGGCATTGAGACCGGTGCCGACCGCGGTGCCGCCGATGGGGAGCTCTTCGATCGCCTGCAGAGCGCGTCGGGCCCGTTCGACCGAGAGTTCCAGCTGGCGGGCGAAGCCGCTGAACTCCTGCCCGAGCCGCAGCGGGACGGCGTCGTTCAGATGCGTGCGGCCGATTTTGATGATGGCGTTCCAGGCGACGGCTTTTCTTTCGAGCTCCGCGTGCAGTTTTTCGAGTGCGGGGATCAGTTCGCGAACGATGCTCAGGCCGACTCCGACATGGATGGCGGTGGGGAAGACGTCGTTGGTGGATTGTCCGAGGTTGACGTGGTCGTGAGGGTTGATCGGTTTCTGATTTTGAAAACGATCGCCGCCGGTCAATTCAATGGCCAGATTGGCGAGGACTTCGTTGACGTTCATGTTCGAGGAGGTCCCCGAACCGGTCTGATAAAGATCGATGGGGAACTCGGCGTCGAACTTGCCGGAGGCGACTTCGTGGGCGGCGCGGATGATGGAGTCGGCGATGTTGGCGGGGAGGAGTCCGAGATCCCGGTTGGCGCGTGCGGCGGCACCTTTGATTCGCGCGAGGGCATGGACCAAGGGGAGCGGCAGGCGTTGCCCGGAGAGTGCGGAGTTTGCAACCGCGCGTTGGGTTTCGGCCCCGTAGTAGGCTTTCGCGGGAACCTGGACGTCGCCGATGGAGTCTCGTTCGATGCGGAAGTTGGACATGTTGTCAGCTCACTTTCGATCGCAGGAATGGCTAATCCATTTGCGGTTC
>JBJXGA010000194.1:0-9361 GCA_046152955.1 Planctomycetales bacterium | reverse complement strand
GGCGGCTGGCGGATGCCCAGGCGCTCTACGAAAAGGTGCGGCTGCTGGCGGACGAAACGCCGCTGCCGGCCAGCGAGCGCCAGCGGTATCGCATCCGCGGCTGGGCCGGAGTGGCCGCCGTCGCCGAAGTCCGGCGGCAGTGGCAAACAGCGCGCGACGCGCTCCAGCAATGGTTGGAACTGGAACCCAAAGCTGGTTCCGCCCGACAACGCCTGGCGCGGGCCATCTTTCACCTGGGACAGACCGAGGAGGCGCTGGCGGAATTGCGCCGGGCCGTGGAACTTGATCCCGCGTTGGAACCGGCCGAGGTCAGCTTTGCGAAATTGCATGCGGAAACCTCCGACACTCCCCAGGCTTCATTGTGGTTTGCGCAAGCGGCCCGGCAATTGCTGGACGATCCCCGCGCGCAACTGGCCCAGGCGAGCTGGCTCTTGCAGCAGGAGCAACCCGAGGAGGCGCGTCCTTTCGCGGAAGCGGCCGTCAGGCTCGACCCGCAGGCGCTGCAGCCGCAACTGATTCTGGCGCTGATCGCCCGGCAATTGCAGGATTTTGCCCAGGCGGAACATCGTCTGCAGACCATCATCGAACGGACTCCTGCCGACTTCGCCGCGACCAACCAGCTCGCGCTCGTGCTGATCGAGCGCTCGGGGGAACCACAGAGACAGCGCGCCTTGCAATTGGCCGAGATCAATGCCCGCCAGTACCCACAGCATCCCGAAGCGCGGGCCACGCTCGGATGGATTGAGTTGCGCCTGGGTCGGCTGGCGGAGGCACGGGCCGACTTGCAAGTCGCCGTCTCGGGAGGCGAGGCGTCGGCGGACACGGCGTATTACCTGGCGCGGCTGCATGCCCAATCGGGAGATCGGGACGAAGCCCGCCGTCTCGTTCGCGATACCCTGGCTGCCCCCCTGGGCCGATTCTTTAATCGCCAGCACGCGCAGCGCTGGTGGGACGACGACCTGGGAAAAGAGGTGGAGTCGAATTCCAGCGAGTGAGCGAGCAGCCCGATCGGGCGGCGGCTGATGCACTAATCCTTCTTGCCGAATTCATACCGCGGCTCTTCCCCTCGCACTAGCCGCAGGATGTTCCCCCGATGCCGCACGATGATCAGCAGCGGAACCAACAGGCTGAAGACTCCCAGGCTCCAGTTGGAAGGGGAGAAGGGCTGCGGCTTGAGGAAGATCATCTGACTGACGGCAAACACGACGGCCGCGACGATCGAAGAGAGAGAGACGATTCGCTTGAGGGCAAAACTTGCCAGGAACGCTCCGGCGGCGATGAGCGTGGACCAGCCTCCCAGGCAGAGCACCACTCCCAGCGAGGTGGCCACTCCCTTGCCCCCTCGAAAGCCCAACCAGCAGGGGAACATGTGCCCCACGATTGTCGCTCCGCCAGCCGCCACCTGCCAATGCACCAGATCGGGATTGTCTCCCCCCAGGAACAGCGGCGCGGCCAACCATACCGGCAGGAAGCCTTTCAGTCCGTCGAAGAGAAACACCAGAGCGCCCCAGCGTCCTCCCAGAACGCGCCCCACGTTGGTGGCCCCCAGATTGCCGCTCCCATGCTCCCGGATGTCGATCCCATGCACCAACCGACCGCACAGATACCCGAACGGCACGGAGCCGGTGAGGTAGGCGGTGGCAATCAGTCCCACGGCGTATGGAGAGAGGGGCATCGTCGGCGGTCGCTCAATCGCGGCGGCGCGTTCACACGTTGCGGTAAAACTCCTCGGCCTCGCGCATGAACTCCAAGTCCAGCGTCCGCAGCGTTCCGACCGCGTCTGCCAGCGGAAACGACACGATCTTCAATCCCCGCAGAGCGACCATCTGGCCAAAACTCTTGTTCAGCACCAGCCGCGCCGCGTGAATCCCCAACCGCGTTCCCAGCACCCGGTCGTAGGCGCTGGGAGGGCCTCCCCGCTGCAAGTGTCCCAGCGTGACAGCGCGGGTTTCAATTCCGGTCCGCTTCTCGATCAAATCGGCGATCGTATCCCCGATCCCGCCCAGCTTGACGTGTCCGAAGTCGTCGACTTCGGCATCCCGGGTCACCAGTCCCTCTTGCGGTAACTTGGCCCCCTCGCTGACGATGATCATTCCATACGTCTTCCCCGCGGAGCGCCGTTGCTGCAACACCTCGCACATCTGGTCGATGTCCACCTCGACCTCCGGAATGAGCGTGAAATCGGCGGCGGTGGCGATCCCGGCAAAACAGGCGATCCAGCCGGCGTGCCGTCCCATGGTTTCAATGACCATCACGCGGCGGTGCGATTCGGCGGTGGTCCGCAGCCGATCGACCGCCTCCATCACGATGTTGATCGACGTGTCAAAGCCAAACGTAAAATCGGTGCAACTCAAGTCGTTGTCGATCGTCTTGGGAACCCCCACGACGGGCAACTGATGTTCCTCATACAGTCGCCTTGCCACTCCCAGCGTGTCGTCCCCGCCGATCGCCACGAGCGCCGACAGCCCCAGCCCGTGGAACGTCTCGACGAGTTGCGCGACATCTCCCGGCTTTTTGTACGGGTTGGTCCGAGAAGAGCCCAGGATCGTTCCGCCGCGGGCAATGATCTCGTCGGTGTCCTGGGCGCGGAGCGGCATCCAGTTTCCCTTGATCGCGCCGCGCCATCCTTCCAGCATTCCGATCGATTCTACGTTGGAGTTGTGCAGTGTGCGCACGACCGCTCGAATCACGGCGTTCAGCCCTGGGCAGTCTCCTCCTCCGGTCAAAATGGCGGCTTTCATGTCGGCAGTTCTTTCTCGTGCGAGCTTGCGGGAGCGTCGGTCGGGCGCCGCGGCGTCCGGCACGCTCCCCTGATTTCTATTCCGATTTGTTCGTCCCGTCGGCCCAATGCGGCCGCGCGGCGAAGGGGCCTTGGTGCAGGCGGTTCGATCAACCGGTCGCCGGGGGCCAGGTGCGTTCGATGAACGTGGTATCCACCTCCCCCTTTTGGAAGGCGGTGTTGGCAAAAATCTCCCGCAACAAGGGAATCGTGGTCTGCACCCCTTCGACCACGAACTCGGCCAGCGCGCGCCGCATGCAGGCGAACGCTTCCTCGCGGGTCGGCTTGTGAACGATCAGCTTGCCGATCATCGAATCGTAATTTGGTCCGATGAAATAATCCTGGTAGACATGCGAATCGAATCGCACCCCCGGCCCGCCGGGAATCCGCAATTTCGTAATCCGACCGGGGGAGCCGCGGAAACCTTTGGTGGTATCCTCCGCGTTGATCCGCGCCTCGATAGCCGACCCTACCAGCGGAATCTGTTTTTGCCGCATCGGCAACTCTTCCCCGGCAGCCACCCGAATCTGACTTTTGATCAAGTCGATGCCGGTTACCATTTCCGAGACCGGGTGTTCCACCTGGATGCGGGCATTGACCTCGATGAAATAAAAATTGTTGGTCGCCTGATCGACGATAAACTCGACCGTCCCGGCGTTGGTGTAGCCGGCCTCTTTGATTAGCCGCACGGCCGATTTGCAGATGTCTTCGCGGACCGACTGCGGCAACGTGGGGGCCGGACTCTCTTCGACCAGTTTCTGATGGCGGCGCTGCAGGGTGCAGTCCCGCTCCCAAAGGTGAACGACGTTGCCGTGGTGGTCGGCCAGAATCTGCACTTCCACGTGCCGCGGGCGATCGACGTATTTTTCGAGATAGACGCCGGGATTTTTGAAGGCCTTGTCCGCTTCCGCCGCCGCGGCTTTGAGCCCCGCCTGCAGCGCCACGTCGTTCATGGCGACGCGCATCCCTTTCCCCCCGCCGCCGGCGGTCGCTTTGATCAACACCGGGTAGCCGATTCGCTGGGCGACGGCGAGCGCTTCGTTGTCGTTGGTGACCAGTCCGTCGCTCCCCGGCACGAGGGGCACCTTGGCGCCGCGCGCGATCTCCTTGGCCGAGACTTTGTCCCCCAGTTTCTGCATCGCCTCATGCGACGGGCCGATGAACTCGATCTTGCAGCTCCGGCAGACCTCGGCGAAGTGGGCGTTTTCGGCCAGAAAGCCGTAGCCGGGATGGATCGCCTGGACGTTGCCGATTTCGGCCGCGCTGATCAGCCGATTGATCATCAGGTAGCTGTCGGTCGCCGGGGCGGGACCGATACAGAACGCCTCGTCCGCCAGCGTTAAATAATGCGCGTCGCGGTCCGCCTCGCTGAAGACGGCGACCGTCTCGATTCCCATTTCCTTGCAGGCGCGGATCACGCGCAGGGCGATTTCACCCCGATTGGCCACCAGGATTCGTTGAAACATGGACAACTGCTCTTCCGATCAGAAATGAGAAAATCCGCATCCCGGCGGGACGTAGGTTGGGGACGATGCTCTCGACCGGCGCGGCGACACGCTTCCTCGGGGAGCGCGCGATCAACCCAGACGAACTCGAAACAGCGGTTGGCCGAACTCCACCGGATCGCCGTTTTTCACCAGGACCGCGGTGACGATGCCGTTCAGATCCGCCGTGATCTGATTGAACACCTTCATCGCTTCGATGATGCAGACCACGCTGTCCTGGGCGACTTTGGTTCCCACGGAGGCATACGGGGGATCGCCGGGCGAGGGGGACTCGTAAAAAGTTCCCACTGTGGGGCTTTTGATCGTCACCGTGTCTTTGTCTTCTGCCGGAGCGGGAGCCGGGGCTGCCCCCCCGACCGCCGCAACGGGAACCGGCACCGGGAGCGGAGCCGCAAATCCTGCCGGGGGCATCATTTGCATCACTTCAGCCGGACCACGTCGCAAATTCCACCGCTGATCCCCACTGCGCAAGTCGATCTCGGACAAGCCATGCGCATCCATTAACCCGATCAATTCACGCAATTTATCGAGATCGAACGGGCCTCCTGTTCCAGTCGGTTCTGCGGACATACCTTGATTGCTCTCCAGCCTTGCCTTGTGAATCGTCTTAACGCAGGACGATGTCCGCGAGATCCTTCGGGACCGACGTCAGTACCTCGCACCCACCGCGAGTCACCAACACATCGTCTTCAATCCTCACTCCACCCCATCCTTCCAGATAGATGCCCGGTTCGACCGTGACGACCATTCCTGCGGCAAGTGGAGTCTCACAGCTCACGCTGAAGCGTGGCCATTCGTGAATATTGAGCCCAAACCCGTGTCCAAGTCCGTGCGTAAAGTGCTTTCCAAAACCGGCGCCGTCAATCACTCGACGCGCCACGACATCCACATCACAACATCGGACACCGGGGCGGATCGCCTTGATGGCCGCTTGCTGCGCTTTCAACACAACCCTATACACTCTTTCGAGTTTAGGCGAAATACTACCGGTGGCGATGATTCGAGTCAAGTCACTCTTGTATCCGCTGGGAGCTTCCGCCCCCCAGTCCACTAGCAGAAAGTTGTCCTCCGCCACCCGCACAGAGGTCGGGCGGGCGTGGGGGAGCGCCCCCCGCGGCCCCACCGCGACAATCGTTGGAAACGCACAACCCCGCGCCCCAAACCGCCGCATCGCCTGCTCGAGATTGTCCGACACCTCCCGTTCGGTCAATTCCCCGCGAAGTTCCGCCCGCAGGACGGCAAATCCCTTTTCCGCCATCCGGATCGCCGAGCGAATTTCCTGAATTTCTCCGGCGTCCTTCACCTGCCGCAAATCCTCCACCCATCCGCTGGTCGCCGCCAATTCCAGCCCCTTGACCTCTGTTGCCAGCTTTTCCGCGGCCGACATCGACAAATGGTCCGCTTCCACCCCCAATCGCTTGAGCCGAGCCTGCTTGGCCAACTTGGCGGCGGCTGCCACAATGGTTTCTGATTGAGGCCGAATGCTGGCTTCCAGGTCCGGGCACTCCTGGCGAATTTGGGTGGTGTACCGCCCGTCACTGATCAGCGTGCAAACCCCCGGTCCCAGGAGCAGATAGCTGCTGTCCCCTGTGAATCCGGTCAGGTACCCGACATTCGTTTCGTTCGACACCAGAAGCGCCGGGATCCCGGCCTCTCGGAGACGTGCCAAAAGCCCTTGGCGTCGGATGGCATGTCGATCGGTGGGCATCAGGAATCTCGTGGGGGGCATGGCTGCTGTGGCGTACGGGTAGCAGCGTTCGGAAATCAATCCCCCAGCGGCAATCCCCTGGGGAGTGTCAGTCGAGGCTTCATGGTATCGACTTCTCGGTCGTATGCCAGTCGGGAAAGTCTCCTTCCAGCGACTTTTCCTGGCCGTTCCGAATGACCCGCAGCCGAACCCGGTCTCCCGGTGCGTGATCTCGCAGCAATCGCGACTTGAACTGCTCCAGGGTCAGTTCGTCCTGGCAGTCCCCCACCGCGGCAATCGTGTCCCCCTTCTCCAGCCCCAGGTTTTCGGCCAACCCTCCGCCGCGGAGCGAGACGACGCGAATCGCCATCGTTCCGGGGGGGAATCCCCCTTTGAGGCGCTCTTCCCCCCCCAGACCGTAACCCAGGAACCCCAATGGCAGCGGCACGCTCCGGAGCGACTTTCGCCAGCTCAGATCGGTCTTTCGCCAATTCTTCCCAGGGACCAGCGAAAGTTCCTTGCGAATTGGCCGTTCATCGGCAGCGGTCCCCTGGCGAAGCACCTCAATCGTCAACTTCTGTTCCCCCTCCGCGCGATGCAACGCCCAGCGGACATCCTGCTCGGAGTGGATCGGGACATCGTCCACGCGCGTCACGACATCTCCCACATGAAATCCCGCGTCCGCCGTTTCCCCCGTCACCTTGCGAATCTGATGCCCGTGGGCGCGATCGAATGTGATCCCCACGTTCTCCGGCAATGGAAATCCAAAAAGCTGCTCTCGGCGAAACCGACCGTCATGAAACGCCTGCAGCAAGCGGTACTCCTGAACGTGATGGCAATGGATGCACCCCTGCTGCGGCGCCAGCAGGGGGATCTGCTCGGGGGTCTGCCGCGGCGCGGGGGCCGGTTGCAGCAGGTCGCGATGGGCCTGGGGCGCCGCTTGCCTCAGCGCATGCGCTTCGAGCACTTCGCGCATCGTCTGCAACAGCGAGGCTTGGGAGAGCCGCCCTTCGGACGACTCCGCATCGCGGCCGCCGTAGCGGCTGTAGACGTTCAGATCGGCGTCGAGGAAAAACGCGGCCCAGGTGGTGTCGTAGTCGAATTCGAAGAGCGACAGGTTGACCCCGTTCATTTGCGTCAGCCGCACGCACTCGAAGCGCGCACGGAGAGCCTTGATCTCCTGGTCGTCATGGGCCACCTGCCCATCCCAAGTCCAACAGTCGGGTCAGCGGACGCAGCGGAGGACGACAAACAGCGGCTTTCCCGACTCGCGGGCGCTGGCCACCCCCCGCTCCAGATTCCCATGCCAGCGCAGCACGGCAGTCTGAGCCCAGGCGGGACCGGCCCCCAAGGCCAACAGCAGAGCCAGACCGGCCCAGAAAGGATGCAGGGGGATGTTCATCATGTTCATCAGGAGTTGTCGGAAAAAGTGAACTTGTCCGCAACGAATATGGCTGGCACATCGCGGAAATGCAACCGCTGAATTTGAACCCGCATGCGCCGCCCCGCAGATTGCGCAGCGGTTAGTCGCCACGTCGCAACACGCGACATAAAAATTGATCCAATATTGGCTCTTTTCACGTTCCCCTTCTTTCGAAAATTCCGAAAACTCTTCCTGGATTTTCCTTGACGAATTGTCTTCGGACGATAACATGACCATCAGACTACCTGGATGTCTCTCGCATTTCTCTCGCGACTCATCCCCGTCGATCTGCAAACAAGCAGTTTCAGAATCTCAAGGCGTGACCGCGTCCTAGCCAGTCGACGAGTGCCGAGCTTCTTGACAGCGACTATCGACTTCGTCAGGCGTTTTTTGGAGTGCGGGAAATCTTTCCGGCTTTTCGTTCTTCGAGTTTCGACGTTCCCGGCCAGTGTGCCTTTCGACTCGAAGTCCAGCACCAAGTCGCCACCAGGAGCCGCTATTGCCGTCAGCTTTTGGCGTGCGGAAAATCTTTCCCGCTTTTCGTTGGAGCGTAACGGCGGCGCCAGTCAAAGAATGAGACCCGACCGGAGTTGCCCAACACGAGGCGTCACTGACCTTCTCGATTTGGGCGGCACGAAACGACTGGCACTCGGTTGCATGGCCATTTCGAGGCATACGATATACCGCATGGGCACGGCGGACACGTGATTCAAAATGCGGTCGTAGACATCATACCGGACTGAAACAATGTTAGGGTTCACACTTCTGAAACGTGTGCGGCTCACGTCAGCCCACCAGCCAACGGGAAGAACGCATCACTTTAAAGGGGCCGAACAAGTTCCTATACCTGTTGAACTTCGCATTGTGCAATACGATGCGGATGAAGGTTTTTACCTGTTCTACTGTGATGCGTCGGGTGCGGAAATGACTGACACGTATCATGACTCGCAAGAGGACGCAATGGACCAAGCCCAGTGGGAGTTCAATGTACGACCAGATGAATGGCATGACGTAGCCACAGAACACGACGCCTAATAGCGCGTGGTTCGCACGCCAACGTCCTAACTTTCCACAAGTGGCGACTCCCATATCGCGGCGACTTTCCTCGGCGGCCCGAGACTGGCTCACCAGCGGGTACGACAACGTGAACCACCGGGCCAGCCTGTCGGCGAGCGTCGCCGGCCGCCATCCCAACGCCACACCCAACTCGGAATCGCTCCACCCGACACCAGGCTCACCGTGACCCACCAGCCCATGCCGGCGTCGCGACTCATCCGCAAACCCAACCGATCACACAGTTTGCGGCAATCGCGCCGCGTTTGAAACGCATGACCTACCATCATGATCCACCAAATGGCCCACCAGGTGGCCCAGCACATGGTAACCCAGATAACCCACCACCCGGCGAACGGTGGGGTGTCAGCCCACGCGCCTCGTCGCTGACCGATTCGCCAACCGCGGCCAATCCCGTCGCCCCCCGTAGTCAACACACCCTGCGTCGGTGACCAATCAACTCCGCCCCAGGAGTTCCAGTCGCATTGCCAACCAGGAGGCACACCTTCAACCGTGATGGCGGACCGTGGCGGAGCAGAACGGGATGGGGACCGATTGTTGCCATAACGCCAAGGTGCCACCCACGATCTGCTCGACGTCGCCACCCCTCAGGGGTGAAGTACCAGTTGACGGACCAGATAACGGACCAGATAACGGACCAGATGAAGAAGCAGGTGACGGGGTGGTGCGCGCACAAAGCACCGGTGTGGCGCGGGGCTTGCAATTGCCGACCATGTCCAGCGTCCCGGATTTCTGAGAAATCCGGCTAGTGCGTTGAGGAGCGTTCTGAAACAGAGAGGTGGAAGTCCTCTCCGGGCATGCACTCTCCGGCCCGAAACCGAAAGTAACTGCGTCGCCGCGAGGCGGGGTGGAGAGCAACTGGAGGTGAACATCTGGTCCGAAGGTTAACGAAC
>JBJXGA010000166.1:0-11378 GCA_046152955.1 Planctomycetales bacterium | reverse complement strand
CGACCCGGCAAGCACACGGATGGCGGAATCCCGCACAAAGAACTCTGCAGCGTAGGTTCCACCGGCGGCGTCCAGTGTCCCGACAAACTCCAGGAGGCCAGTTGGAACTGAGATTGCTCCCTCGTTGATCAGACGCCCGGATATGAGTCGTCCATCGCCCTGACCAAGTCTCGACTCAACGATGCCGTCACCGGCATTCGTGAGGGACTTCCCGGACGCGATCGTCAGGTACGAACCACAATCGCGGGAATCGTTGGAAGTTGTTTCGAGCCGAATTGTACCGTAGTTGGTCAAATTGTCTGAAATCGTCAGCTTCGAAAGGCCATATCTCGAAGTGCCATCGACCCATAGAGTTGAGCCGGCAACATTGTCGGTCAACAGTTGATTGCTGGCGCCCACGAGGTGCAACGGAGTTGTCGACCCGGCAAGCACACGGATGACAGAATCCCGTACAAAGAACTCTGAAGCGTAGGTTCCACCGGCGGCGTCCAGTGTCCCGACAAACTCCAAGAGGGGACTCGGAACGGAGATTGTCCCCTGGTTGATCAGGTATCCAGATACGACTCGTCCATCTCCCTGGCCAGGTTTCGACTCGATGGTGCCGTCGCTGGCATTCGTGAGGGACTTGCCGGACGCGATCGTCAGGTACGAACCACGATCGCTGCTGTCATTGGATGTTGTTTCGAGACGGATTCTGCCGTGACTGACGACATCGGCGTCGACGGTAAGGACGGCCCTCCCATAAGCGTTGGTTCCCTCCACCCACAATTCGACCGACGAAGGCAGGTCGCTCACCAATTTCGAACTCGCGCCGACGACGCGGAGCGTGGACGGTTCCGTCACGGTGTCGCTCACTGAGATGGAAGAACTCAGGGCGCGGACAGTGCCGGTCAGCGATCCGCCGGTGAAACTGAATGTCCCCCCATTGAGCAGGAATTCTCCGCTCGAATTGATCGCTCCGCCGGCCTGCGTGAAGAGCTCGTTCGTTCCTTTGATTTCCAGTGTCGTCCCCGCCTGCGTCTGGATCGTCCCCAGGTTCGTGACGTTGCCGGTGATGGATCGTCCGTCCCCCTGACCGACTCGGACGTCGATCGTTCCTGTCGCGGCGTTGGTCAACGTCCCGCTATTGATCACCAGATACGAACCGCGGTCGCCGGAATCGTTGGAGGTGGTCTCCATCCGGAGCGTGCCGTAGTTCGTGAAGTCGTTGGTGACCGTGAGCGTCGCTTTGCCGCTGCTCGTGCGGCCTTCCACAAAGAGCGTCTCGTGGTTGATCAGGCTTTTCACCGCCCCAGGCGTGCCCCGTAGGGTGATCGTGACATCTCCCGCCACGTCGACTGTCACGTCGTCCTGTGATCCCGGAACGACAGTCCCCGACCAGTTCGTGGGACTGCTCCAAAGTCCATCGGCCGCCTCACCGTCCCAGGCGATGGATGACAATAGCGTCCTGGTTTCCAAAACATCCGCAAACAGCGGCGACGCGGAAATTCTTTGGTCGCCCGTTCGGGATCCGTCTCGGAGAGGTGGCACGCGCCGATCTCGGCGGGATTGCCGAAACGCCATCACGAGATTCCGCCGGGCCCGTTCGACGCGAGCGAGACCACGACTCCACATCGAATTCCAACTCGTCAGCAGCATTTGGCAGCCCTTCGTTGATGAGAGAGACTGGCACCAAGTCAAATCAACGCGCAGCGATGTGTAGAAGAGTACCGCCAGAGCATTCGGGTCGCAAGCACTTCGCAGGTTCTTTTGACGACTGTTCGTCGGCGCGGCATAGGCGGCGTCGCCGCGCGAGACCGGGCAACGACGGAGGATTCATCGAAACCGCACGGTGACATCGATTGACTGACCGGCGGGACCGACTGATCTGCTGCAACGCGAACCCGCCGCTGGATAGTGCCTCCGACCACCGGATTCTGGAGGATTGCCGCGGGATTGGGACGCTCCGTTCCCGGTAAAACCTGCCGCAGTGAAACGTGAAGGCTGGCAGCGCAGATACTGAGTTCCGACAGGCAGAGGTTGGTGGCCCAGGATGCGCGTCAGGCCGCGTCATTTGTCACTGCGCGGCACAGTTGGCGGTCCAGGTTGTATGCATCCACAGGCAGTGCGTGGCAGAGCAGACTCAGCGACCGGTCCGGACTCGTTGGAAGTAACGAACTCGAAATCATTTGCGTCAATTCATGTCATCCGGTCTCTACGTGGCACACCAGGTGGCACACCAGATGGCACACCAGGTGGCAAAGCAGGTGGCACACCACATGGCGGAGCGGGGTGGCGCTCCAGGTTTCTGGCGATTGATTTGGTGGGCTGGGGGGTTACGGGACCGAGAAAACGGGTTGCCGTGCGCTTGACTTTATTAGTGTACTAATGTATCATGGAGGGCCTGCGATTCATCACCGCTTTTGGTTTGGGCGAGTGGTGACTGGGATCGACTCGGTTGGGTTGTTCGGCTTGTACCGGCTCTCACTGACGAAGGTTGTTTGTGCGGTCGGCTCGTTTCTGTTGGTAGAAGTTAAGGCGGAAATGAGTTTTTGCACTCCAAGGGGCTTTGCTCAATGTGCCTGTTGGTGGACAGGGTCGATCTTGCTCCGATTTCGGAGAAATCGGACGACAGCGGAAATCGGACTACAGCGGGTAAATCGGGCGGGGGAGGTGGCGCCATTCGAAGGCGGTCAGGTCGGACTGGGTGGTGCCGGGGGAGTCGATGCGGATCAGGGTGGGGCGCCAGTGGCGGAAGAATTGGAAGTTGCTGGCGGTTTTTAGGACGACGATTCGCGCTTCGGAGATGTCCAGCCCCAGGTGGGTGTAGAGGATTGGATGATTGATGGCGAAACTTCGCTGGTCGAGAACGACGATCCGCAGTTGGCCCGCCTCCAGCAGCAGCGTTCGACCGACGTCACAGGCGCCGCGCTCTTCCAGTTCCAGCGTCACCCCCTGCGAAATTGCCGCCACGCGTCCGGTCACTTCCATCGGGCGCGTGAAGATGCGGTCCACTGCTCCTCCCAAACTCAACGTGATGCTGGCCCCGACTCCCGCGGCGAATCCTGCCTCCACCGCTTGTACATCGACAATGGGAACCAGCGCCAGGCCGGACGGAGGCTGCGCCAACAATTCTTGGAGGATGCAGGTGCTGTCCCCCGGCGCGCCGCCGTAGACGGAGTCGCCGGTGTCTGAGAGGATCGTCAGTCCCGATTGCGCGGTCCCTGCCTGGCGGACCGCTGCTGCGACGGGGGTGCGGCCTGATTTCCAGAAATCCGCGCGCAGGCTCCATGCCTTGGCGGCGGATTCGTCGGCCAGAGTTTCGGCCAGCTCTTGATTGCCGTCGGTATGCACCACGACGGCCCAGCCTCCTTCCCTGGCGTCCAGCCACGGCTGCATTGGATAGGGAGAGACGTCAATCACCCCTGGTCGGCGTTCCATTTCGCGGGCTTGGTCAAACCATTCCCGCATCGGCCCCTGCGAGGTCAGGAACTGATCCTGCGGCGTGATCATCGGGATCTTTCGCCAGGCGACCGTCGGTCGGACCTTTCCTTCCAGCAGGTCAAACAGGATCCTCGCTGTTTTCCTGCCGGTGGCCAAGGGATCGTGCGGCTGCGTTTCATGCCCGATCAGGACCGTGGCATGCGACACCATTCGCTGCGTGATGTTAGCATGATGATCGAGCGAAAAGATCACCGGCAGGCGACTCCCGACAACCTGCCGCACTTCTTCCAACAGTCTCCCCTCCACGTCGTCATCGACTTCCGAGGCGGCGGCTCCGTGCAACGCCAGAAAGAGGGCGTCGGCGGGGAGCGACTCGCGCAGGCCGGCGATCAGCCGATCCCGGAGGAAATCGAACGCGTCGGTCGTGATCGTTCCCCCGGCGCCCGCCCAGGCCCGCACCAGCGGGAACCAGGTGACCGTTTCGCCACGCTCGGCAGCCACCTGAAACAGTCCCCCCAGGGGACCGGCATTCTGCATCCGTTCCAGGATTTCCTGGCCGAAATACAGGCCATAGGCCTCGAAATCCCGGATCGTCGTCGGCAACGGGCTGAAGGAATTGGTTTCCTGGCCGATCTCGGCCACGGCGATTCGCAGTCCCATGGCAATCTCCAAAGAACGTGTCAAGCAGTGATCATAACGACGCGGCCTGGCCTGCGCAATAGGCTGAGGCGCCATTGAAGTGAAATGATCCCGGTTTTGTTTCGCTAATAGGGGGAGAACGCATCTCCTTATCAATCGGCCGCCCCCCGCTGGCCTTGTGCCAGTGGAGGCATGCCTGCCAGCTACCCACGCCATTCACACGCCGTTTTCCTCGCTCATGAACCTCTGCCCCCCTCCCCGCCGCAGCAGGGCGTTTTCGCGCACACGAGAGTTAATTGCGGCGGGGAGGGGGGCAGAGGTTCTATACGTGGGATCATTCTCGATGGGGCTGGGTTCTAGCCTGCGAATCTTTCGCTCCATCGGCACGAGGCCGGTGGGGGCGGCCTGGAACAGAATCTCAGCTTTCCTGATCTCGATTTCCGTTCAAATCGAGTCACTTTTGCGCAGGCCAGACGCGGCCCATCAACTCTCCGAAGCAGGCTGAGGGGCGTGGCTGGCGATGGCGTTCCGGCGAGGACGTTCTACCCAGCGCATCCAGGCGACCCACTGAATGCAGAGCAGCACCAGCATGGCTACGGCCGCCAGCAGATACGGCAACCGATGGTTGACCAGGCTCCCGACCACGCCCCCGGCGATCGTTCCCACCGCCATCCCGGTTGCGAGCGTCGCCTCGTGGATTCCCGCCGCCAGGGCTCGCCCCTTCTCAGGGCTTCCCGCCGTACTGTAATACAGTCCCGAGAAATAGTTGTAGCCGACAAGCTGTCCGAGCAGGGTCATTCCCACCAGCATGACCCACGGAGAATGGGCCGTTCCGATGATGACCAGCCCCACAGCCGCCATTCCTTGCGAAGCGACCGCCACGCTGAACCGGTAATGCCAGAACGTCAGGGCGTGCAGCAAGAGATAGGTCGCGATGATCACCGCGCGGGAGGAGGCCAGAAGTTCGCCATGACTGGCGGACGCAATCCCCAGCGATACCGCCAGGTCCGGGAACAGGTGAATCACCAGGCTGTTGCCGAAGCTGCTCCCCAGGTTCGCCAGCCAGCTCAGCCGCTTGAAGGAGCTGGCCAGTTCGCTGTGCGGATGGGGTGTCGCCGGGATTGGTAGATGCTCCCGGCGGCAGCGATTCACCTGGATCGCCGCGACCACCGCCAGCGCCAGGTTCAACAAGGCAACCACCAGTCCGGTTCCATACACCAGGTCGGTCCCGCGCGGGTGCAATGCGCCGGCCGTCAACTGGCCGCACATCACCCCCAGATTCCAGGCGACGCAAAAGAGAATGAGCGTGCGGCTGACTCCGCGCCGATTGGCATGGACGTCGGTTCCCTGATTCAGCCAGCCCATGAGCGGTGGATACAGAAGCCCGGAACTGATTCCCAGCAGCCAATACTTGGGAAGAAAACTCAGGCGCGACGGATCGCCGGTCCAGCAGAGTGCGAGGCTCAGAACGATCCCCAGCGCGCCAGCCAAAAACACCCCGCGCCCATCAAAGCGATGCGCCAGCCAGCCCCCGATGAGGCTTCCAATCCCGGCGACAAGCGACAGGCCGGCCCCCGCTGTTCCCAAATACCACGGTTCCACCGACGCCTCCGCCAGGCTGCGGGAGACGGTGAACATGAGGATGAACGCGGCGAAGTCGGTCAACCCGCAGATGACATACAAAAGCGGGTTGAGACGAAGGAGCATGCTGAAGTCGAGGAAACCGGGCGCATGGTGGAAGGATTTTGCTGGTGTGGGTTGGAGTATATCGGGGAGTCGGCTGCGAAAGCAGGGAATGGCACGCGGATCGTGACAACGTCCCCCGACGGGGCCATCGCTGGCGAGTGTGTTGGAGAGCCGGGGTGACGCGCCACATGCGCCGCGCCATCAGCGGCGCTACATGTTACGCCGTTGTGACCCCGCCAGGGAGTCGAGTGCTGGAGCAGGGCGAGACACGCGGATGGAGAGTCCATGCAGTCGAGGCAGTGCCCCGATCATCCGGCGTTGTTCGACCGCCAGCCAGCGTGTCGCGTTCCATACCGCTCCCATATCCTTGGCCGGCCCGATGGACCAAGGCTACAGAGGCGCGGAAGGAAACAAGACTCCGACATCACCGACCGCCCCCCGGAGCCGGTGGGGGCGATCGGAAGACGCTCAGCCGGCGACGACTGCCACCTTGCGGGCCAACGCCTGCTGGATTTTGGGGAGCGTCAATTTGAGCACGCCATCCTTCAACTGGGCATGAACTGCGTCACGATCGATCTCGTTGGAGAGGGTGAAGGAGCGTTCGTAGTCTCCCAGCCCGTACTCTTCGTAGGCCAGCTTGTAACCTGCGGGCGCCTCGCCGGAGACCGTGGCCTTGAGCGTCAGGATGTTCTTGTCGATTGTCACGTCGACTCCCTGCTCGTCGACTCCCGGCAGGTCGGCGACCAGGACGAGCGCGTGTTCGTTTTCGATGATGTCCACCAGCGGCACAAACACTTTGCGGTCCTTGATCCGCTCGGTCCCCTGGGGGGTTTCCGATTCCTGCTTGGTGGGAACGACAGTTTCAGGTGATGTTTCATGCGTCATGATGCGACTACCTTTCTGATGAATCAGACAATGGAATGAGGAGGCACGCCGTTGTGCGGGGATTACGCCGGCTTGATCGACACCTTTCTGGGCTTCTGCGCGTCGGGGCGGGTCATCCTGACCTTTAGTACCCCCTTCTCGTAGGCCGCTTCGGTCCGCGACGGCTCCACTTCGAAGGGGAGGTGCAAGGCGCGGGAGAATTTCCCGGAGGCTCGCTCACGACGGTGAAAATTCTCTCCCGTTTGCGCGGCGTCTGCCGGTTTCTCACCGCTGATGGTCACACCGTCTCCCGTCACCGTCACGTCGATGCTCGCCGGATCAATGCCGGGCAACTCCATCGTCAACATGAGATCATGGTCGTTGGCATACAGATTCACCGAAGGAAATTCGCGCGGCGCGCTGAGCGAGTGGGCGCGCGCCCCAGCCAGGAGGCGATTCACCTCCCGCTGCAAGGTTCCCATTTCACGCCAGGGATCCCAGATGCGGCCGCCAAATCGGGTGAGCAAATTCATGTGAGTCTCCTTGTGACAATTGATGATGGCACGCACGCCGCGGGGGATGCACCACCCCGTCGTTCAGCGCGGCTTGCTGTCGCCCGCGACCACATCAATCGCAAAGTGCGTGCCGATTTCAGCGAGCACTGAATTGGTTCGACCTGAGTCCGCGCGCTTGTTCGCTGTGGTGCCACGGGATGATTGGAGCTGTCGCGGCAAGTCGTTTTTAGGAGCCGTTTTGTGTTGATCAGTAGGCACGCCACCGGACCAAATGGGGATTCGAACAGTCAGCGATTCTGGGAACCAAGGGGCTGCGACAACCGGCCACGCCCGGAGCACGATTCCTGCCGCTTTTGTCTCAAATGTCTCAAGTTACTGTTATTAAAAGCCTTATGAAAATGCCATTTTGGCATAACCGGCCATCTTGGCGGAAATGCCATATTGGCAGGCATTGAATGAGGTCGAAGATTTGACTGCGGCGCAAATTGTAGGTTCTCCTCCCGGAATTCCGCTCGCAGTGGCCGGGGAATTCGAATTCCGTCCGTCGGTCCTGCCACTGGACTGCCGATCAAACAACGGGCGAAGCCAGACTCACTCTGCGCTGACGCTGCGGGACGACAGGCGAGGTTTTCAGGGATGGAAACGCGATTTGCAGGCTCTGGGAGGCTGGGGGACCGGCGCCGGCGGCGACTGGCAATCGAAGCCGACGATGCGACTGCGCCGGAATCCTGTTCGCTCCCCGCGCCGCAGGGGAAGACGCGCGTCGCGGACCAGGTTCCGCCGGACCCCCCGCGCGCCGCGCCGGTGCTGCCGCTTGATCTTCTCGTTCCTGTGCCATCGTGGAAATACCTGCTGGGGGGGCTAGCCGGGTTGGTGCTGGCGGCCGCAATTCTGGCCGCCGGGTGGTACGAGTCGCTGCTTTCGGCGACTCTCGGACCTTCCCTCGGATCTCTGATCGGGTTGGACGGGGCTTCCGTGGCGCGATGGTACTCTGGCCTGCTGCTCAGCGCCAGCGCCCAGTGGTCGCTCCTCATCTGGTGGGGACGATCTCGAAGCCACACGGACTACAATGGGCAATACCGAGTCTGGAAGCGGGTGGCGCTGGCCTGGCTGATGTTTGGGTTTTGCACCGTCACGGGAGCCGAGCGGGTCTGGAGCGAAGCGCTGCTGGCGTGTTGGAATCCCGCGGTTCCGGGAATCGATCTGTTGGTGTGGCTGGTTCCCGCCACCGGCGTGGGGATCGGTTTGCTGTGGACGCTCCATTGTGAAATGCGCGACTGCCGATCGAGTCGGACCGCACTGTACGCTGCCTCCGGTTGCTACCTGCTTGCCGCGTGTGGCCAAATTGAGATCCCCCTCTCCCTCGAACCGCGTCAGTTATCGCTGCTGCGAGCGGCGCTGCCCCTGGTGGGACACGTCGCGTTGTTCCTCAGCATGTGGCTGCATGCGCGGCACGTCTTGCATTGCACAGCCGATCCTGGAGTTGCTCCTCGCCGACGACTTCGGATTCCGAGACCGCATTTCTCCCTTTGGCGGCGGACGAAATCGGAAGAGTCGGTTCGGTTGCCGACAGAGCAACCTCCCGCTCTCCCTGAGGATGCCCCGGCCTCCTCGACGGGGACAAAACGGCGTTCCAAAAAAGGCGACCTCTCTCAAGACGCGGCCCCCTTGCCCCAGACGCCGACCAAAGTGCCTGAAGAAACTCCTCGATCCACCGCCCGGAGTCGCCTGCGGATCGACTCTCCCCACCCAACGTCGCGCGAGAAGCCCGACTCGAACGACGAAGACTCCCCAGCGGAGTCCGGCGCGCCCAGCGGCAGCGCTCGTCCCAGCGCCAGCACAAAACCGCCTGCGGAACGCAAACAGCCTCCGGCGAAAACCGTCGTCCCCCCTCCTCCCTTCGACGATGCAGAACCGTTGACACTGCCTCAAAAACCATCCAACCCGCTCCCAGCGACCCCATCGAAAGAAGTCTCTGCGGCAATACCCGCTGTGGCAACTTCCACAGAAATCTCCCGGGAAGAATCCAGTGCCGTCTCCGCCCCAGCGGCGACCGATGACGAAGAAAGCGGCTGGAACGAGCCCTTTCCCAAACCGGACCTGCGCGGCCTGAGCAAAAAACAACGCCGCCGACTGATGCAGGAACTGCGCGAAAAGCACCGCGCCACGCGCGGGGAATGATTTTCGAAATGGCGTGAACGTCTCATGATGATCCGTGCCCATCCGTGCTATCCGTGGTCAAATTCCTTTTGATTGCGGCTATCGGCCGCGCCGTGAACACTGATTCCTATCCAGGGACACACCCAATCGGCCTCGTGTCCGTGCAGCGCAGGATCGATTCGAAGCGGCATCCGCAGTTGCTGCGGAAGACACACCCAATCGGCCTCGTGTCCGTGCAGCGCAGGACTCGCGACTAGTGCTGTGTTGGAGCTTAAATTGAACGTAGCCACCGTCGGCAGACCGTGGGTGTCGAACCCGCTTCCGGCGGTGGCCCACGCTCTGGCGAGCGTGACTATTTTCGCTTCCTCACGGCTGCTCGCGAGGCTCCGACAATGGCGCCTGCTCCGGGCCCATCAGGTAGGCCAGGAGATCGCGGATTTGATCATTGGAGAGTTGCGACAACATCCCTTCGGGCATCATCGACGCGGGAGAAGCGGCCTGATTCTCGATGTCAGACTTGAGAACCACCATCCGTTCGTTGACGGTTTGCAGCGTAATGGCGGCCGGGCTCTCGTCGACGATCAAGCCGGTGATCGTGCGGCCCCCCGTGGTCTCGATGATCTGCATCTGGTAATCGCGAGCGACCGCCGCGCTGGGATCAACCAGGGTTTGCAGCAGGTAGTCGAGACTGGTCCGCTGCGCGCCGGTCAGGTCAGGTCCGATCGTTCCGCCCGCGTCAAACAACCGATGGCAATTCGCGCACAATTTCTGAAACACGGCGCGCCCCTGGGAACGGTTCCCCTGTTGGAGCGATTCGGCCGTCAGGCGGGCCTTGTACCGGGCGATGAGCCGCGTCTTGTCGCCGGGCGAAGTCCGCAACTCGCCCCAGAGAGCCAGCACGCGGGCCTTCAGGCGAGGGTCTCCCAGACTGTTCATCTGCCGCGCGGTATATGCCGTCAGATCGCTGCGCGGGATTTTTCCGGTCTCGACGGCGTCCAGCAGCGCCATGCTCCACGGGGCGCGCGACGCGAGCGTTTGTAGGATGTCCAAGCGTGCGGGGGGATCAAATCGCAGATAGCGCTCCAGCAGGTGCGTCTGGGTCGCGGGATGGTTGAAGGCGGCCAGCCCGCGAATCGCCACCTGGCGCGTCGCCGGATCATCCACCAGCTCCAACAGCAACGGGGCCACTTCGTCCGCCTGACTGGCGACCAGCGACTGGAGCGCGCGATTGCGGGGGTCGGGCGAGGCGTCGGCGTCCAGGGCGATCGCTCGCAGCGCAGCGAGCGCTCGCGGGTCGTTGAAGATCAGCGCCAATTGCAGCCCCCGCTCGCGAACCGCCTCATCGTCGCTCCCCTGCAACAACTCGTGGACTCTGCTCCAAGCGGCTGGCGGGGAAACCCGCCGTCGTCCTTCCAATCCTTCCAGCGCTCCCGCCAGCAACTCCGCCTGCCGCGCCGCAGGGACCGTTGCCAGCAGTTCCACGAACCCCGCCAACCCAGAAGCGGCATCGGGGATCGACACCACCCGGCGACAGACGTGTCGGGCCAACAGAGGAATCCGCGTCTGCCCCGCCAGGCGCAGAAACCGCGCGGGATCGTCCTCGACCAGCGGCTCGACTCCGTACCAGATCATGAGCGGCAGGTTCGGATCGTCGGCATCTTCCTCCCGCAGCGCCAGCGCTTCGGCGATCGGCCAGCGGGCCGGCGCAGAGAGCCGTTGCAGGTTGCTCGCCAGATGCAATCGGACGAGCGGAGATTGGACCGTCGCCGACAGCCGTTCGAACTGCTCCAGTGCCGCGGCGGAAGGTTGGCCCTGGTCGCACAACAGCCGCACGGCCCAGGCACAAATCGATTCGTTCTCGTCCTCCAAAAGCGCTCGCAGGAACGACTCCTCCAGCGCGCCGATTCCGTACAGCGCCCACAGCGCCCGGAGCCGGACTGGGGGTTCCTGTCGCTCCTTGAATAGGGCATGCAGTCGCCGAGCGGCCTCCTGCTGGGCCGGCGTCACGGGGGCATCGCGCGGCGCCGCGCGGCCGGATCGAGTTTGTGATGCGGCCGCGGCGCGCTCCTGCAACAGCCGCCGCGCGTGCCG
>JBJXGA010000161.1:0-2666 GCA_046152955.1 Planctomycetales bacterium | reverse complement strand
CTCAGGCCAGCTTGTTCAATCTGCGCAGCAGCCATTCCAGGCAAAGGGCCCCGCAGATGACCGCCATGAGCCAGGTCATGAGCATGCGGTCGAATTCCCGATCCGGCGCGCCGGGCAGGAAAGTCGTCTGGTCCTGAGGCTCGAGCCGACTCGCCAGGGGGGCTCGATTCGCTCCCCGGTTCAGCGCCGCGTCGAACCCGATGAAATACTCGCCGCCGGTCTTTTCGGCGAGATCCTTGAGCAGCGGATCGTTGCGCTCGGGGCTTTCCGTCTCTAGCGCCGGGATGCGGGCCCGCAGCTCGCGCGACAGCAGTTCCTGTTCCTGGCCGCCGGGCAATGCCAGGTCGATCCGGTAGTCGCCTTCGAGCGCGGCGGTGAACTGCGCCGAGTACATTCCAGGACGCGCGGCGTCCGTGACGCGCCGCAGCGGCAGATTCGCGCGGCGACCGTCCGGCGGAATCAGCACGGCGGTTACCTCGGCCAAGGTCAGCGGCTGGTGCTGGGAATCGGTCAGAATGCCTTGAACCGTCACGGTCTCGCCGAGCAGGCACCGTTCCTTGTCCACGAGCAGCAATCCGCGATTCGAGTCGCGCAGCAGGCGCCCCTGCGAGACCCAGCGCGTCAGCTTGGTGTAGTAGCGGTCGAAGAAGGCTTCGTCGGCCTGGCGGAGCCGCCACATCTCGCCGCTGCCTTGATAGACCACCCGGCCTGCTCCGTAGAACTGCGTCGCCAGGTAGACCGGCTTGTTCCCGTCCACCTCGGTGGCGGGATCGGAGAAGCGAGCCAGTACCTTCGCGCCGGGTTTGACATCCTTCACGGCCACGTAGCCAAAGACGCCGGGGTACGACGACCAGGCTTGTTCATTTCCCTGCGGGTCATCGGCCAACTTCAGGAACTCCGCGTCCTGACCGTCGCGCGTGAATTGCAGCGGCCAGGGAGTCCCCGAGCTGGTCCGGCTCAGGCTTAACGTCGCGGAGCCGCGACCAAAAAAGACGACCGGATACAGGCCACGAATCGTCTCCAATCGTCCGTCGCCGGCGCGGGCGCTGACCAGCTTCGGCGTGTGGACTGGACCGGCGACCAGCACCAATCCCCCCGCCTTGTCCGCGACCCAGCGCTCCAGGAGTTCGATCTGCCCGTCGTCCAGCTTGCTCCAGTCGGGGTCGAATGCGAACAGGGCATCGTAGGCGAACAACTCGTCCGCGATCCGTGGAAACTCGAACAGCAGTTCATCCGCCTCCTGCGAGATGCCGGGCGACCCGGTCTGCAGCAGGACATCGACCGTTGTTTCCTTGTCTCGATACAGCACGTTGCGGAGGAACTGGTACTCGCGATTCGCCGCGCCCGCGAACAAGAGGACGCGGCTCTTCCGCTCGACGATCTGGACGGTCGCCGACCGCGCATTGTCCCGCGGGTCGGCGTCCTGGCCGGGAGGCGTGACGCGCAGCTGATACGTCCGCTGACCCGCCTGCTGGGGGACCACCTCGAAAGGCAGCGGCAGGAGCTCGCCGTCTCGGCCCAGGGTAACCTGCCGAGTCTCCTCGACGGTTGGAACGATGTTCGGATCGCCCACGCGCCCCGGCTGCGAAAGCAGTTCCACCTTGACCGACTGACCGGCGAGGTTCGATGCCTGAAGGTAGCCGGTGATGGGGAACGCGTCCCCTGGGTAGATGCGGGGAGGTGCCTCGAGGTCGGTGACGCGGACATTGGTTGGGCGCTTGTCGCCGCCAAGTCCGATGGCGTGCACGGGAATGCCGAAGGCCCGCGCCAGCTGGATGCTCTCCTGCAGATCGCCACCCGCGTTGTTTCCGCCATCCGAGACGACCACGACTCCCGCGATGGGCCCGCCACGTTCACGATTCAGCACGAAACGAACGGAGTCGCCGATTCGGGTTTCCAGACCGCGGGGACCAAATTCCTCCTGCCAGGCGATCGGGGGATCACCGGCGGCCGCGCCCGGCGCCCGTTCCGCCCCCGACTCCGCCCGCTCGAGCGACGGCGGCACGTCGTCCTTCCAGCCCAACACGGCCCCGAGTTCAAGCTCGGGATGCCGCAGATTGGCCACGCTGAACACGATCAAGCCCGCCAGGAGCGTGACCATCCCCGCGAGAACCGACCATGCCCCATCACGCTCCTCGGTCTCCCGCCGCGTGAACCACAGGCGCAGCCAGGCCCAATCCCGGAACCAGGCGTAGATCCAGCAAGCGACGGAGGCCAGCACGAGCAGGGTGGAAAACCGCGCCAGCCACCTCGCTTCGCTCAGGCCTGCCGCGCGCGCCGCGGTCGAATCCCGCTCGGGACTCGGGTCATTCGGTTCGATCCGCGGAAACGTGGCGACCTCGGTCGGAGTCGTCTGCTGGTCGAAGCGATAGACAATGACGTCATGCGCGCGGCGCAAATCGCGCAGGAAATCCGCGCGGGAGAACTCATCGACCACGAGATCGATGCGGCGCCGCGCCGCCCCGGCGCCACTCGCGTCCGCTCCGTCCTGGATTCCCATGCTGAGGCTCGTGTCGACCAGGACCAGGGCCCGCGACCGCCGCACCAGCTTGCGCTCTTCCCGCTTCTCCAGGTCGAGGAAATAGAACAGGATGCCGAACAGCGCCACGCAGCGCAGCAGGCACAGCCCCCAGGCCACGCCCCTCGGCAAATCGACGCTGTCGCGG
>JBJXGA010000159.1:0-5180 GCA_046152955.1 Planctomycetales bacterium | reverse complement strand
GGGGGGGCTTGCTGGCCAGGACGATGTTGTAGGCATTGCCGAACACAAACACTTTGGAGGTCCGCCAGATGATCCGCTCCATGTCGATCATCGTCCGCATCTTCAAGCGAAACTTCCAAAGCAGCACGTGGCGGATGAAGTTCCAGGTCGCTCCCCAGGCCCAAAAGGGAAGCTGTCGATAGCGGATCGGTGAAAAGCCCAATCGCCGCAGCTTATGCACCAGGATATTGGCCCCCATGAAGTTGTATCGCCAGTTGTCGAAAAAGGCGGTGACATTGCGATAGTCCTGTTCACGACGGCAGTTTTCGAGAGACGCCGGAGAGCGAATCAGCAGGCGGCCCCCCGGCTTGAGCATTCGCCAGCACCGTTCCAGCCAGGCGTCGAGGTCGCGCGTGTACCCGATCGATTCCAGCGCATAGATCGCGTCAAACGTCTCATCATTCAGTTCCAGGCGGTCGAAATCGGCCACCAGCACTCTGGCGCGACCGTCAAACGGAGCGAATTTCCGCTGGCAAATGTCCGCCTGAACCGGGGAGTTCGTGACGCACAGGACTTCGACATCGCGGCGACTCGCCAGGAAATGCGCCGCCTCTCCCGAGCCACAACCCAATTCCAAGAGCCGCGCGCCGGCGGGTGGGTCGAGCAAAACCAGATCGGCCGCATAGGGGGGGGAAAAGGGGGTCTGTGGAAAGACGCAGGCGCTGTACGGATCGCGCTCCCCGCGATAGCTGGCAAACACATCGTTGTACGTCCGCGCTTCGTCGTCATGCTTCAGAAAGTCGTCCACTTGCGGGCGCCATTCCGCCAGTTGCCGTCGTTCGAACTCGTTGAGTTCATGTCCGATCCGCGCCGCATCCTTGGGATGCGTGGCAAGCAGGAACAGCACATAGTGCAACAGCAGATACAAGACGATCAGGACGAAAACCGTCCCCGCTACGGTCGTGATCGAGAACAAAGCGGCGGGTCACTTTCCTGGAAGGGCCGGAAGGATAGGCAAATCGGGATGATAGCCGACGGCGAGACATACGCAAATCGAAAGCAGTGTGATGGGGGGCGAGGGGTGGGGGAGTCCAGAGCGACTAACCCCTAGTCCCTAGCGCCTCACCCCTCATCCCTACTTCAGAGTTTTCGCCACAGTCGTTCCAGGGTTTCGACGCTGTCGCGCGGCGGGGCTTTTCGGGCGTAGGCGATATTTGCGTAGAATTGGGCCGTTTGCGAGACGTCTTTGGCCAGAGGGGGGACGCGGCGTCCCAGCTCCTGCGCAAACTCCAGCGGCGTTTGTTCCGGTGGCCGTTCGACCACCTGCTCGCGGGCCCACGCTTCCAGTGCTTCAAACGTGTAGCGGACGAGTTGAGTCGCAGACATTTTTGATGCCGCGCCGGTCGCGAAGGGATTGGGATAGTCGGCGAACGGCCGTTTTGAGGCGATGATTGCGGCGGCTTCGGACTCGGCAGTCGATGACGTCGCCTCGGGGCGACGGCCAAACAGACTCAGCAGTTCGGCCCACAAGCGTGCCAGAAACTCGACCACCTGTCTCCAATGGCGGAACAACAGCCACAACCCGACAAGCGCCAACACGCCATACAGGATCCACTTGAAAAACGGCGCGAGAGACCCCAGCCAATTGGACGAAGGTGGAGTCGGTGGAGTCGCTGGAATGGGCGGTTTCGGCGCAGCCTCCGCTGGACGCTGCGCTTGTCCCCCTTCTGCCGGCTTCCCCTGTGGCGGCGCTCCTCCTGGCGGCGGCTGTCCCTGCTTTGGCGGACCCGCCTGCGGCGGCGCCTGGGGGTTTCGTGGATCATTCAGTGGAGGTTGCTGCTGAGCGACTTGTTGCTGTCCCTGTGGGGGATTGTCCGGCTTTTGTCCTGGGGGCTGTTTCTCCTCGGGATGGGCCGGATCGCGTTTCGCATCCGGTTTGCCGGTTGCGTCTTTGCCAGCCGTCTGTCCTGGGTCCGACTTTTTTGAACCTGGTTGCTCGCCTTTTTTGCTACCACCCTCCTTGCCACCTGCCTGATCCTGTGCCGGCTCTCCCTGTGGCTGATTCCCTGGCCGACCGTCGCCACCAGGCGCCCCCGGCTGCTTGTCGGCTGGCTGCCCCCCTGGTTGTTTCGCCTGCGGATCCTGCTGGCCGATGGGGCGCCCCTCGCCGGCCCCTTTGTCTCCGGGTAGAACTGCCATTTTCGAAGCGTCGCGCACCTGGGCATCGAGCTTGTCCACCAGCGCTGTCAGCGTGTATTCCCCCTGCGGCCTGGGGATCAGCAGCGCCGCCAGAAGGAGCGCCACCAAGAGCAGGGTGCCCATTCCCATCCAGGCGCCGGTCATCGCCACCGGCATGGCGAGTTTGCGTTGCCGCAGATAGCGGCGCAATCCTAGAAAGCTGGTCGTCAGCAGCAGGGCCAGCGCCGAGGCGACGTAGACCGCCAGCAAGAGAAACGCATACTGACGGCGTCCCCCTTCCTGCGCCGGAACGAACAACTGGCCGACGCCAAACAGAGGGAGGGCCGCCAGCGAAAAATAGACGACCCACAACCCCGGCGCGTGGGGTCGGGATTTGCGCGTCGCGGCGTCGTCGGGGAGCGTGTCGGCGGCAGGGACTGGTGGCGGAGGGGGGACCGCGGGAGCGCCTCCCAGTCCGGCCGCTTGCAACAGTCCCTCCCCCGAAGCGTCTTCGTCGTCGTCGATGAGGGTGCAGTCCCAGGTCAACTTGGACGCGCACCACCAGACCACCGCCAGCAGCACCCACGCCACCGCCACCTGGTCGACAAACCGCATCACTCCGAACGCGACCACGGCGCACAGCGCGACGCCGAACAATCGTGCGTGCTCCTTCCCCTCCTCGATGGCGATCCGCGCCACGAGCACTGCCCCCATGACGAACCAGAACATGATCCATCGCATCCGCAGTTCGTATTGCCCCTTGTAGCTCACATCCAGGAGGAAGAAGACGAGACTCCCCACGAGCGTCATGATCAGCGCCGGGCTGAGCGCGATGACGACGTAGTCTGCGAGCGTTTTGTCGCGTCGAGCGCGGGGCATGGAGGAACTCACCGGGTGCGATGGGACGGCTCTGGCCGCCGCAATTCATCTTACCATCTGTGCCGAACAGATGCCTGCGATCGCCGCTTCGCTCTCGATGCGACGGACTTCGAGCCCCTCCGCCATCAGCCGCCCCATGCTGTCCGCGACGAAGTCCTCATCGGCCATCACCAGCAGCGCCGTCACCGCATAACCGCGGCGACGCAGACTCCCCAGCGCGATCGCCGTTTCGGGGGTCGCTTCGGCGAGCAGCGCCATCACGGTCGCATCGCGCGGCAGCCGACTGGTGACTTCGAACACCAATTGCGCAAAGGTCAGCCCGTCGGTCAGTTCCACCCGCGCCAGCGTCTCCAGAATCCGGGCGAGCTGATCCGGTCCGCGGCGCGTTTGGACCATTACCGGGCGCAAGCGATCGCTTCGCCCCTGCATTTCCACTTCTCCCAGGGCCACGGCTCGGGTCCGAAACTCGTGCCGGAAACCCTCTTCGCGAATCCGGTCGGCGGCATCGCGGCCGTTCGTGACCAGGCCGATCTGTTGGCCCAACTGATACACGGCGTTGGCCAGCGAGGCGGCAGCGGTGACCGCCAATTCCGAGCGATGCGGTTCGCTCCGCGCGGGGTAACCCGCCTGGTGAAAATCGAGCAAGAGCGTCATGCCGGCGACACAAGACGGCTCGTACACCTTGCAGTGCAACGTTCCTGTACGGGCCGTGGCCCGCCAATGGATGCGGCTCAGCGCGTCTCCCGGCTGGTACTCGCGAACTCCCGCGATCCGCGTCGGGTCTTCGAACAGCCGATGGGTGAGCCGGACTTCGCCGATCGGTCGCCGCGACGCCAAATCATACCCCCCCAGCGGGATTACGCGCGGATAGACCAACACGAAGTGCGGCCGAGTTTCGACCCGAAACCTTCGGTGCAGACCAAACAGATCACCCGATTCCACAAGCAAGGGACCGATCTGGTAATACCCCCGCATCAGAAACCGCACCTGGTACAACAGCGATTTCTCTCCCCGCGCGGGAAGCTGCACGATGTCGACCCGTTTACCCTCGACCGAGATTCGAGGGGGGCGCTGCATGAGCGCCTGTCGCGACAGCGAATCCTCCAGCAACAGCCAGGCGATCGGCAGCCGCCCCGTGTTTCTGATTTTGACGATGACAGCGACCTTATCGCCAATCTGCGCCGAAAGGCGGCTGCACTCGCGTTCTGCCGAGACGTTTTCGATCCACTCGCGCGCCAGGTAGCGGCTGACAAGCATGACCCCCAGCAGCACGTACATCGCGTACACCAAAAGCCCCAACTGGAACACGACGCCAATCACGAGGAGCAGAATCGCCCCCAGCAACCACCTCATGCTGCCGCGCTCCGTTCGTCGGTGTTCGTCCGGGACTTCCAACTGTGGAGCGGCAGGGACATTGCGGGCAGGGGGAAACGGCGTCAGGAGAGCCGGAAGATGCGGCGGGCGTAGCCAATCGCCTCGCGGAGCGCATCCACCTCGGCGAACGTGTTGTAGAAAGAGAAACTGGCCCGCGTCGTCGCCGACAGGCCCAACAGCGTATGCAGAGGCATCGTGCAATGATGCCCGGCGCGCACCGCAACCCCCTTGCGATCGAGCAGCTCCGCCATGTCATGGGGGTGGACTCCCTCCACGGTGAAGCTGACGATGGAGCCGCGATGTTCCAGACCGGGACCAACGATCTTCAACCCCGGAATCTGCGTGAGTTGCTCGAAGGCATAGGCCGTCAGCAGATGCTCGTGCGCCGCGAGCGCGTCCCACCCGATCTGGCCGAGATAGTCGATCGCCGCCCCCAGGCCAATCGCCTGAACGATTGGCAAAGTCCCCGCCTCAAATTTGTTGGGGAGTTCGGCAAACTCCGACGACTCTTTGTACACGCGCTGGATCATGTTCCCCCCGCAGAGGAAGGGATCCATCGCTTCCAGCAGTTTACGGCGGCCGTACAATACGCCGACGCCGGTCGGACCGTACAGCTTGTGCCCGGAAAATGCGAGAAAATCGATCATCGGCGACTGCACGTTGACCATGCCATGCGGCACGCTCTGGGCCGCATCGACCAGCAGCAGCGCGCCGCGGGCGTGGACGCGGCGGGCGATGTCCTCAATGGGATTGATCGTCCCCAGTACGTT
>JBJXGA010000149.1:0-14039 GCA_046152955.1 Planctomycetales bacterium | reverse complement strand
CCCCGCCTCACGGCGACGCAGTCACGGTCGGCTACAGGATCAAACCAGAACCTCCTGACGAGGACTTGCACCTCGCCGATTCAACAAACTTGCAAACGCACTGGTGGACGCTGCCAGCGTCCACGTGCGGCATGCACCCAGGTTCCACTCGGTCAGTCACCAAGGTACAATCTTCCAAGGCTTGCTATTCACGAGCGACGCTCCATCAGTGATACCGGAAGCTGGCAGCGTCCGCCACGGGCGAGCCGCATCGAGATTTGTGAACAACTGACCGGACCGAGTCGCCCACCGCGAAATCGAAATCAACATGACTTCCTGCCACAACTTTCATCAGCTCCGGAGGGCTGGCCGGCGCGACGTGCTGCGCGCTGGCAGCTTGAGCCTGCTGGGACTGGGCCTGCCCCAACTGTTGGCCGGACAGTCGCTGGCCAATGGCGCACCCGCCTTGCCGCTTCCGGCGGGAAGTTTTGGCCGCGCCAAGGCCTGCATTCTACTGTTCATGTGGGGAGGCCCAGCGCAGCAGGATACCTGGGATCTCAAACCAGCCGCCCCGGCGGAAGTCCGGGGACCGTTTCAACCGATTGCGACGCAGACGCCCGGAATTGAGATCTGCGAGCACTTCCCGCTGTTGGCGCGGCGGACGGACAAACTGGCCATCATCCGGTCGATGACGCACAACAACGTCGATCACACGGTCGCCACCCATTTCCTCCTGACCGGCATGCCTCCGCTTCCTGGGGGAACGAAATACACCGATTGGCCGCACATCGGTTCCGTCCTGGCCCGGCTGGGGCGCGGGACGGATCCGTTGCCACCCTTCGTCTCCATGCGCCCCAAGCTTCCTGGTGACGTCCCACGCTTCGTCGAGGAGAGTCGCGGCCAATTCGCCGGCTGGCTGGGGCAGGTCTACGATCCGCTGACGATCGACGCCAACCCGCATGCTGCCGACTACCGCGTCGGGGAATTCGACCCACCCCCGGAAATCTCAATTCGTCGGCTGGACGACCGCCAGGCCTTGTTACGGCAGATCGACCATCAACTCCGGTCGCACGTGGAAAGTCCGAGTCTGGCGGCCATGGACCGCAACTACCAGCGCTCGTTCGATCTGGTCCACTCGGCGATTGGCAAAGGGGCGTTTGATCTGGCCGCCGAGCCGGAGTCCATGCGAAAACGGTACGGCGACAATCCGCATGGGCAATCGGTGTTGCAGGCGCGGCGGCTGATCGAACGGGGGGTGCCCCTGGTCACCGTCTTCTGGCCCAACGACGGCATCAAGAACGTCAGCGTCTATTGGGATACGCACAGCAAAAACTTCATCGACCTCAAAGATCGATTGATGCCCCCCGCGGACCTGGCGTTTTCGACGCTGCTGGACGACCTCGACGAGCGGGGCCTGCTCGACGAAACGGTCGTCATCTGGACGGGTGAATTCGGCAGGACTCCCAAAATCGGCCAGCGCAACAGCGACGCCGGGGCGGGGAAGGATGGTCGGGATCATTGGCCGAATTGCTTCACCTCCGTCCTGGCCGGAGGAGGGATCCGGGGGGGCGTTGTGCATGGCGCCTCCGATCGGCATGCCGCATACCCGGCGGCCAACCCCACGGCGCCGGTCGACCTGCTCGCGACCGTCTATCATTGCCTGGGGATCGCGCCGGAAACGGTTGTCCACGACAGCCAGAATCGTCCGATCGGAATTTGTCCTGGGACGCCGATCAATGAGATTCTGTTGTAGCCTTCGTGCGGCCGATTTCACGTAACATGCTCAGGCGTCAGTGGTCGCCAGTCGCCGGTAGACAAATCCAGCCAGAGCGATTTGCGCACCGATTCCATCCGGCCCGCGACGGAACTCGGCCGTCTCGCCCGAGGCGCGTCCCCCACGGACGATGAAGGCGTCTGGCGATGTGCCGGCATCGAGTCGCGCCGGCGCATGCAACAGATAGCTCCCCAGTCGAGAGGGTTCCAGTCGCAGCGCCCCATGCCGGACCACGACATTCGCCACGATGCCGGGGGCCGCTTCGTACAGCCCGCACAGCGCGTCCCATTCCGGCGGTGTCGAAGAGGCCGCCGATCGCGGTCGTTCCACAGCCCCCTTCCATCCCCCCTTGATCAGCATCTCGGCGATCTCCGTCGCGGCCCCTTGCAGTCCCGGATGGGGCCAGACATTGGCCAGGCAGATCACTCCCAGCTTGTGCGGGAGCGAAAACTGAATCTGCGAGGCATAGCCGTGCAGGCCCCCGCCGTGCCCGTGATAGACCCGATCTCCGGCCCGAATCGCCCGCCACCCCAGGCAATAACCGATCGACCAATCCGCTTCGAGCAGGACGGGACGATGCATTTCATTGAGGGACGAACCGGACAAAACCTGGCGGCCGCCGCGTGGTGAATCCCCCCCGCAAAATTGCAGCGAGATCCACCGTGCCAGGTCGGTGACGCTCGAATGGAGCTGACCGCAGGGGGCCATCCCATTGAGCCGCACGTAAGGGGCCGGCTCAAATCCATGTCCGGAACGCAGCGGATAGTAGCCGCGCGCCAGGCGATGGCGCGGCTCATCCGACAGTTCCCAAACGCTGGAAGACATCGCCAGCGGATCCAACAGAGCGGTCTGCAGATACCGTTCGAACGGCATCCCGGAGATGCGCGACACCACTTCCCCCAAGAGCGCGAACGCCAGATTCGAGTATTTGAACGCGCTGTCGGCGGGGATCACCACTTCGATCGCGGGAAGCGCCGCCAGCAGCGCTTCCCGCGTGCCGAATTCCTGGGCGTCCCACCCCGGCAAAGGGGCTTCGGTGACCAGTCCCGAATGGTGCGTCATCAAGCGCCGCAGCGTTACCTGGTCGACCGTGCCGACGCGAGCCTGGGCCTGCGCGAATTCCGGAAGATGCCGCCGGAGCGGATCATCCAAATCCAATTTTCCCTCGTCCCGCAATTGGACGATCGCCGTGGCGGTCAGAGTTTTGGTGATCGAGGCGACGCGGTACAGCGAATTGCAATCAGGAGGCCGCCCCCCCTCCAGGTCGGCAAACCCCACATTCCCCGTCCAGACCAGGTTCTGGTCGTCGACGATGCCCACCGCCAAACCCGGCAATCGCTCCCGCTCCTGCACCGCGCGGAGGCGTTCGTTCAATTCGTCAGTCAGTCGCTCAATCACCGGGGCGGGCATAATGTCATTCGAGTGTCGTCACATGGTCGATCCATTGCCCCCTGTGGCGACAGTGGGCGAGAAGTCACCCCAGGTCGGTGACCGGTTCCCCTTCCGATAGCCGCTGGCGGTTGCGCTGGAAAGCGTCTTCGTATTCCAGCGTGTGATCGATTCCCAGGTGATGCAGAATCGTCGCCGTCAGGTCCGCGGGAGTGACCGGTTGCGTCGCCACATACCCTCCTGTGGGAGTGGTCGATCCATACGTTTGCCCGCCGCGCACTCCACCACCGGCCACCAGGGCGGTGAACGCATGCGGCCAATGATCGCGTCCTCCGGGTTTGGTATTGGCGCTCTGCGTGAACTGCCCCAGTTTCGGCGTCCGACCGAATTCACCCACCGCCACCACCAGCGTCGTTTCCAACAAGCCCCGTTCCGCAAGGTCATTGATGAACGCGGGAAAGACCTGATCGAAGATCGGGCACAGCAGCGTCTTGAGCTTTTTGAAGTTCTCCTGATGCGTGTCCCAACAGGTGTTGACCCCGTCGATTTTCGTTTCGTCCTCCCAATTGACCGTCACCAGGGGAAGACCCGCCTCCACCAGTCGCCGCGCCATCAAGAGGCTCTGGCCGATCGCGCTGGAACCATAACGCTCCCGCGTGGCGGGACTCTCGCGATCCAGATCCAGCACGGTGTGGACCCGATTTTCCAAAAGACTCCACGCCTGTTCCGCTTGCCGCAGGTGGCTCGTCACCGCCGCCGAGGCGGGTGGCGCGCCGTGCGACTCAATTTGGCGCAATAGATCCCTGCGCAGCCGCACGCGCGGCAGCGGCGCGTCGTCAAACAGCTCCAGTCCCCCCAGCCGAAACGCGCCCCCATCCGCCTCGAGCAGCATGGCGTTGTATTGCTCGCCCATCCGTCCCCCGCTCTGTCCGGCGATCCGGAGCGACTGACCGGGAAACTGCAAATACCAGGGCAACACGACCGACGCCGGCAGCCCGATGGGCGAACTGCCGTAGCGCATGGTGAGGGCGCTCAAACTGGGCCAATCTTCGGGGCGCGCCTGGTCGGTCACCGGCGGACCAAAGTAGGGACGCCCGCTGAAAATCTCGCTGCATGCCGGCCCATGCACGTTCATGCGGTGCGTCATCGACCGCAGCAGGCACACTTTGTCCAGCATCTGGGCAAAACGTGGCAAATGCTCGCACACGTTGATCTCCGGAACCACGGTGGAAACCGGCTGAAATTCCCCTCGAATCTCTGCCGGCGCCTCCGGTTTCATATCCCACAGATCGATGTGGCTGGGGCCGCCGAACAGGAATAGAAAGACGCAGGAATTTCCCTGGTGACGGGCTGCCGCAGAAGAGGCCGCGGTGAGCGTGCGGAGACGGAACAGCTCGGGAAGCGTCAGCCCGCACGCGCTCAATCCGCCGATCCGGAGCCACTCACGACGAGTCTGCATGACAGAACTCCTGCAAAGACTTCCAAGTCCACCGTTATCTGGCGTCCCAATTCCGTAACTCAGGGGGGCGGACGACAGGGGGTACAGAATTGCCGTTCCGGTGCGTCCTGTAGCGTATCGGGTCACCCTGTCGAAAACAACCGGAACTACAAAGAACAAACAACGCCGAGAGGAAAACCCTCTCGGCGTCGAAAGTCGCCAGAAACGCGGAACTAACGCGGACGATGGGCAGGCTGCAGGCCGACGTTCATCATCCCCATGCCGCCACCACCCATCATACCGCCGCCGCCACCACCACCCATCATGCCGCCGCCGCCACCACCACCCATCATGCCGCCGCCACCGCCCATGCCACCACCCCCCCCGCCACCGGGCACCTGCACCGGGATGACCAGATCGCCGACCGGGTAGACGCGGGTGCTCAGTCGTTCGCCGGCGCGAGCGGTTGTGGTGATCTTCATGACTTCGTCTTCGATGACGTAGGTCAACTGCAAAGGCTGCAACAGCAGCTTGAGCGTGCTGCGGAACGACACCCCCGCCAACGCCAGTGTCACCGGGCTGTCCAGCGAAATCCCCTCGTCGATCAGCGTTTGCTTGTCCAACCAGATGTTGATGTTGTGGTATTCCTTGAGGTAGGTGACCGCATCTTCCAGCGAAGTTTCCTGGAAGTTGACTTCCGTCGGCTTTTTCAGCGATTCGCGGATTTTTTCCTCCGCCCTGTTGTACCGCATCAGGTCCACCGAGCTCCATTTACGACGGCTATTGGTCAGCGCCTGCCAAACCTCCGGGGCGGGCCACAACACCGGCGGCTCGTCCGGGAACGGAATGTGCGCTCGTTCCACCTGGTACATCGCTTCCAGAAACTTGTCCGACTTCAAATAGCGGAGCCGGTTCATCTTATCGAGCTGTCCGGCCGCCTCGGTATCGAATATGGCCGCAGCAGTCACTCCGTGATAGGGGGCCAATTCCCAGGCGGCACGAGCCACCGCTTCCGCCTGCTCAAACGCCGCTTCATTCCCGGTGAATCCTTCTGACAGCAGTGACCGAACTTTGTCGATCAACTGCTCCAGTTTCTCTTCCCGATTCTGCAATTCATCGGTCGCCAGCCGGCGCGATTGCGCCGCCGAGACCCGCTCCTGTTGATTCAACCGCTCCAAATCCCGCTTTTGCTGCCGCACGGCGATTTGATCCAGCGCGTTCTGAATCCGCCGTCGCAACCCCTCGCGACTGACCGGATCGATGTCGGTCGACGAATTGACCGCATTCAAAATCCGTTTCAGGCCGCCCATCGACGTGTCGGCATCGGTTGCCGCCAGTTTCCGAGCCGCTTCGATCGTTTGGTTCACTTCCCGAGTCAGGCGCTCGGTCCGAACTTGCTTCAATTCTTCAAACTGGCGAGTGACATCGGCGTCATTGACCGATCCTTCGTCAGACGCTTCCGTGTCGTCACCAACCTCCTCGGAGAATTGCACCTGTCGGAAGGCCCCTTGGCGAGACGCCTGAGCCGCTGCCAGGAGCGTCTCCCCTTCCACGTTCGACGGATCCAGGCGGCGAATCGTCGAGGCGATCTCCTCCGCCTGCTTTACGTCGCGCTGCGCAATCGCCCGATTTCCGGCGACCACCAGTTGGTCCAATTGCATTTCGTGATCCTGGCGGGCCAGGCTCAATAACTCGCTCCCGGCCACGGGAATCGCCAATCCGCCCGACTGTTCGGCGGAAGCCAACAACCCCAGCAGAAACGCCTGATCGGGTTGACTGGCGCTCGTCCGGACCGAAAACTCCGCCAGTTCCTCTCCTTCGCGAATGGCCACTTGCAGATTTTCCGGCAGGCTCCCCTGACCGATCAGAATCGTGTCGCGATCGGAACGCAGCGGCGGAGTGATCAGGGGATACAGCCGATCCACGGACGGATCAACCTGCACCTCATCGGCATAGCACACTTCCGAGCCGGCGGCGATCGCCAGCTTTTGTCCGGCGTCGCGCGCCGTCAGGTTGCTGTCGTCCAGCACCACCACTCCCCCCGTATGGACCGCCAGAACTCCCAGCACCTGCACGTCCATCCGCGGTCCGACGCAGAAACTGTGGACGGCAATCTGCCGGTCGCGCAGTTCCGTCACCGCCTGCTGCATCGCGGCGGTGGAAATCAATCCGCCAGTGCTCATCCCATCGCCGAAGTACACCAGCGACTTGTCCCGCTCGGTCGTCATCAACTCTGCGGCCGCGTACAGCGCTGGCAGCAATTTCGTCGCCCCCAGCGGAACGCGGCGTTCCAGTTGTTCGCGAGCCGCACGGACCGTCGCCGAATTGGCGTGATCGAATCCCTCGTGCAACGGCTTGACCTGCACATCGACTGCCACGAGCTGGACCCGATCTCCCGCGGGGAGAGCAGCCAGACAAGCGTCCAGGACCGCCAGCATCTGCTCCCGGTGTCGCCCCGTCTGACTGGCGGAGGTATCCACCAGCAGCAGATGATCGTGCGGCGTCTGCGCCAGAGGTCGCGGGGACCGCAACGACAAGGCGAAGACCGTTTCTCCTCCCGCCGGAGCAAAACAGACGAGTTCTCCTGCACCAGGCCGGGTCGCCGGACGGGTGTCCCCGACCACGCTCCCCATGCCAATTGCGCCCAGAACCAGTACCAGGCCCCATTGAAGACCACGCCCATGCCGAAGTTGCATGTCACAACTCCCTTCAGAACTGAGGAGCAGCAGCGAGAACGAACCGGTGGTTGATCGACCATCCGGCGGCATCAGATTGATGCCTCTACCACAGACAATCATAGATTCTACAATCGGCCAGCCGCAGATTACAAGAAGAATCTGCATTGCCGAGTCGATTTTCTTTGATCGGAAGAACCGGGGAAATCCGCAATTCCGGAGCATCCGTCCCGTTGGCCACCCCCGGCGCGCCGAAAATCCCGGTCAGGAGGGTCGTGCGGCCGACTCCAGACCGGCACACTTCCGGCACACTGATTGAATGGATCCGAGCCAGATTGATCACATTCAGTGAACCCAATGGACGGGAAGATTGTGATACCGTTCGGCCCCAGTCCCCCCCCAGAGTCGAGCCAATCCCGTGAATGTCGGTGGATTGGATCGGGAGTTTTCCCCCGACGGTGAGCGACCGGCGGCCTGACGGCGAATTCTGCGGTATTTCGCTGGCCCGCGACGCGCGGCTTGGCATACACTTGCGTTCAGACACCGGTCAGACTCGGAATTCAGGGACAACGGCGATGTTTCTGCGGCAGGCGAGGCAAAAATGATGTTGTCACCTGTCGAAACGATGACTTCACTGGTGAATGCCCTGGGGCTGGTCATGCAGAGTGACGGCCGCGCTCTGGGGGAGCTGGCGGGCATTCCCGTCGCGATGACGTTCCTCGTGTCCGAACAACCCGAGTCATCAAGTCAGGCCGTACTCCTTCAATTCCGTATCGATCGACAGGGGACTGAGTTTGACCCGCTGCACGACTTGTTGCGAGACGTTCCGGCCGATCAGGCCAGACTATCATTCGACGCCAATTCCGCCTGGTTGACGCTGTACAATATCGACCAGGTCACGGATGAGGTCATCCTGTCGCTGGTCGAATGCTTCGGACAGACACTCGCAGCGACCGACCTGGCCGTAGCGCCCGGATGCCTGCGGTGCGGCAAGGCTCCTGAGGCGCCGCTCATGTGCGTCGATGGGATGCCGACGCGGCTCTGCCCCGCCTGTCTCGACGAGGCGTATCAGGAAAAGGAACAGGCCGAGGCCCAACTGAATCGCGCCACGCTTCTCGGGACGCTCGGCCTGCCGGCCGTCTTCTGCTATGCAGCGCTCGGTTGGGGAGGACTCTGGACGGCTATCGGCTTGCTTCTCGTCTGGATGCAAGTCAAGGTCATTCCGATTGACCATTTCACCATGCTGCTGTTTATGGGGCTGGCGGTTGGCGTCGGTTGGGCGTTCGGCCGACCTCTGGGAATTGCCGTGCGAAAATCGGTCGCCTTCCAGCGGACCCCGGTGATCTCCAGCCTGTTCTTGACGCTCTGCGTGGGCGCCTGCGGCGAGATTGTCTTTGTGGCCTTTTGGATGCTGCGATGGATGGGGATTTTTGACTTACGCGCCGCCGCCGGACTCGTGGGGAACGTCGTGGCCAACTACACGCCGTTTTGGATCACCTGCAAAGTGTTGCTGTGGATCGCCGTCGCCATTGGAGCCATCCTCTCGGCATCGCAGCGGAAGTCGGTCAACCTGGAGGTGTAGTTCACCAAGGTAGCGACGAACCGCCGAAAGCGAGTCATTGTGCCAAATTCAGGGACGGCGCGTCTGTACGGCACTGGAAAGGTAGTGTGTTCGCACATTGGTCGGCGTTGCCGGGTTCCTTGAATCCCTGTTTCACTCTGACGCCTGTTCGGCCAGCGGCCGTTCTTGAAGCAGCAGCCACTCGTAAACGTCCGGGTTGTCGTACGTCTGATCCCAGCAATCGTGTGCGACGCCGGGGTACTCGTGGTGGATGGGACGCTCGCCAGCCTTCGTGACGGCTCTCGTCAACACCCGGTTGAGAGTGACGGTACTCGGTGCATCGGCGTCGCCCACGAAACACCACCAGGGGATGTCCTTCAATTGTGTTCCGGCAGTTCGCTCTTGGCGCTGGTGCCGCTATCGCTCAGCGTGGATGTCATTGTGATGGTCATGCGGGCGACCTTCTGATCGTCCATTTCGGTTTGCATTCTCTGGCAAGAGCAGGACGAATTCTGATCAGAACAACACACCGTGTCGAACTGCTCGGTCGGCCGCCACTGGAACAGGTCCGCCTCCACATAACGAACAAATTGGGAGCGGAGCCGGGCGGCGTTGATAGCCAGCATCTCGGGAGAACCGTCCAGCGCGGTCAGGTGCGATTGATGGCGCTCATCGCGACGCCTGCGATGCTTCAAGACGTCTGTTTTGATGATGAGTTCCTTCCGGATCATGCTGCAGTCAAAGGGCGGACCGAAATCGTTCCACCGCACGGTCAGATTCCCGTCGTTGTCTTCCGAAAGCAAAGTGATCGGATTCCATTTTCCCGACCAGCAGGCCTGGAGCCGTGTGCCAGGTGGCAGCTTCGCATCGGCGGGCACGACATGAGAATCCGCCGGGACGCCGATCGTCACGGGACAGTTCTTGAGCGACTTGGGTTTCGGATCGACGCCGGCCGCACCATTCGCCGCTTTCGGACGTGGCGTGGCGACGGCAGGCGGGCTCGCCGGGAATTCGCCGAACTGCTTCAGAACGTCCCTTCGGATGATCAACTCGCTACGGACCATGCGACAGTCATAAGGCGGTCCGAAATCATCCCACCGCACGGTGCGATTCCCGTCGCCGTTTTCTGACAACAACGTGTTCGGGTTCCATTTTCCTGCCCAACAGGCCTGGAGCCGCGTGCCTGGCGGCAGCGTTGCATCGCTGGGCACAACTTGAGAATCCTCCGGGATGTCAATCGACACGGGATAGCTTTTGTGTGGCTTCTTCGATTCGGGGCTTTCCGTCACGCCGGGACCGGGGCGCGGAACATCCGTTCGATTGCCGGCGACAAAGACACCGATGAGGATCGCGATAGAAGCAACGACGCACAGACCAAGCACCCCCCAGCCGATGGCTGTGTAATGCCCGGGCAGGAGTCGGCCGTCGTGGCCGGTCGAGCGAACCGCAGGCCCGCCCGCGTTCGACTTCGCGCGTTTCTCCGCGTTGCGAACTTTTGAGTCTCTGATGCCACGCACGAAGTGCATGCTCACAAGCACGACGCCGGCAATGACACAAAGATAGGTGACGAGTCCTTCCTCGAAGCGTTGGCCACGAGCTGACTCGGAAATTCCCACGATAGGAAACACAAAGCCCGATACCATATTGACCAGAGGGCCAATGACCATAAGGAGCAGGCCCTTCTGCCACAAGGGGATGCTCATGATAGGGGATGCTCATGAATCCTTCAGGTTACTTCTTCATGATGGTGGCCTCAAGATTCCAGGGGACGAATCGTTGACCTTGCGTCGTTTCAGCCAGTTAAGCCCTCCCTTGGCCTGAAACACAAAACAAATGACGAGGGAGTAAACGACCACCTTCTGAGCGATCGCCTGTCGCAACAGCACGTCGGACAGCGGGCCGATTCCATCGAACTGCCACAACACAAGATAGGCTCCCAACAGCGAACAACACGCCAGCACGCTCCAGCCGTAATGCTTGGAATAGTCGGCTTCCAGCAGCAGAGCGGTTCCGTACAACAGGCACATGATTCCGAATGCAGCGAAACCGCAATGCACATAGATCGTGTGTTGGTCATGGTAGACATCGATGGGAGCCCAGCCAATTCGGATGCAGCTCCATCCCGCAAGAACTCCACTGACCGCCGCGGACGCCGCTAGTCGCGCAGACGCCAGACGGTGGAAGAGAAAAGGCATCGAGAATGCGTATGCGATCGCACCTGTACCGGCAAACGTTAACGCCGATTTGAACACAATGTTGGCGGGAGAATTATCGCCGTCGTCGTAACGGTACTCTCGTCCAAGATCGCTCAAGGAGTTGTGCGTCCAGGAATAGAAAGACAGCGTGTGATCGTGGATCGTGCTGCCTTGATAAAGCCACATCGCGAAATTTGTCAGTACAACAAACATGGCAATCAGCAAAAGCGATAGCCGCACCATTGTGGATTGCCACCCTCCGCCCACTGATCGACCGGACAACCATCGAACAGCAATGAGGACCGCAACGATCACGGCTGGTGCAACATTCGCTCTCTCAAAAATCGAAAACCGTGGTTGGTCCCGCGCATCCCAGCGAATCGACAGTTTGTTGTGAGCTACTTGCGTCAGGTTAAACGCTTCTCCCCCCTTCAACCGCCTGACGCGAAAGTCCCCCTCGCGACCGTAGTAAGTGATGTCCATTCCGGGGCGATTGGCTTGAACCTGGAAATCGGATGCGATCGTGGCTGGCAACGATTCGAATCGATACTGGATTGTGAACAACTCCTCCGCAGGCCCGTCGTCCGTCGGCGGCCTGAAACAGTTGAAGTCACAGACCTCGGGATACCAGGTGCCATCCGAAAACTGGCACCACTGTCTGTTCGCAAGCGAACCGCGGGTCCCGGTTTCTGTATCCCAAATCCATTCGCGGCGAACGAGCGCGTACCGGTGCGGGACGCTCAGCGTGAATCGGTCGCCATCTGCGTTCATCAATTCGACTTCCTCGTCGTCTGCGGACACAATCCTAAATCGTCCGCCGGCCAAAGCACTGTGAACATCAAACGCGTCCTGCGGCGGGCCGATTCCCAACCCGAATGACGTTCCGGCACGCGACGATGCCAGTCCCAGGACATCGGCGAGCGGATCGGCAATCGGTTCGGTGGCTCTGCGGACACCGTCGACGTCTCGGCTTGCGGAATAGATCGTGATACCTTTGCTGGATGCGTCCTCGATCACGTATCCCGCTCGGCCATCAAAAATCTGAATCCACCCCGAATCATCGATGGCGGAAAAATCGCCCCCGGAAGCCAGGTTCATCCGTGCTGCCGGCCCCAGACGAAACAGTTCCACGACAAACTGGGTCAGCTCGGGAACGGGACGCTCTTTCCAGGTAAGTGCGGCCTTCAGTCGTCGCTGAGTTAGCGCACATCGATAGTGATAGTGGTCGCTCTGCGCGAATGTACCGTAGTGTTGGTTCCAGGCCTGCGCGATTCGATCCATCGGATCGTCGGCAGAAAGAATCGACGAACGTACCAGTCCCAACAGAAGCAACAAGACCGAACAGCGTATCGTGAGCGACGACGGCAATGGATAATCCTTCGAGGTATCGGCCATGACGTCTTAGCTTCAGACGATCTGCCGAACTCAACGTACGAGTATTCTGGCTTCAACACCCTGTCAAATGCAAGTGGCACCGCCTTGGGTATGGTCCTCGTCTTCAACGACAATCGCTCGAATCCCTGTTTCACTCTGACGCCGGTTCTGCCAGCGGCCGTTCTTGAAGTAGCAGCCACTCGTAGATGTCCGGGTTGTCGTACGTCTGATCCCCACAGTCGCAGGCCCAGGGTGCCGCTGATTCCGCCGCAGATCGGAAGGATCGCCGCAAAGCGTTCCGAATGTGCGGCGGCCAAACTGAAGGTTCCTTCGCCACCCATCGAGTACCCGGTGAGATACACTCGCCGGGTATCCGCCTGGTAGTTCTCGGTGACTTCATTCAGGATTGAGAGGGCGCGTTTCCCGTCCGGTGATTCTGCGAGTCAGGTTCGGTCCTGCGACTGAGGGAAGACGACAATGAATGGAAACGTCCGTTCGCGCTTTCGAATCGCTGTGGCGAGTCCTCGACCCGCCTGGCGATGGACCTTGTTGACGAAGCCGGTCTCAGGGGTGTCGCCGGCGACGACCGAGGATTGCCAGACTGCGACAACCGCTTTGGTGAGGAGTGCGTACTGTCCCGACTGGCCCACCAAAAAGACGGATGACAGCATCATCCGCTCTGGACCAGTGGCTGGAACAGGGCACATGGCTCGCCCCTTCGACGAGGACATTCTGGCCGAACTCGAGCGATTCCTGAAGGATGGCTCTTGACATTGTAGACCGCGTGTCGTATCTATACGACACGCGGTCTACAAGAGTCAATTCGAAGTGAAAACATCGACCGATGTCCTGGGTTCTCGACGCGGTATTGAACAACACATTGTTCGCGGCCGTCATGGGCATGATTGTCATGGCCGTGTCCCGCTTCGTGCGTCATCAGCCGGCGGCCATCCACGCAATGTGGCTCATCGTATTGCTGAAGTTGATCACTCCGCCGGTGGTGCCTGTTCCTGCGATCGTCGGATGGGGATTTCGCGACGCCGTGCCCTTTAGGGCATTTCAGGAGACGCCCGGACGGCTTCCCAGCGCCTTGCCGATGGGCACTGGAGCAGGAGACGACCGCAGTCGCCTCCACGGAGCCCTTTCAAGCTCGGATCTCGTCAGGACGCAGTCGGAACTCCAACTGCCGAGGGGGGCGGGTGAGCTGCAAAACGAGGCTGGCTCTGAGTTCCGGGCGCTGGTGTTGGGCTGTTGGCTGATTGGGACAGCGGTTTGGACGATGGTTGCGGCCGTCCGCATCTTTCGATTCTCCCGGTTGCTGCGAGTGGCACGGCCCGGCAGTCGTGACTTGGTGACCGTTGCTGACCGTATTGCGGAAAGACTTGGATTGGCCAAGACGCCGTTGATTGAGGTTGTCGATGCCAACATTGCACCGCTGGTCTGGCATGCCGGGCGCACGCCAAGGATCGTGTTGCCTGGCGAATGGGTCTCCAGGTGGACCGATGAACAGATTGAATTGGTGCTGGCTCACGAGATCGCGCATGTGAAACGGGGCGATCACTGGATTCGCTGGTTCACATTGCTGGTGCTCGCCGCGTACTGGTGGCACCCCATCGCGTGGTTGGCGGTTCGCCGGCTGCGCGTGGCCGAAGAG
>JBJXGA010000148.1:0-5263 GCA_046152955.1 Planctomycetales bacterium | reverse complement strand
CCCCGCCTCACGGCGACGCAGTCACGGTCGGCTACAGGATCAAACCAGAACCTCCTGACGAGGACTTGCACCTCGCCGATTCAACAAACTTGCAAACGCACTGGTGGACGCTGCCAGCGTCCACGTGGGAAGTGCCGTAGACATCATGGCTGTCACCGCTGATCACTCAACAAAACAGGGCTACCAACGTGTGATCAGCGGTGACAGCCATGATGTCTACGGAAACTACGGCGCTTGTCTTCGGTTCAGTTCGGAGATCAGGTTGGCCCAGCGGCGCTTTTGACGCAGATCGACCAGGGTGGCGTGGATTTGCCGCGCCTCGGTCAGGTGAGCGGCAATCTCCTGCGGCTGCTGGGTGGTGTGGCTGACCAACTCGAAGAATCTTCGGGAGAGTTTCGGCCCTCCATACAGCGGCGCCAATTCCTGGTCGATCCAGGTTTGATAGTCGAGCTGGGGATTCCAACTGAACGCTTCCAGGGCCAGATAGTTGAGCTCGTTCTGCGGACTGGCAATGCCGATCTGGCCGACGATTTGCAGACCTTCGGACCGGTCTGCGACGGCGCGACGGCAGGTCTGTTGGATCAAGTCGCCGACCAGCGCGTATGTTCCGCCAAACGCGACGGCCGATTTGTCCGACTCCCCCCACCATTGGCGCTTCACGTCCCAGTGGCTCCCTTGATGCAGGAGGCCGACCGAATGCGTCGTGCCGGTCGGCGGACGGAGGCTGAGAGGCCATGAACCGGCCGGGTTCAACAAGGGATCAGCGATCATTTTGGTATAGGTCCATTGGGTGATGGCCGCCGGTGGATACTGGGTGAGGAATTTTGGCGGGTTGCTCATCAACGCGGCGTCATACCCGTCGTAGCAGGCATAGGTATACCACAAGTCGGGATTGATCTTTAAGCCGGCCTGGATGACGGGAACCTGCGTGGCCATCATGTCCCAGTGATAATTGTGATCGTTCTCCGGCAACGACCTCTGCTCCTGGCAGCGCGAACAGTGGCATTGAAAGAAATCGCCATGCTCCAGATTGACGCCGCCGATCTCTTTGAGGGTTGTGAAGTACCACTGGGCGCCGTCACGGAGCCACTGTTGAAAGACCGGATCGCTGGGGCACGGTGTGCCGGGCATGTCCTGGCCGTCGGCCTGGACCATCAGGCGGACTTGCGGATGCTTCGCCAGAAAGGTGTTGATGTTGAAGGGATGTTCGCCGCCGAAATAGAAGCCGCCATAGCCCATCGTGCCGATGCCGGGGAGGATCTTCACACCGTTGGTCCTGGCGTACTTACTGACCGCCTGTGCCGAATCGAGGCCCCCGTGGGCGTCGTTGATGAACCCCCAGACCACCAGGCCGTTGAGCTTATGATCGGCCTGAAAATCGACGATCTTCTGAAACGTCTTCAGAAACCCGTGGGGCTGTTCGAGGTACGGCTGCAGCGTGCCGTTGGCGTCCACGTGCTTGGTCTGATGGACCCGGCCCAGATCGTCGTCCCAGTTGGTGCAATGCGTCCAGTTCCAGAGCATGCGTTTGGACAGCGCCGGCGCTTTAACCAGCCACAGCGGACTGTGCGGCACGACTTTACTGCCGTCCCACGCGCAGTGGTAATGCCACAGCTCGCCAACGCCGTACCGCAGGCCGTCTGCATCGCCGCCGACCACGACCACTTGAGGCGTTTGTGGATCGGTGGATATTAAAAAACCTTGTGATTTGAGTTCGACCGACAGCGCCGCGGCGGGGAGGAACTCCTTCACTTCGGAGCGGGAGTCCTGTGTACACAACACGAATTGCAGGCTCCCCGCGTCCGAGTTCCGATCCATCTCTTGATTCGGACCGACGAGTTTGAACGTCAAGCCCACGTCCTGTTTCAGAAGCGTCTGGAGCCGCCGCGCCGCACTGCCGGCGTCCGATGCGGCAATGATCGACCCGTGCTGGGGAGCTGGAGCCTGATTCGGTGTGGAAGCCGGTTCGGCCGGGGCCGGTTCAGCCGCTGAGGCGACTGCGATCATTCCGAGAACCAGCAGCGGACTTACCGTCTTCCTGGCGAGATGCATGCCGTATTCCATTGCGTGCCTTTGATGGCGGGCGACTTGGATCCCCATCGGAGATTCGCTCGAAGCATTGGCTTCTCTGAATCAATGCCGCGTTGGTGCTTTGGCGCCGATGGAACGGTCAAGTATTGCAAAGGACAATGGTCAGGAACAGCCCAGGAGCTGACCCATCGAAACGAATGGGGAATCACCAGTTTCGAGCGAAGTGACTGACCGACGCCCCCGCCCCTCAAGTCTCAAGCCTCAACCCCTGACGCCAATTCAATCATTGAGTATGATCTGCCGCTCGGAGGCTACGATCCGGCGCCATCCAGGGAAGCTGACGCGCGTGGGCGCTGAGCGCGGCCTGGTTCGGTCCTGGGAGAAAACTGGAGACGAAGGAGCGAAGAGATGAGCGGTTCCGCGACAATCAGGAATCTGGCCGAGGGAGTTGCCGAAAGTGCCAGGCGGGCAAAGTTCTGCGTGGGAGGGGATTTGGGGTTGATTGACCCCGGGTTGGAGATTGAGGGGGTGCCGCCCATCAAGTTTCCGTTGTCCCCTCGTCAGGCCAATCTGATTCTCCGGCAGTGTCAGATCGCTCCCTTCGGAAAAGGAACGCAGACGCTGGTCGACAAAAAAGTGCGGAACACATTGGAGCTCGATCCGGCGCGCTTCCGGCTCTGCGAAGCCTGGCAGGGGGAGGTTGAGCGCGTGACGCGCCAGGCAGCGGAAGCGCTCGGACTTCCCGCGGATCGCCTTGAAGCGCGATTGTACAAGTTGTTGCTCTACAAACAGGGAGGGTTCTTCGTCCCGCATCGCGACAGCGAAAAACTCGACCGGATGGTGGCCAGTCTGATCATCGCCCTTCCCAGCCGGTTCGAGGGAGGAAGGTTGATCGTGCGCCATGCCGGCCAAACGCAGGAATTCCCGTTCGCGAGCGCCGCAACCGGGACCGGAGCGGGCTATGCCGCGTTTTTCGCCGACTGCGAACACGAAGTGCAACGGGTCGCGCGGGGGGTCCGCGTCTGCCTGGCTTACAACCTGTTGCTCAAGAAGGAGACTGCGGCTGCGAAAGTCGCTCGGAAAAAATCACCGGAGAATGCACTCGTCCAGGAGCTTCGGCACTGGACGGCGAGAGCTCCTGGCGAGCCTCTGGTGTTTGCGCTCGATCACCATTACACGCAGAAGGGCTTGTCAGTCGACCTGTTGAAAGGCGCGGATCGCGAAATGGCCGAGCGTTTGATCGTGGCGGCGGAGGAGGCGGGGTGTTGTCTGCATCTGACGCAGGTGTCACGGCATTTGCAGCAATTTGCCGACGATGGCAGCTTCGGGGATGACGACATGTATTGGCGTCCCCGGCGTCAAAGAAAACGAGCTCTGGAGATCGGGGAAACGTATGAGGACGAGCTGGTTGGAACGGAGTGGACGAGCGTGGACGGAACACGGCACGATTGGGGACCGATTGAATTGGAGGTCTCGTCAATTGTCTCAAGGATTCCTGTCGAGAAGTGGAAACCGACGTCGGAGTCGTTTGAAGGGTACACCGGAAACGCTGGCAACACGCTGGACCGGTGGTATCACCAATCGGCGTTCGTGATTTGGCATCGCGACCAGCATTACCAGGTGCTTGCAAATGCTGGTCCGCTGACCAGCATTCCCGCGTTCTGCCACATGGTTCGCCGGCTGGCGAAGACCGCCAAAAAGCGGCTCCTGGAGGCGCGCAGCGACGCACTGCGGTTTGCCAAGGAAATTATCCTGGCTTGGCAACGTCAATACTACTCCACCTGGCGTCCGGCAAGGATGAGTCCGCCGGAGAAGGCGCTGAACCAGTTTTGCGACGAACTGCTCAATCTGGAGGACCAGGAGACCATCGTCCATTTCCTGTCCGTGGTCGCTGAACGGGACCATGATCTACGATTGCACCGTTTGATTCCGGCCGCCTGTGGCCGCTTTGGAATCGCGGCAATGGCCCCTGCACTGCTGGCGCTTCTCGGGGAGAAACCCGAGAGACAGGAGGATCCCGCGGCGGCGCGCGACATCGAATGGCTGGAGGCGTTGTGTTGCGTTCGCACTCAGGACGCGGACCAACTCGCGCTGGGCCGTCGGCTGTGCGCTACGATGGTCGACAAATTCTGCGCTTTGAAGCCGCATTCAGGATACGGGGAGCGGGCCGACGAACGGACACAGGCCGCTCCCAGGGAGGAGTCGCTGCTCCCTTTGCTCCGCGCGACGGTCGCCGTCGGTTGCGAAGCGGAGTTGGAGCGGCTGATCGCCTTCGTGCAGCAGAACCGCGAGCAGTTCTCGCTACAATTCGGACAGGTCGCTGCGCTAAAGTCGCTCATTCCCTGGTCGCAGAAGCGTTTGGGGGCGATTCCTGTGGCGTTGCGGAATTGGCTGCGCGCCCTCCGGAGCGAATTGGAGTCGGCGACCGCAGCGGCCCCGATTCCGCCCGGCACTTGGACGCGCCCCTCCTCGACGGGGTGCGACTGCAAATATTGCAGGGAACTGCGTGCTTTCCTGGCTGACCCAGACGCTGAAATCGGCCGCATTGCCGCCGCAGAACAGGACCGCAGCCATTTGATCGGGCGGATTTCGCAATACCGGTATGACGTGACGCATACTTTGGAGCGTCGCGGCAGCCCGTACAAACTCGTTCTGAAAAAGACGAACGGCTCCTATGACCGCGAGGTGCGCCGCTATGAAACGAATCTCAAGTTGCTGGCATCGCTGCCGGAGGATGGCTGATTGGGGCGGGGTTTTCCACCAGCCGCGCGATCGGTTAGAATCCTGAAATGTCCAAACGACCCAAGCATCAGCTCGGCATCACGCAGTTGGAAAACGCACACGTCACGCTCTCTGAAGAGTGAATGTCCTAAGGGCCAGGTCGCACTGGTTGGTGGCCATTCCCATCGGCTGTGCGTGGCGCCCCCGATCGGGATATACTGCACGCAACCGGCGGCGCGATGCATGCCCCGCCTTCCCGGAATCTCTCTCAGCACTCCGTCACAATGGCTGTCAACGCCACGCCGCAATACAAAAAAGCCGAAGAAGAGTACCGCCGCGCCCAATCGGTCCAGGAGCAGATTGACGCGCTGGAAAAGATGCTCGTCCTGCTCCCCAAGCACAAGGCGTCGGAGAAGGTTCAGTCGGACCTCAAAACGCGGCTCAAGGAGGCTCGTGGCGAACTGGCGGCTGAAAAGGCCGCGCCGAAGAAGGTGAAGAGTTTCCGGTTCCC
>JBJXGA010000143.1:0-6014 GCA_046152955.1 Planctomycetales bacterium | reverse complement strand
CAACGGAAACCGGATAACGACTGCGGGCCGTGGACACGTCCCCGTTTCCGCAAACTGAATGACTCCGATTCCAGATCTTGACGCGCTCGGCGTACGCGCCGACCGTGGAGCTATTGAGCAGTTACATCGCAAAGACGCACAAGCTCCTCGTCCACCAAGCGGCTGGTCCGTACATAGCGCAGGAGGTGAGGCTGGTTTCCTCGATTCGCCAAAAACAGGAGCGTGTGCTTCGTTCCAGTGTAAATCCCATGGATGAATTGCGGCTGAATCTGAAACGTGAACTCATTCAGGTCTGCATACCACAGCGTTTTTGCCCTCCACAGCCATCTCACTCGCACTGCATGTTCGAAACGTATCAGACTGGTATTTTCGAAACTCCCGCGGATCCACACGAGAAGCAAAATCCCGTCGAGGACGAGGCACACCGTCAGGATCGAAGTCAGGAACATCTTCGGGACATTCAGAGCCACCACAAGACTCACCACAATCAGCAGGGGGATAACCCATCGAATGCATGCGCGGCGCTCGAAGAGCACTCTCCCCAGGTTGCTGGCGTTATCGGTTGGCAGAGGCGCGGAGTGGGGAATCCGCGACTGCAACAGAGCCAGCAAGACGTGTGCATTCGCCGTCCGCATCGGGATTTTCGCCACCGGTGTCTCCAGCTCGGACTGCCAAATCCACAATTGTTCATCAACTGTGTCAACTGCCGTCAGGCTAACGATGGGGATTTCGCGTGTTCTGTCACGGTCGCCGACCGCCAACACGCCGGTGTCGATTGTCCATCCCTCTCCATCGAATGACCTCCCCGTGGCAAGCAATTCCTCGGCACGAGACAGCAGATGGGCCTGCACTCGTTCCGCCAGTGCTTGCAGCGGACCGAGGGTATTCGCCTGAACCAATTTGACCAGCAAGAATCGTTCCGGCCCAGCTTCCTGTTTCACCCACAGTTCCAGCGTTACTAGCGTCAAATTCAAAACGGCGAGTGAATAATTCGACTGGGAATGCAGCGCGGCGCAGATGACTTGCTCGTCGAAAATCTCTCGCCGGCGATGGCGATCAGCATAGATGAACCCCGTGGGAGTGACTTGAATAATCGCCTGGTGGAACACAATCCAACCGGTCGCCAGCATCACGCCGAGACCTGCGGCAATTCCGACGACGAGCATGATGGGTCCCTCCCACCGTCCCGCCAAGCACCACAAAGCCCCGCGTACCAGCCCGCTCACCGTCAGCGCCGCGAGTGCCAGAAACCACCAGGTATGAAAATTGTTCCCAACAACAAAGGCCTCGCCGGTGGACGGCGATGCGCTGGTCGAGTTTTGTCGCTCATTCGTCATGGTGAATGCGCCCAGCGAGATTGTGCAATACGCGCCCTTTCCGCGCGGATCGCTTGGCAGAATATTTTGTAGTCGTCGACCCGGTGCGCTTGCGGCCGCAACTCGTGGGATGCTCCCACCCGAGCTGGTTTCAAACGGATGTTTACAGGGCTATTCCAATTCAAGTTCGTCGTTGCTGACGATCGGAGTGGGTTCCGCGTCGTCGCGAAACCGTCCCTCTTTCAGAAATCGCACCGTGTATTCTCGCGTCTGGGGAGCAGTGATCAGAAACGTGTGGAGGTGATCCAGGACGACGAAGTCTCGGGCTCCCTCCAGGCGGGTACACTCGACGCTCACCGTTCCGTCGTCGTCGCCGGGAATCAGCGGATTGTACCCGCGATTGTTCCCGCGCCCGCCGGCAATGACTCCAAACTCGATGGCAGGCGTGGGGAGTCCGGCGATGAAGCCGTCGGCGCCGCGCGTGAGCTGCTGCCCGGCGGGACCGGCCAGCGCGCGGAACCATCCGACCTTCTGGAAGCGATCGGCCAGATCGGCCCCCTGGTTGGGAGTGGCGATCATCACCAGCCGTCCGATCCGTGGATCGGAATGCTCCGCCAGATACGCCCGCACCACCAACCCTCCCATGCTATGCACCACAAAGTGGATGCGTTCGATCCCCTCCAGCGACTCGATCGCGGAATGCAAATATTCCGCGGCCCTGGGGATGTCAATCTGCGTGCTGGGGTAGCCAAAACTGAAGGTTTGCATCCCCTCTTCTTCCAAATCCAGCCGCTGTTGCAGCTTGCCCATCGATTTGGAACTGCGGACCAGGCCGTGAATCAGGATCACCGCCTCTCCCGACATCGGGGGGAGCTTCCGCTCGGTGCGAATCTGCTGCAGCGCCTGGTGACATTCGGCCCGCGTCCCCGAAACGTGGCGATAGTCATCCCCATCCAGCAGCCGATAGTGCCGCGTCTGTACGTGCTGCTGAATCCTCCAGGAATGGAAAAACTCGACATCCGCCCAGAATTGCCGTCCCCCCAGAGTCTTGGCGAGGAGGCTCCGTTTTCGATTCGGCACATCGGAGTCCTCATCGTCGGCGATCGATTCGTCTGTGGTCGCCGCCGGTTCGCTTCCCGGAGCACGCGGCGCGACGGCCAGGAGCCAAGCCCCCCAGACCAACCCTGCGCCCCAGTGGAAAAGTGCCCGGCGGCGTGGAGGATTCCTGGAAAAACACCGATCAATCATGAAGATCGTCTCCGACGAAAGGTCACGCCGCGCTGGTGACTCCGGCACGACGGCACGGCATTGTACCAGAATCGAGGTCCGCCTCTGAAGAGCAGTTCTCCAGGGAGTCTGGGGGCCGGCCTGCCAGAGCGTACGAGTATTCGCCAATGACCAGGTTGGCTGCTAAACTGGACCGGATGGAGACCATGAAAGTAGACGACGCATGTTCGGGACACAAGCCACGTCCCAATCACCAACGCACGCTCCACATCCTGCGGAACATGTCGCCGCAACAGAAGCTGGACCAGGTGTTCAAGCTCAATGCCCGAGTGCTGATGCTGATGCGCGCCGGCCTGCGTGTTCGATTCGGAAATCTAGACGACGCGGCGCTCCAGAGAATCTATCTGCAGATGCGAGAAAGATGTCACAACAGGAACTATTGACGGACGTCGTCGCGACGCTGCAACGTCTGCGGATCGAGTTCATGTTGAGCGGATCCCACGCGTCAAGCCTGCAAGGGGAAGCGCGGGCCACGCATGACATTGATTTAGTCGCCAATTTGTCGGCAGGGGACATTGTTCCCCTGATCACCGCATTTCAGGGGAATCGATTCTATCTCAGTCGGTCCGCGGTTGAGGATGCGATTCGACTCAAGCGGATGTTCAACCTGCTCGAAGTGTCCACAGGTGAGAAAGTCGACTTTTGGGTGTTGACGGACTCCCCATTTGACCAGTCCCGTTTTGTCCGGCGGCGGCGAATTGAACTTGCCAACCTGTCGATTGACATCAGCACGCCAGAAGACACGATCCTGATGAAGCTCCTCTGGTGCAAACAGTCGGGAGGGAGCGAGAAGCAGCTTCATGACGTGGTGCGCGTCTATGAGCTTCAGGCCGACATCCTCGACTCACAGTATCTGGCAAAATGGCTCAGGGAGTTGCAGGTCGAAGAGCTGTGGCAGCGCGTGCTGGAAAGAGCGGAGCCATATGTGCCGCCTGATGACACGGACGGATTACCGGGAATTGGAACGTGATTCAACAAGCAGTTGTCCATTACTGGTGATTAACCGCAAGCAACGCGACGCTCGCCCCCTCCCCGGCCCTCCCTCCGCCGGGGGGGGAGGGAGAAGAATTGCCCCTTTCGCGCGTCAAGCACTGGGGCCCGATTTTTCGTCGGCTGGCGTCATCCAACGTCTGCCGTTCGACCAATGACGGTCAACTGCATTGCGGCGTGGCTCATCGCGGCCTGTTGGTTCGAGCGCGTGTCCGCGGCTTCTCTCCTTTGGGATTGGCCCCTTTCCCCATTGCCGGGTAATACTCGATGTAGCCCACCAGCATCTCGTCTTCGACTTGCTGGCCCCAGTGGACCGTCTTGCCGGGATCGGGGTTGGCCGGGTTCTGGCGGCTGTTGTCAAACCATCCGGTGGCCTTGATGATGGTTCCCTTGGGCAACTCAATCGGATCGGTCAGGCGGTAGGCCAGTTGCCAGTTCGTGTCGTAATGCGGAATGTCCAGCAGCAATTGCTGGCGACCGTCCGGCAATTGCGCCTCGTAGCGAAACGCCTTCCCCCGCAGGTGCATGTGGGGCATGAACGACATGATCCGCATGTCAATCGCCAGACGGAGCAACCCCACCTCGGCGTGGTTGTTGGCCCCCGCGGGGATGTTCAATTGATTGTCCACGATCCCCTTGATCTGGACGACATGTTCCGGTTTGCGCTGGGCGAACACCATCCCCAATCGCGTTTGATCGGTGGTTGCTTTTCCGTTGGGCGCGTAATGAATTTGAAAATAGAGCCGCGCTCCGGCGGGAAGAAACTTCGCATAGTCGTCGGGCAGTTCGATCCGCCGGTTGCCGGGGACATACGCCGCGAAGAACCCGCGCTGCTCGTTGTCGGCCAGCATATCGAGCTTGGGCTCGCGCTTGCCGGACCCTGTGGCGGGGGCCAGCACAAACACCAGCACGTGATGCACCACTTCCCGCGCAGTGGGCTGAATCTCCAGCGCCTGAATCCAATGATCCTGGGTGGTTTCCGTCTCGACCACGACGCCGTGGTAGGGCATTGTTCCGGTTGCTCTGACCTCCACCGGCTGGGGAATCTGGACAATCAGATCGGGAGTGCCGCATTGCCAGTCGTCGGAAAACTGTCGCGGGTGAGGCGCTTCGCGCGGGTCGCCGTCCGGTTGGCTCCCCGCCAGCCAGGCGAGCAGGTCGGCCTTGTCTTCCGCGGGGAGAGTGCGGTCGTTGCTCCAGCGGCTCTTTTCTCCGGCGGCGGGGGGGGCCGCAAACCAGGGGGGCATGGTTCCCCGCTGGATGACCGCCTGGATCGCCGCCGCTTGCGATTTGACCTCGTCGATCTCCTCCAGCGCAAAGGGGGCCACACCACCATGGCGGTGGCATTCGAGGCAATGCGTTTGCAGCAATCGCGAGATCCGCGCGTGGTACGTCACCGAGCTGACCTGTCCCGAGGGGTTGGTCTGCAGTTCCAGCGGACATCCAGGGGCGATGGTGGCGCAGGTCGCTGGCAGGCGTCCTTGAAGCGTCGCCTCCAGCGCGTCCGCCAGAAACCGTCGTCGCGGCGCGTCGAGCGCGTAGCCGAAGCCGTACTGATCGTCGACCGCTCCCCGGTAAACGATTGTCCGCTGCGAGTCGATGACGAAGGCGTCGGTCGTGTGCGTGGCCCCCAGCGCGCGAGCGATCGACCCGTCGCGATCATGCACGTAAGGGCCGGTCCACTGATGCTCACGAGCGGAGTCGCGCAGCTCCTCAAGCGACACTCGTGGTGTCGGATTGACGAACAGGAACGTGACCTTTCTATTCTGAAAATCACGTTCGAGCTGGGCCAGCGTGGTGGAGAACTTTCGGCTGAGGGGACAGCCGGTATTGGTGATCGCCACCACGACAATCCCCCCCTGGCTCCAGGCGGAAAGCGGTTTGCGTTCTCCCTGGAGCGACTGGAGTTCGAGGTCAGGAATCAGCCGCCCGACGCCATAGGGGGCGCCGGAAACGATCACCGGTCCCTGACGGAGAGAGGCATCGGTTTTCGGTTCCTGACGCGATGGATCAGCGCCCCGGAGCAGGGCGCCACTGGCTAGACACAGACAGACCCAAGCCACCGCGCGGGTGAAATTCAACGGACACTCCTCCGGACGCAACAACAAACGGCCAGCATTCCGTGCGGCGACAAACCGGAAGTTCACGTTGAAAGATGTGACGGTCTGCTTTCAGGATGCGCAGCAGCGCCAGAGCGGCGCCCCAAGCATCCGCGACTGGCGGCGTCAGACGGGACACCGGATTGTACCCAATGCCGGAGCGGGAGGGAAGCAGGCGAACGGGGGACGTCAGTCCCGTGTGTGCGTCTGGAAAGTGGGTGGAAAATTTGAGAGAATTATGAAAGTGCAGTTGCATCAATGGAATTCGATGCGTTTTCTCAAGGAGGCGACCCATGTGTCAGGCAGTGCTGAACGAGGAACA
>JBJXGA010000135.1:0-27285 GCA_046152955.1 Planctomycetales bacterium | reverse complement strand
AGTTCCTGATTCCGCGCCGGGCGAAGCGTGCGAGGGGTATCGACGACCTTCATCTCGGGAGGCTGGCCGGGGAGTGCCGAAATCGGATCTTCGACCAAAACGCGGACCACCACATCCCTCCCCGCGGCCCCCTGGGCGCGGACCTTGGCCGCGACTGTCACCACGTTCTTGACGAACACCGTGGGACTGACTTCGAGGTCTTCCGCCGCCAGGTCGAGCGTCGCATCGGACATTCCGGTCGAACCGATGACCACCGTGTCGACTCGCGTCTGCTGGTCCGCCAGGCGGCCGGCGGCGCTGCGAGGATCGGCGTCAAAGGGGGGCAGCGCGCGGTGCGCTCCGTCCCCAATCAGCAGAATCCCGGCGATCCTTTTTCCCTGTGCGGCGCGCGTCGCCTCGTCCAGGATGTGGCCGATCGCCGTCTGTTCCCCTTCCGCGGCGGGGAGCCGCTCTTCGACTGGAACCAGTTCCTTGTCAAAATCAAACTGCCGGATTTCGACGTCGCGCCCCAGGACCGCCAGGTCGGGAGCCACGTCCGCCAAGAGCCGCACCAGCGCTTCGCGCCGCGTGGCGCCGGTGGAGGCGTCGCGAACCCCCGTGCTGCGGCTGCGATCGGCCAGGACCATATACACCGACGCGTGCGGATCGGTGTGCGTCACCTCCAACCCTGGGCGGATGAAAGTGAACACCATCAGCGCCCAGGCGGCCAGGCGCAGCCCCAGCAGCATGCGCCGCGACCGTCCCGGCAGATGGGCGATCCGCCGCCGGTATGTGCCCACGACCGTGGCCAGCGCTCCCGCCGCCGCCAGCACCACCCAGGGCCAGGCCCAGATCGGATCAAGCAACAGTCTCATGCGCTCACGCGACGTAATGCGGGACGATCTTCCAGGGAGCGAGAATCTCCATTTCGCGAGTTCGCATCTGGTGTTGTTCTCCCGAGGTCTCGTCGTTGTAACCGCACAAATGCAAGAGGCCATGCACGAGGTACAGGCTCAATTCCTGAGTCGGCCGCCAATGGTACTCGGCGGCAATCTGGACCGCCGTTTCGGCGCTGATCACCACCTCCCCCTCCAGCGCCTTGCCCGCTCCGCGAAATTCCAGCCCGGTCGGGGGCTGCCGACGACGCAGGCGACCGGCGTGCGCCGGCGACTGGGCTTCCAGCAGAAAGCTGATCACGTCGGTGGCGTAGTCGTGCCCCAGGAATTTCCGATTGAGTTCGTGAATCCGCGCGTCGTCGACCAGGGCCACGCTGATCGTCGCGGATTTGACCCGCTCGGCCTTGAGAGTCGCTTCCGCCAGCCGGATCAGCCGCGTTCGATCGACGCGCAGAACGCGCTGCTGGTTGGCGATTTCGATAGTGTACATGGTGTCAGGCGGTGCGTTGCTCGGGGTATTTGACCCGGCTGTGGTAAATGGCCGTCAGCGATTTCGTCAGCGATTCTTCAATCCGCGACAACTCGGTCATCGTCAGCCCGCACTGGTCGAACTGCCCGTCGAGCAACCGCTTCAGGGCGATGTCGTGAACCAGCCGTTCGATGCGGCTGGGGGTCGGTTCGCTCAGCGTGCGGCTGGCCCCTTCCACGGCGTCGGCGATCATCAGCACCGCCGCTTCCCTCGTCTGAGGCTGCGGACCGGGATAGCGGAAATGCGACTCCTGGGCGTCGGTGCGATGGTCGGGCTGGACCTCCGCCTGCCGCGTCGCCTCATGATAAAAATACTCGACCAGCGTCGTGCCGTGGTGCTGTTCGATGAAATCGATGAGCGGGCCGGGCAACCCGTGCTGCCGCGCCAGATCGACCCCGTCTTTGACGTGACCGATGATGATCAGCGTGCTCATGGCGGGGGCCAGATGTTCGTGACGGTTTTCGCCGTGAGTGATGTTCTCGACGAAGTAGTGCGGCTTGAGCATCTTGCCAATGTCGTGGAAATAGGCCCCCACGCGGACCAACAGGCCATTGGCGCCGATCGAGTCGGCGGCCGTTTCGCCAATGCTGGCCACCGTGATGGAATGGTTGTAGGTGCCCGGCGCGCGGCGGACCAATTCCTGCAAGAGCGGGTGCGAGACGTCTCCCAGTTCCAATAGGCTGATGTCAGTGACGGCGCCATACACCGATTCGATGAAGGGGAGACTCCCTGACACCAAAAAGCCGCTTGCCAGGCACCACCCCGCCCCGCGGAGCGCCTGAAACCACTGCACCGGATCGCGCCACATCGGCGAACCAATCGGGCTGGCCACGACCCCCGAACGGCTCCCGACAACCGACGTTCCCCAATAGATCAGGAAACAGACTGCTGCCGTCCACAGCCCGACCACCACCAGCGTCGATCGGGAAGGAACGCTGGGAAGCAGGATCGCGGCCGTGGCACAGGCGCTCATCAGCACGGTGAAGCGGCCGATGTCTCCCCCGGTGGAGACCGTGACCACCAGGCTGAGGGCAAACCCAGTGAGGGTGGCAAGCACCTGATTGTGTGCGATCGCGCACACCATCACCGCCACCAGCACCGGCGCCAGTTCGGCGCGCCACGGATCGTACGAAAGGAGCCGCGCCAGCCCGGCTGCGGCCACCACCAGCCCCAGATACAGCGACAGTCCCCGAAGACTCCAGACCAGTTTGGACTCCTGGCGGACGAGGTGATAGCCGATCAGCAAGGCCAGCACGGCAAGCATCAGAAAGACGGTCGTGGCCCGCAATGCCCGTTCCACCCAGGTGACCTGCGCTTCGAGCTGTTCGTATTCGGCCTGGAGCAGATCCAGACGCGATTCGTCGATCAATTCCTGCGGACCGACCAGGAGCGTCCCTTTGTTGTAAATGTCGAGTTCCAGTTTTTCATCGGCCCGCGCCTGCTGCTGGGCGCGCTTGGTCGCAACATCGTCATATGTCAGGGTCGAGGGAGATTTGGCCTTCAGCCAGTATTCGAGTTCGGCCCGGTACGGAAGCAGCGAGGGAAATAACCCCCAGCGGCTGTGCAGGCCGCCGGCGGGGGACAACAGCGCGGTCAATTGCACTTCCAGCACGTTCACGGCGCGGCGCTCATCCGGCTCGTTCGCCTCGCGGTCGTTGGGGATCGAAATCTGCCCTCCCGTGACCGCGTAATTCTCCAATTGCTCGCTGCGCAGCAGGCCGGTTTGCATCACCGGTTGCAGGAAGCGCGCCAGGTCTCCGGCCACGTCCTGAAGTTGCGACTCGCTTTCGGCCAGTTTCTTCAACCGCTGAAACACTTCCGTTCGATCACCCGCCGGAAGGACTCCTCCCTGTGGAATCGTCCCCTCGGCGGCCAGCCCGAACGATCTCCGAATTTCCGCCGGAACTGCCGAAACGTCGCCCGCACGGATAAAGGGCTGCAGTTCCAGCCGCAATTCCTGCGGGAGCCGCTCCAGGGGCAGAGGGTCGTGTCGAAACACCGGCGGCACGCGCTCGGCGGCGCGATCGCGCGCCAGGTTCGTCCGCTCCCGATTGACTCGCTGAAAGTCGATGACCGCCGCCACCCCCGCCACCGGCCGCTGCTCCAACCGATACGAAAAGGGTTGTTTCCACCCCTGCACGCAGACCAACAGAGCCGCAGTCGTCAGCAATCCCAGCCCAACCCTGGCCAACACCGACCGATCGGCCAACAGTGCGCGCAGCTCGACCCCCGCGCCGGGATTCACCCGCAGGGTGACCCCCCGACTTCCGCGTCCGCGTCTGATACCAAACAACGACATGCGTGATCGCCGAGTGCTGCCTCACATCGATTTTCGCCCAAGAACACCGGCAACCATCGCGCCGGACCGCAACGTTTACCCTTTTTGCCGGACCGGGCGCCGCACGGGTTCGTCATCGTAGGCTTTCACAATCTCTTTGACCAATCGGTGTCGCACGATGTCCCGCCCCGTCAATCGCACCGGCGCCACCCCCTCGATCCCTTCCAGACGCTCGATGGCGTCGTTGAGACCGCTCGTCACCTCCGGCGGCAGGTCGGTCTGCGACGTGTCTCCCGTCACCACGATCTTCGAGCCGTTCCCCAGCCGCGTCAAAAACATCTTCATCTGCGTGACGGTCGTGTTCTGCCCTTCGTCGAGAATCATGAAGGTGTTGTTCAAGGTCCGCCCCCGCATGAACGCCAACGGAACTACCTCGACCACGTCCCGCTCCATATACCGTTTGACCTGCTCGTAATCGATCATTTCATGGAGCGCGTCCAGCAGGGGGCGCAGGAACGGATTGACCTTCGCCAAAAGATCCCCCGGCAAAAACCCCAGTCGCTCCCCGGCTTCCACCGCAGGACGGACCAGAACGATCTTCTTAACCTGTTCCTGACGCAGGGCATTCACCGCCATCGCCACCGCCAGGTACGTCTTCCCGGTTCCCGCCGGACCGACGCAAAACACCAGGTCGTTGTCTCGGATGGCGCGCACGTAATCGGCCTGGCCCAGAGTCCGGGGGGAGACCCGCCGCGCCTTTTCGAACAGATCGATCGACTCTCCTCCCGGCGCAACCGGCTTATCCCCGTTGCCAGTCGTTCCGAGAACCCCCAGCACTTCGGAGTCGAGCAGTTCGCCGCGCTGCTCCAGGATCGATCGGAGCTCGGCAAACACTGCCAGTCCCTTTTTGATCTGCTCATCGGTTCCGTGGAGCCGGATCTCGTCCCCGCGGAGCGTGACATCCACCCCCACCGCGTCGCGGACCTTGCGAAGGTATCGATCCTGTGTGCCGAAGAGCCGTAGAATCTGATCAGGACTGGAAAAACTGAGTGACGCTTCGGTCATTCTCGAATTCTCGAAGACGAGGTGCAGGAGGCGTGGATGGAAATCCATTCACCTCTGAAACAAATTATACCGTCCCGGAATTCGAATGCGAGCAGCTTCGGCCCCTGACAGGCCAAACAGCCCTCTTCCGGGGGCGCATCCGGACCCAGGGACAGCCCTGCAAATGCCGAAAACTCGCCGAGCTCTGGCACAAATCGTTCCCAAATCCCCGGTCGCCTGGAAGAGTTCTGACACCCCTTCAACCCCCGAGGTTCGCACTGAACCTGATAAATCAATTCGAGTTACGGCGAGCAGAGAACGGTCAGTCTCCCCTGACCAGTCATTGGCGAACAGGGGACGCGAGTCCACCGGCGACATCAGCCACCCTGGATGCCTGGATATCCCGTGCAGGCGATGCGTGCAAAATGCGTCCTGCGCGCGGGATCCATCCGCCAACCGTTCGTCCTGGTCAGGCAGCTTGCAGTCGGCACTTCCCTCATGCATGCTGACGGTAGGCAGACTGATGATGGGTATGGGCTTGAGTAGGCGGAGCGCGCTCCAGACGTTGCTGTCCTTCGGTAAGGCGCAACCGCGGACTTTTTGGCAGTGGAATCAATCGTGACGGCGTTGCGCCGAGACCGCTGTGGAATACTATTCGGTAACATGTCGTCTGACTGGGCCACTCGAATGGCGGAGTTCAAATCCCACCTTGGCGGATGAGCATATGAACAAAGATCCAAGACTTGATGCCCTTTTGCGTGCGGTATTTGACGACTTTCAGGACGAGCCTTGCGAAACCCTCGATTCCAAAGAATATGAGCAGCGAAGGCTCGATTTCGTGTTTCACATGACGGATTGGATGGATGACATCGATGGGATTTTGAACCTATTTAGCAATCCGGATCAAAAGGACGTTGATTCTGCGACGACGTTTTTAGTCGGATTCCTCTATCATGTGGTCCCTCATTTGAATGCGGCCGCAAAACTGCTGCTCGGTGAAGTCGGTGATCCGTTCTCTTCAAAGGAGAGCCCTCAACATCCGCCGTGATCGTAAAGTCGGGACCAGGGCCGGCTCCTGGTAAAGTTCGTCAATAACTGGACAAGTGTGATCATCTCTTTTGGCGCCGTGGGAAACGGATCGCCGGCGCAGTCTATTCCGATCGGCTCCAATTTCCGCCCCCCGAAAGACCGCCATATCGGAATTGGGATAATTTCGCTCAACTCCGGGTCTCGGCCCCCGCCAGGTCTCCTGCGAGGCGCCGCACGTTTTGCCCTCCTTCGCCAGTTGCACGCCTTTGGGTTTGGTCTCAAGTCAGCGGTGGGGGTGTCACGATGATCATCCCCAGGAGCCGCGCGCCGCGCGCCTGCCATTCATTTCGTTGCCAGCCATGAGGGCGGGTGCCATGTTCGAGGCCAGTTTCCATCTTCAGCGTCCTCCGTTTGGCGCCACCCCCGATCCGGCCTGCCTCTTCGCGACCGAATCGAACCAGGGCTTGTTCGACGAATTGCTCCTCCGCTCCGAAGCGGGACAGGGGATCGCCATTGTCACTGGCCCCGCCGGAACGGGGAAGACGCTCCTGTGCCGACGCTTGCTGATTGAGCTTCCTCCCGCGCTGACGCGCGTTTCGCTCTCCGGCGCCAGCCTTTTGTCGCGCCGCGCGCTCCTGCAGGCGGTTCATTTTGAGCTGAACAGCCCATACGTCGGGCGGGAAGAACAGGAACTGCGGCTGGGACTGGTGGCGCGGCTTCGCGGCCTGGTGCAGTCTGGCCGACCCGCAATTCTGATCGTGGATGAAGCCCATCTGCTGGGGGACCGTCTGCTCGAAGAGCTGCGGGTACTCGCCAGCCTTGTCGAGGGGGATCAGCCGCTGGCGCGCGTCGTCCTGGTGGGACAACCGGCGCTGGAAATGCGGCTGCTCGATCCCGGTCTGGAAGCGCTGGGGCAGCGCATCGCCTGTCAGCTCTACCTGGAGCCGCTGACGCGAGACGAAAGCCGCGACTACATCGCCTACCGCCTCGATTGGGCAGGAGGGAGCATCGATCAACTCTTCACCCCGGACGCGCTGGAGCTGGTGGTTCACGCCAGCAACGGCATTCCGCGCTGTCTCAATCAGTTGTGCGATCACACCCTGCTGTTGACCTGCGCCCGGGAAGAATCGCATGTCGGGCGGGAGACCGTGGTACACGCCCTGGCCGACCTGCGGCAACTCCCGCTGCACTGGAACGATGTTCCGGCGGAATTCTCTGCATCCCACCCGGACCAGGACGGCGACGATTCGGATGAAGCGCTGTCAGAAGAAGCGCTGTCGATCGACACGGATCAGACGGAGCAAGAAAGTGAGTCCCCTGCATCGTGGTTGCCGGATCAGGAATCGACGACGGCGTTCGAGACAGCGAACGACGCGACCATCGGCAGCTTCGTGGCGCAGTCGGACACCGATGGCTTTGAAGAAGAACTGGTCGATGACCGTTATGCCGCTCTGGACCTGCTGACCCCCAGGGTCGGTCGCCTGATCGATGCCGAGATTCTCCAGGGCCACCGGCACAGTCCCGCCGACGACTTGTCGATGATTCCTCCCCAGCCCCCGGAGATTCGCTTCGACCCGGCCTTTGAGAGCCCCAGCGATCCCCTGGTGGAAGAGGAAGAAGTGGCGACCCCCTGGCCTCACATGCAGGTCGAACCTGACCCGGCTGTGGCCGACGAGGAGATCGTCCAGGAAGTCGCGGAGCTCACCGATCACCAGGAGTTTGACGTAGTGACTCCTGATCCGGAGTTCCGTCGAGTGGACCAGCCCGAATACGACACGGTGGAACCCGAAGTGGTTAGCGGCCCCGCTGATCCTGGCGCGGAATGGAAAGGGGCAGCTCCCGAACTCCGCCAGAGCGCGATGCACAGTGAGCCGCAGAGCGGGTCGGGAACGATTCCGCCGCCGAATTTTCGGAAGTTGTTCAGCACCCTGCGTCGAAAACTGGCCCGCTGAGCGGCGCGAATTCGGTTGCCAGCAGTCGAGGAATGGCGACTGCCACCTGTGGCTACGCCGTTTTCCGCTCGCCGCGCTGCAGCACCCGCTCGATCCCGCGCCACACGCGCTCCACGCTAAGCTCTTCCAGACAGGCGAGGTGGTCTTCCCCTCGGTTGGGGCACTGCTTGCAATAGCGCGCGGCACAGTCCACCGTGGTGGCGACCAGCTCATGCTGCGATCCTGCCGGTCCGGAGATGGTGGGGCTGGTGCAGGTGAAGACTCCCACGACCGGGGTTCCCGCGGCAGCCGCCAGATGCATTGGACCGGAATCGTTCGACAGCACCAGATCGGCGCGTTCGAGCAGAGCCGCCAGCTCCGGCAACGTCGTCTTTCCGGCCAGATCGAGTCCGCATCCACCGGCTCTGCCGACTTCGGAGATGATGTGTGCCGCGAGCGGGGCTTCGCTCCCTGTGCCGACGGCGACCACCGATCCGGGAAAGCGAGCAGCGATCGCGGCAAACTTCTCGACCGGCCAGCGTTTGGTCACCCATCCCGCGCCGGCATGCATCGCCAGAATCGGACGGGGAATCGGTTGCATGCGGCTGGCCGCCCATTCTCTGGCCGCCGAGGGAATTTCCAAACCCGTTTCCGGCCGCCAATCCGAAAGCCCCAGCGCCTGGATGACGTTGAAACAGCGCTGCCAGGCGGGTACGGCGCGGCTCGTCTCCGGAATCGTGGCATGACAAGCCCAGCCCGATCCCTCGCGGGCCGTTTGCAGCCCCACTCGATACCGTGCTCCGGTGGCCAGGGACATGACCGCTGTTCGCAATAATCCTTGCAGATCGAACACCAGATCGAAGCGGCGGCGGCGCAAGTCACGCAACAGCCCCCAGACATCGCGCCACGTTCCACGGCGATCAAACGAAATGACCTCGTCGAGCTGGGAATGCCGTTCGATCAGTCCCGCCAAATGCCGGTTGATCACCCAACTGATCGAGGCCGCGGGAAAGCGGCGACGCAACGCCGGAAGAAGCGGCAGCGACTGCACCACGTCTCCCAGGGCGCTCGGTTTGAGGATGCAGATGCGAGTAGCATCGAGCGACCGCAGGCTGACGGAACCGTCGGATGCCGCACCCTGCCGGGGCGCCGCTGCGATGACTCGGTTCCCCTCCTGGGTCATTTTCATCCTGGACTTCTCAGGCGATCGATCGCACGCATTCCTGCCGTTGCCGCGAACCGCAACCACAGCGGGCAATCTCGCTTTGGATCGAGCAACGCAGCCTTGGAATCTCCCGTTCCCGCCGGGGCGCGGGATCATACCGGTGCTCCGTCTCCGACCACAAGACGAGTCTCTTTTACTGAAACTCTCAAATTGCCTATTCGCTGCATCTATCTCAGTCAATGTTTTAGGGAATGGCCGCTTGACTTCTCGGTGTTCATCTGCCACAGTTCGGTTCTGCGTTGAAGGCTGGGGCCTGACGCACGTGTGGGTAACGCGATCGGCAAACGTAGAAGTCAAGGAGTTCGACAATGCACCTGCCTGGGTGGCATCCCTCACGCGCGAAAGGAGTCTTCTTCCATGCACGCTCAACTCGGGGCCGTGGTTCTGCTGGCCGCCCTCAGCGGCGGCACTCGTGAAACGACGGTTTACGACGATTATCGGCAAGCCTATCTGGCCGCTCGGGCCGCGAAACTTCCCGTTCTGGTGATTCTGAATCCAGGGGCCCAAGAGGAACAGTCGGCGGTCGACCTCGACACCCTCCGCCGCACCGCCCAGCGCCGCAGCCTGCTGGGCAACTACGTCGTGGCGGTCATCGACGTCTCGACTCCCGACGGGAAAAAAGTCCACGAGTTGTTCAACTCGCCACCGCTGCCGCGGGTCTCGGTACTTGATCGCCATCAAAAGTGGCAGATCTATCGAACGAGCAAGCTCCTCTCCCCTGAGGATTGGAATCTGCTCCTGGATCGCCATCAAAAGGGGGAACCTCCGGTGATCGCTCCCCCCCAGGGACAATGCCTGACCTGAGTGCGCCATTAACCAGCGATCGCCCGTGCGGCGATTCCAATCACCAGTCTGTCGCTCACAATCAACTTACGCCTGCGCACCGGTTTCAATCTCCGGAGCGGCGAGACGTGAAAACCGGGTTTTGGCACCGCAGGAAGAGGAACGTGCCGACCCGGCTGAAAAGGCCAAGTCGCTTGTATTTGGCCCCAAAACCGTCTAGAAACGAGGCGGTTCCAACCTGTCCGATCCCAAACCGCCGCCGTCATGGGCGCAGCGGGGGGGTTTTGTTTGTTCGGGGTCGGAACAGCTTCGCCAATTGGAAATGGTCAGAATCAACGTGCCGCCGGGGACAGCACCCGGCGGTTTTCCGTTTGTAGAGCGGAAGTTTGGAGCGGCGTCATGAAACATCTCGATTCTCTGTTTCGCCTGAATGGGGAGGATTGTCGCGACATCCTGCGGCTGACGGGCCAGGCCAAACAGCTTTGGAAGCAGGGAGAGCGCCCCCATCTACTGGCGGGAAAGATGTTGACGCTGGTGTTCGAAAAGCCGTCGCTCCGGACGCGGGTCAGCTTTGAATCGGCAGTGGCCCACCTGGGAGGGAGCAGCCTGTTTCTCACGCGGACCGACGCGGGGCTCGACGGGCGGGAATCGGAGGCGGACATCGCCCGCGTTCTGGGAAGCTACTCCGACTGGATCGTGACCCGCACGTTTTCTCACCGGCTGGTTGAGACGTTCGTGGAGCATTCCGGTTGCCGGGTGATCAATGGCCTGTCCGATGCGGCGCATCCTTGTCAGGCGCTTTCCGACCTGTTCACGATGCAGGAAGTTCTGGGGTCGCTAGCCGGGAAACGCCTGGCCTATGTCGGCGATGGCAACAATGTGGCGCGGTCGCTGGCTCTGGCGGCGGCACTGACCGGGGTGAAGTTCTCGATCGCCGCTCCGCAGGCGTACCAACTGACCGCCGACTACGTCGCCAGCGTCCAGCGTCATGTCCCCGGCGCCAGCATCTCCCAGACCGTCGATCCGGGGGAGGCTGTGGCCGCGGCCGACGTGGTCTATACCGACGTCTGGGCCAGCATGGGGCAAGAGGCAGAACGGGAACAGCGTCAGGAGGCGTTCGCCTCGTACCAGGTGAATGCCGAACTGATGCGCAAGGCCCCCCCCTCGACCCGATTCATGCATTGCCTCCCAGCCCGGCGAAACCTGGAGGTCACGGACGAAGTGCTCGACGGTCCGCAGAGCATCGCCCTGCACCAGGCGGAAAATCGAATGCACGTCGCCAAAGGGATCTTGCTTTGGCTCCAGGGGGTTGAGACTGTGAGGAGCACGCCATGAGTCCGACCCCTGGTGCTCTCCGACGCGACGGTCGCTCCCCCGATGCCCTGCGACTGATTTCAATCCAGCGGCACTTCACCCGGACGTCCCCCGGCAGCGTCCTGATCCGCGCCGGCGAAACGGTCGTGCTCTGTACGGCATCGGTCGACGAAGGACTGCCGCCGTGGATGAAGAATGAAACCCGCGGGTGGGTGACCGCGGAGTACAACATGCTTCCCGGCAGCACCACCCCCCGCAAGGGGCGCGAGCGGGCCGGAAAAGTCGATGGCCGAACGACCGAAATCCAGCGCCTCATCGGCCGCAGCCTGCGGGCGGTCGTCGATTTGACCGCCCTGGGACCGCGGACGATCACGGTCGATTGCGACGTGTTGCAGGCCGATGGCGGCACCCGGACGTTGAGCATTACCGGCGGGTGGATCGCCCTGGCGGACGCCATCGCCTCCGTCCAGGACCAGCTCCCCCCTGGGACGCAGGTGTTGCGGACCGGGGTCGCGGCGGTCAGCCTGGGCTGGGTGGCGGGAGAACTGCTGCTCGATCTGGATTATTCCGAAGACAGCCGGGCCGAGGTGGATGCCAACATCGTCATGACCGGCAGCGGGGAGATCGTCGAAGTTCAGGGGACGGCCGAAGGGCGTACGTTCAATCGCCAGCAGTGGGACGCCCTGCTCGATTTGGCCTCCCAGGGGATCGAGCGACTCGCGGCGCTGCAGCACGAGGCGCTGACCTCCTAACTTGCCGGGCGATCGCGGTGCCAGCCCCAGCGCAGGAGCTTGGCCAGTTCGATGAGCGTCACGGGAGTGATCGACAGGATCAGGATCAAGATCCACTCGCCTGACAGGTGCGCGGCCGTTTCAAACACCGACTGCGCGAAGGGGAGCGTCACCACCGCCAACTGGAGCAATCCAGAGATCAGGATCGCACCCAGCAAGTGCGGATTGGAGAATAGCCCCAGTTGCGGCAGCGTGCGCGTATGGCTGCGGCAGCCGATGGCGAAGAACAACTGCGCGTAAGACATGATGCAGAAGGCGACGGTCCGCCCTCGTTCCAGGGCGCGTTCCCCGCCGTCATGGTACACGACGGCAAAGCCGATCGCCGCGACCGCCGCGATGATCAGACCATGTACCAGAATCCGCAGTCCGCGGGCGAGCGTGATCACCGGTTCGCGCGGGGGGCGCGGGGGACGGCGCATCACGTCGGACTCCGGCCGCTCCATCGCCAGGGCCAGCGCCGGCAGACCGTCGGTCACCAGATTGATCCACAGGATTTGGATCGCTTCGAGCGGAGCGGGCCATCCGACCAGCGCGGCGAAGAACATCAAGAGCACTTCGCCCGCGTTGCAGGAGAGCAGATAATGGATGAATTTCTGGATGTTGTCGAAGATTCCGCGGCCTTCCTCCACCGCCCCGACGATGGAGGTGAAATTGTCGTCGGTGAGGACCATGTCCGACGCTTCTTTGGTGACGTCGGTGCCGGTGATCCCCATCGCGATCCCGATGTCCGCCGCTTTGACGGCCGGCGCATCGTTGACGCCATCTCCCGTCATGGCGACGACGTGTCCCTGCGATTTCCACGCCTGCACGACGCGGAGTTTGTGCTCGGGAGAAACACGGGCATAGACCGCCACTGAAGTCACCCGCTGCGCCAGCTCTTCATCCGATAGCTGGTCGAGGTCGGAGCCGGACAGAGTCAGATCCTGGGGCTGAGCCAAGTGCAGCTCCCGGGCGATCGCCGTGGCGGTTTGGGGGTGGTCGCCGGTGATCATCACCGGCCGGATTCCGGCGTCGCGACACAGCGAGATAGCCCGTTTGACCTCTTCTCGCGGCGGGTCGATCATCCCCACCAGCCCGGCGAAGACCATGTCGACTTCGTCGAACTTCCCCGGGTTCGTGCTGGCATGCTCGCGATAGGCCAGCGCCAGGACGCGCAGCGCCCGGCCCGACAGGAGCGACACGGCGTCCAGTATTTCCTCTCGCCGTCCCGCGCTCAGCGGCACGACGGCTCCGTCGCGTTGCTCCGAATGGCACCCCGCCAGAATGACTTCCGCCGCCCCTTTGGTATACATCATGGCCCCCCCCTCCGGGGTCCGATGCACGACAGACATCGCCTTGCGGTCGGAGTCGAACGGCAATTCGTAGAGGATGTGCTCGGTGGCGGGACGCTGTTCCAAGTGGGCTTTCATTCCCACCACCAGCAGCGCCCCTTCCGTGGGATCGCCGATCACCTGCCACGAATCGGTCCGATCGCGCTGCGGGACCAGACGGGCGTTGTTGCATTTCATACCGACCGTCAGCGCACGGATCAGGTCGGGATGTTCGGTCGGAACGACGCCGGAGTCGCCTTCGACTCCCCCCTCTCCCAGCGTGAACTGACCGGAGGGAATGTACCCGGTGCCGGAAACGGCATACCACGTCCCTCCGGCGTAGAGCGTGCGGACGGTCATCTCGTTCCGGGTCAGGGTGCCGGTTTTGTCCGAGCAGATGACGGTCACCGAGCCGAGCGTTTCGACGCTGGGGAGCCGCCGAATGAGGACGTTGCGGGAAACCATCCGCTGCAGTCCCAGTGCCAGCGCCAGTGTGACGACCGCGGGGAGTCCCTCCGGAACCGCCGCCACCGCCAGGCTGATGGCGCGCACAAAGACCCCTTTCCAGTCTCCCTCTCGACTGAGCTCCAGAACGAAGATGATCGCCACGATCGTCAGGCAGACGAACACCAGGATCCGTCCCAGTTCGGCCAAGCGCCGCTGCAAAGGGGTGGGGGAGGCCACGTGGTGTTGCAAGAGCCCGGCAATCCGACCCAATTCCGTCTGCATGCCGGTCGCCGTCACCAGCGCCTGCGCGCGTCCGGCGGCGACCACAGTGCTCATGAAGACCATATTCCGCCGGTCCCCCAGCGACGTGTTGGGGGGAAGCAGGCAATCCGCGTCCTTGTCCACGGGCACGGACTCTCCCGTGAGCGACGCCTCCTGAACCCGCAAACCAAAGGCGCGCAACAACCTGGCGTCCGCCGGCACGCTATCCCCCGCCTCCAGCTCCAGGCGGTCGCCTGGGACCAGCTCGCGCGCCGGAACCGATTGCAGCGTTCCGTCCCGAATCACTCGGGCCATGGGCGCGGAAAGCTGTTGCAGCGCTGCGAGCGCCTTCTCGGCCTTCTCTTCCTGCAGGTAGCCAATCACTCCATTGATCAGGACGATCGCCAGAATCGCAAACAGGTCGGGCCAGTCTCCGGAAATCCCGGAAATCACCGCCGCGACCAGCAGAATTCCCACCACCAATTCCTGGAATTGCGCCAGAAACTTGCGCCACCATGGGATCGGGGGGGCCTCCTGGAGCTCGTTGAACCCCACCTGATCCCGGCGGTCGGCAATCTGCGCTGGAGTCAATCCCTGGCTTGACTCAACTTCGAATTCTCGCAGCAGTTCCGCGGCACTCGTGGCGCACGGGCTGGCGCCGGGAAGTTCGGGCGTTTTGGCCGCGGCGGGATCGGGGGGTCGGTCCGTTCCGAATGAAATCAAGTGGCGTACCTCGGTGACACAGTCGGCATTCCAGTTCTTCCCGCAAGTGCGTGAGATCACTATGATCCCGAACCGGTTTGTGTTCTGACAATTTGATGGCAACGAAACGAACGTCTCAATGTCCTCCGCGGATCACGAATCGTCGGCGAATTCTTCCATGCCGGACCGGGAGCACGACCCTTATGCGGCGCTCCGCCATCGGGATTTTCGTCTGTTTTTGGCGGGGAACATGCTGTCGATTGTCGGCATCCAGATGCAGACGTTCGCCGTCACCTGGGAAATCTACGAAAAGACCCGGTCCAACCTGGCGCTGGCCTGGGTCGGCCTGGTCCAGGTCGTGCCGGTCGTGCTGCTGTTTCTTCCGGCGGGACATCTCGTGGACCGGTTCGATCGCCGCCGGATTCTGATGCTGGGGCTGGTCTTCGTCGCCGTGAGTTCCTTGGGGCTGGCGGCGAATTCGGCGCTGGAGGGGGACGTCGGCTGGTCCTATTTGTGCCTGTTCCTGATTGGCACAGGGCGCTCGTTGCTGCAACCAGCCCGCTCTGCGCTGCTCCCGCTGATCGTTCCGCGGGAATTGTTCAGCAATGCCGTCACCTGGAACAGCGGGGGATTCCAATTGGCCATGGTCGTCGGGCCGGCTCTGGGGGGCCTTCTGGTTGCTGCCCTGGGAGGAGCGACGGCGGTGTATGTCCTCAACGCCCTCCTGGCGCTCTTGTATTTCGGGTTTGTGGCGACGATCCGGAGCCGCCCGTTCGTCCCGTCAACGGAACCTCCGTCGTTGCGGTCGCTGGCGGCCGGCTTGTCGTTCGTGTGGCGGACGAAAGTCATCCTGGGGGCGATCACGCTGGATATGTTCGCCGTCCTGCTGGGGGGGGCCACGGCACTCCTGCCGGTGTATGCCAAGGAGATCTTGTTCATCGATGCGACCCGCTTGGGATGGATGCGGGCGGCGCCAGGAATCGGGGCGCTGTGCATGTCGTTTCTGTTGGCGCATCGCCCCCCGATGGAACGGGCGGGACGGGCGCTCCTCTGGTCGGTCGCCGGGTTTGGAGTGGCGACGATCCTATTTGGACTTTCCACCTCGCTCCCCATCTCGCTGGTGATGCTCTTTTCCCTGGGAGCGCTGGACATGATCAGCGTGGTGATCAGGCACACCCTCGTCCAGCTGCAAACCCCCGACGCCATGCGCGGCCGCGTCTCCGCCGTAAATGGGATGTTCATTGGCGTGTCGAATGAACTGGGGGAATTCGAATCGGGGCTGGTCGCTGCGCTGTGTGAGCATCCCACCGATCGGGGCTTTGGACCGATGGTTTCTGTTGTCAGCGGGGGAATGGGAACACTGTTGGTGGTCGCCGGGGTGGCGGCCATCTGGCCGGAATTGCGCCGTTATGGCCGACTGGATGGACCGCGAACCACCGGGTGATCCAACTGGGGATGCGATGCATTCCGAATGGACGTGGCAGAATACTACACCAGGATTCCGCCAAACCGCTGCTGAAAAACAGTGAATCGAATCACATAATCTATTATGGAACATTGACTTACAGAGAAACTTCTGGTATTAACCATTTCGGCACGAGTTTTTCTTGCTTTGGAATTTGGATTGTCAGCGTGCAACAATATGAGGCCGCATCGGCAAGACAGGGCAGAAACCCAGGGTCATTTCGGAAATTCCAGGAGGGAAGCCGTGCTCGTACTGAGTCGTAAGCCGGGTGAAAAAATCATGATCGGCGACTCCATTGAACTGGTGGTCGTCGCCGTTACAGGAAATCGGGTCAAATTGGCCTTGGCGGCCCCAACGGAATGTCACATCCGCCGGGCCGAATGTGGTCAACACGTACAAGAGAAACTTCCCGTTCCCCTTCCCGTTCCCGTCCCCGCGATGGTAGCCCTCGTCACCGGTTGCGGAGTTTGAAGCCAATTGAAAATCTTGTCAGCTCCGACGCGGTTGTCGCGCTGCCAACACTTTACGGATTTCCCAAAGGGAGTTTGCTCGCCTGGGGTGTCGTTATCCCCTCAAATGTTTTTCCGCTGAAAAATTGATCCAGGCGAGATTTGATCCGGCACCCCGGTTGCGAAAGCAACCGGGGTGTTTGTGTTTTGGTGGGAAGATTCTGTAGCGCCCCGGAACGCCGCCATTTTCTGCCAGAGATTTTTCTGCCTTCTCCATCCCCGCGCGTTCGAAACGTCGCGATCGAATCGCCTGCGGAATCAAAGCGGAAGCCCTTGCGTCATCAGGTCTTCGAAACCGGACTTTGGCGGCCCCGTCTTTTTTCGTGTTCTTCGCGTATTTCGTGGTTCAAACTTTGAAAACCGTTCAGGCGAACGTGCTTCACTAATGTCAGTTGTCTTGGGAAGATTCAACCACGAAAAGCACCAACGACACGAAAGGAATTCGATCGGGAGAGACTCATTTGGAGGATCATGGCTCGATTTTCTTCGCGTACTCTGCGTCTGGGCGTGAGCAATTCACCAGAGTTTTGTCGCCCTAAAAATGATTGTCGCGACGAGAGATGTCCCAGCAACGACGCGTGCCACGGGATGGGATTGCTTGATCCGACTGGCCCGTACCTTTCCCGTTCGTCGAGGGTTTCCTGGTTCCATTTAGCGGTGGAAAAAAGGGCCTCGCGCGGAGACGCGGAGGTCGTGGACAGGGGATGTTGCCCGATGGACTCGAAACAATTCCCATTGGCAGCGATCGATACGAGAATCGTTTGGCCAACCATGGTCGGATTTTCTCTGCGGCCTCCTGTTCAATCCTCCCCTTTTGGTTGCGACCGAAGACCGCGCTGTGAATGAATCTTGCATCAGATGCGATTGATGCGATAATGTGCGGTCGGAGGTGCGGATCAATGGTTCGCATTGCCCCCCGTGCTTTCGGGGCAGACCGTTTCGTGCGGACGGCTCCGATGGTGCGCCTCATTCCTGCAAGCCAGACTCTCATGTTCTCGATCCACGATCGTTCGTATCGGCTCTGCGATGGCGTCTCGCGACGGGAGCTGCTCCGCGTCGGGGGGTTGAGCACCTTGGGGCTGTCCCTGCCGGCGCTGCTCGCGAGTCGGGCTGCCGCCAAGTCATCCGCGCTCTCACCCGGCGGTGGAACGTCGTTTGGCCGCGCGAAAAATGTGATCTACCTCTGGTTGCAAGGGGGGCCGCCGCAACATGAGACGTTTGATCCCAAGCCCGAGGCGCCCGCGGAAATCCGCGGCGAATTCCGGCCGATCGCGACCAACGTGCCAGGGATGCAGTTTTGCGAGCTGCTCCCCCGGACGGCGACGATCGCCGACAAGCTGGCGGTCGTCCGTTCCCTCAGCACCCACAGCGACCTGCATGACGCCAGCGGGTATTGGATTTTGACGGGGTACAAATACCAGGGGCGGGAATCGCGGCAAATCAATCGCGCGACCGATTGGCCCTATCTGGGATCGGTGATCCGCCGCGTGGCCCCCAGTCCTACGCTCCCGTCGTACACCTCCGTCTGGCTTCCGGATGTGATGCGTCTGAACGACAACGTGCAGCCTGCCGGACAGACCGCCGGCTGGCTCGGCGTCGGTTGGGATCCGCAGCGCGTGATTTGCGACCCGGCCGATCCGAATTTCCAGATCGAAGGGCTGGCCCTGCCGCCGGAGATCCCCACGCTGAGGCTCTCCTCGCGGCAGCGCCTGCTGGAACAGGTGGAACGGCATTTTGAAACGATCGCTCGCGGACCGGCCGTGGGAGAGTTCGATCGCCAGACCCAGGAAGCGTTCGACCTGCTCAGCTCCGGCCGGGCGCGACAGGCATTCGACCTGTCGCAGGAGTCCGATGCGCTGCGCGACCGGTATGGGAGGCACAAATGGGGACAGAGCGTGCTGTTGGCGCGGCGGCTCGTGGAAGCGGGAGCCAAGCTGGTCCATGTGAATTGGCCGCGCGAGGGGGGAGACGAAGCGGTGAACAATCCCCTGTGGGATACGCATGCGCAGAATGCCGACCGCCTTCAGGAAGTTCTTTGCCCGCAGTTTGACGTCACGTTCACGGCGCTGATCGACGATCTGGAACAGCGGGGCCTGCTGTCGGAAACGCTGGTGGTGGTGATCGGGGAATTCGGCCGGACTCCCAAGATCAATTCCCAGGGGGGGCGCGATCATTGGGGGCATGTGTTCAGTTTTGCCCTCGCCGGCGCGGGGATCAGTGGCGGTCAGGTGTATGGTTCCAGCGACAAGCAGGGGGCGTATCCCCGCGACCATCGGGTTGAGCCACAAGATCTGACGGCGACGATCCTGCACCTGCTGGGGATCGGTCACCAGGCGGTCTTTCCCGATCCAGCCGGTCGCCCCATTCACGCGACACAGGGTGAACCGATCCTTCCGCTGCTGGGAGATCGCCCGGCCACACAGGCGCGCCAAGTCCCGGAGGGGAACCTGGCGCTGGTTCCCGAATACACCCGCTCCCCGCTGCTCAACACGGGCTTCGAAGACAACCAGACCCTCTCGACGCTCGATTCGACGCAACGCCTGAAAGGCTGGCGCGGGTTGCCGCTGGCACAATCCGGGAATTCTGCGGCCGACTTTGGCGTCGGGATCGTCACGAGCGACACCGGACAGCCGCGCGGGGGTCGCGCGCATGCGGCGCTCGGCTTGGGAATCCACGCCCCCACCCAGGGGGGAACGCTTCCAGCATCGGGACGGGCCATGTTGACACAGGAGATTCGCAACCCCAGGGCTGGCCTGTTTTTAGCGTCGCTTTACGTGGCCTGGGAAGGCACCTCCGTGGACCTCGCTTGGTTGGCGGCGAGTTTTTCGTGCCGCCTGGTGTTGTTCGGTTATCGCGACCTGACCAAAAACCCCTGGAGCGGCTTTCGCGAATATGCGCAAGCGCCAATCGAAATTGGCGGGGCTCAGGGAGCCGCATATCGCCAGGTGGTCGTCAGCCGCAAACTCCGCAGCCAGGAAGCCGGCGCCTCGGAAATCGAAATGGGGATCGGCCTGGCGGTCCTGCTGGAGCGAACAATCGCCGCCGAACTGACCATTCCCGCCGGACTCCGCGCCTTTTTGAAAGTCGATGACGCCGCCGTCGAGTTCACCCCCCGTCCGCGAAACGACGACGTGACGGTTTGATGGACGCGCTACGCGAGACGCACCTCGCACTCCACGCCGCGCAAGTCCATTTCAAACTCGATCCCGGTGATCGGGGGTCGCGTGTAGTGCCACCGCACCTCTTGCGGAGCGGCAGGCCCCATCTGTTCCAGGATTGTTCGGGGAAGGAGGTCGTGCAGCGGATGGACGGTGTAGACGTCGACGGCGGTGACCTGCGACCAGTCGGCGCCCAATCCGGTTAACCGGCGTTCCATGAGCTGCATCACGAACCGGGCCTTGGTTTCCAATCCCGCGGGACTCACGTCGCCGGCGGCGATGATCGCATCGGCACTGAGCAACCCTTCGGGCAGTTCGCCCGCCCCGGCGACAACAAACGTGCGGGAGTGGTGTGTGGCGGGGCGCGTGTAGGAAAATCCGTGGAGCGCCGGCTCAGCCGGTGGATGGACCACCGGCGCCACATTCGTCCGGGCCACCGGGTTGACTCCCTCCACAAACAATCCCCACTCCTCCAGAATACGGGCGTACTCGCCGTTGAACTGGGAGAAACCGGCGAATGAAAAGGGGCGCGGCGAACGGAGTTCGACGGCGCACAAAGCCGCCCGCGGCCGCCCGACCTGCGCCAGATGTCGCGCAATGACCTCGAAGCCCGCCTGATAGGGAACCGCCTGACGGAGCGCGGCATGAACGATCTCGTAGCCGGCAGAGGCCACGACGCCGCAGGAATAGGGTGCGATTCCCGGCAGAAACAAATACCCCCCGGCGGGATGCTGGATCAGAGTGGCCATATCGTACCAGGGCTAGACGTGCGGGTCGGTGATTTGCCGCAGATAGTTCGCCAGTTGCATTTCCAGCCGCAGCAACCGCTGCCAATTCTGGCGATCGACATGCATCTGGCCGTCGGGACTCTGACGGTCTTCGACGGCGTTTTCAGCGATCAGCGTCAATTGATCGTGAATGTAAGCCAAAACGTCGGAGAGCTGCGCCATCTGCGACATTCGCAGGTCGCCGGGAAGTTCCGGAGGGCCTTGCGGAAACAGATCGCGGCGTGAATCGAAGCCGGGATGATCCCCGGAGAAACTATCGGGACGCACGAAATGGTCGGACGGGCCGCTGACGGTCCGGAGCGCTTCTCCTGGGGGCTCCCCTCCGTCGGGGGAGCGCGTCGTCGGTTCCGGATCATTCTGGCGGAGGCTGGCGTTGATTTCGCTGGAACTGCCGAACAGCAACAGCGACCTGCCGATCGACACCTGATCTCCCAGTTGCAAAACCCGCACCTGAACGGGATGCCCGTTGATCCGCGTCCCATTGGTGCTGTCGAGGTCGGTGAGAATGATCCGACCCCCATCCTCCTGGATTTTGACGTGAAATCGGCTGACCCGTTCGTCATTGAGCTGGATGGAATTGTCTTCCTCGCGGCCGATCGTGACCGGTGTCGGCAGGTCGGCGTAGACGCGCCCCCGTTCGAACCCCTCCAGCATTTGAATCGTAATCCGAGCCATATGGCGTTCTGTCGCAACGGCGTCTGTGGATTCGGCCTCGCTCCACCTACCTTGTAACACGGACAAATCGCCGGAGTCAAGAAGCCCGCGCGTCCCCGAAGAGGCGCACGACACGGCCTGGACAGGCAACGCCGTTTTCGCGCACGCGTGTCACATCGAAAATCGAACACGTCGGCCGGACAAACGTATCTGCCGGTCGTCCATCGGCATCGCGCGGCGTGGCAAGACACGATCGTCTGATCCAAACCATTGCGCCCGCGGAGTGCGCATGCCGAGCGGTTCTCGCCTCAACGATTCCAACGTGTCAAAGAACAACCAACGCAGGGTCAAAACAGGATAACCTGAGTCAAACCACAAACTGGCCGATGCGTCCCGTACTCACGATTTCCCGCCGCGAAAACTCGCTGGACTTCGATGCCGTGCAATATTGTACATCAGTATACATGGCCATGTCAAGCAAACGGTGAGAGTCCCGTAGTCGGATTTCTCAGAAATCCGAAAACGCTGGACGCGAACAGCATTGGCGAACTCCGCGCCACACTCCAGAGTTGTGCGAGTTTCGTGGTGGAAACGCGACGGATCGGTTGTGGGCCATCGTGAGTGGCGAACGGTCCCGCGTAAGCTGGCCGGTCTGGCCCGTGCGGTGTTGAGATGGATGTGTGGGGCATGGTTAGGGGAGCAGTCGCCGACCCAGGGGGCGTCGGCCACGGGGGGGATCCAGGACTGCCAACGAGACCAGCGGACTGACGCCGCACCGCTCGCCAACGGATCCTTCATCTGGTCCTTCATCTGGTCCTTCATCTGGTCCGTCATCTGGTCCGTCATCTGGTCCGTCATCTGGTCCGTCATCTGGTCCGTCACCTGGTCCGTCACCTGGTTCTTCACCTGGTTCTTCACCCCCGGAGGTGGTGACCGTATCGAACATATCGTGTTTTGCTCTTTGGTGTTATGGCAAGGATCTATCCCCATCACGGCCTGCTCCGTCACGGTCCGCCAACAGGAGTGAAGGCGTGCCGCCGGGGTGGCCAGACGACTCAGACGCTGTGGGTGTCAATGGGCGCCCACTGACAGTGGAAATTGTTTGGTCAGCGACGCAGGCTGCGGCAGCTAGGGGGGAGGTGTTTGGACATCGTCTCCGGCAACAAACTCAATCAAAGTTCATGGAGTCCCTCAGCTTGGACGGTCGGATTGTACTAGGCGTGCAATACAGCCGAATGCCGTCGAACTCGAAGGCGTAGCCTGGCAACGCCTGTTCGACCTGATTTCGGGTTGGCCAATCGGCCTCGATCATTCCATCTGGATTGAACAGTTCCGGACAGGCCCCCTCCCAGGTCGCTGGTTCAAACAGAAACGCATCGTCGATCGCAATCAACGGCGGGACCTTCCAGGGAAAGTGGGCAATGATCGCCAGTTCCGCCAGCAACGGACATTGGCCAAACATCGGGTCATGCGACGGCAATGTCGTGCCTGAATAATGGGCATCCAGCCAAAACGTCGTCGGCACGTCGGGAGCCATCACCTGCGGCAACAGATTCGGGCTGGACCCATGCAACAGCCTCACGCGACGCTCGTCTTGGAACGCACGCTGCGCCTTCCCGAAGAACTCGTCGCTGATCTCGAACGAACAGACTTCCTGGTATCCCAACTCCAACTCCGCGCGCACGCTCACCCCCAGGTGGGTCCCAGTCTCAACAAACCGCGCCGTCACCGGCCAAGACTCAAGCTTCAAAAATGTAGACATCTCATTTCCCCCCCTTAGAAAGGGGGGGCCAGGGGGGGTCGCTTCACCAACACAGTGCTCGCAAGGGGGGGCCAGGGGGGGTCGCCTGGCAAACACAGTGCTCTCAAGGGGGCCAGGGTGGGGTGATAAAAACTCAATATTGACCAACCAGTTCAGGCCGGCGGCGGCCCGATATTTCCGCGGCTCTTCACAGACCCCATCCGGCTCGTCCGGATTGGTGAATCAGATCGACAGCTAGACGCGGCCTTCCTCCCCACCTCGACCCCATCCGGCTTGCCCGGATTGGTGAGCGAGATCGGCGCTGACGGAGTGACGGAGGATGCCTGCGTCGCACATGATTCACGGCAAACCGCGGCAAATCCGCTGACATCGCCACGTACATGCGCCAGCCCTGATCTGATTCACCAATCCGCGCAAGGCGGATGGGGTCTGATGCAATTGGATGTGCTTTGGGTTAGCCTGCGATCTGATTCACCATCCACGCAAGGTGGATGGGGTCTCGCCGGGAAACTGACGCTGGCGCCACAAAACGGATTTCTACAAAATATCGCGTCACGCCCACGCTTTTATCACCCCAGGGCCAGGGGGGGCCTCGTCAACCACAGACCAATCCTTGCCGACAACAAACTCAACCCAAGTCCCAAACCTCGCCAGTCATGGCCGGTCAGATTGACTGCGGCGTGCAATACAGCCGAACGCCGTCGAAGGCGAAGTCGTAGCCGGGCAACGCCTGTTCGACCTGGTCCCGGGTTGGCCAATCGGCCTGGATCATGCCGTCTGGATTGAACAAGTCCGGAAATGCCCCCTCCCAGGTGGCTGGCTCAAACAAGAACGCATCGTCGATCGCGATCAAGGGCCACACTTGCCAGGGAACCTCTGCAATGATCGCCAGTTCCGCCAGCAACGGGCATTGACCAAACGTCGGGTCATGCGACGGCAACGTCGTTCCTGAGTAATGCGCATCCAACCAAAACGTCGTCGGCACGTCGGGAGCCATCACCTGCGGTAACAAATTCGGGCTGGACCCGTGCAACAGCCGAACGCGACAATCAACCTGAAACATACGCCGCGCCTTCCCGAAGAACTCATCGCTGATCTCGATCGAACACACCTCGCGATATCCCAACTCCAACGCAGCGCGCACACTGATCCCCAGGTGCGTCCCAGTCTCAACAAACCGCACCGTCATCGGCCAAAACTCAGGTTTCGTGAATGAAGACATCGTTTCCTGCCGTTTCGGTCGCCAATTAACGGATCTCGCACGCTTCCGCCCAGAAGAACTCGCGAACCTCGCTGACTGAACGATTCTCGCCCCCTTACGGGAGTGCGGGAGGCCATTCGATCTTCTTGTGCTCTGGACTCAAAATGGCGTTAGCCGATTCGAAGACATTTCCTAAAAGATCCCTCCATTGCGGGGGAATGTCCTCGTCCTGGCTTGAGAACTCCACGGAAATAGCGCGGTGTTCGCTTGAGAGCGACACTTCAATGATTGCCTTGACTTGGTCGCCTGACTCCGCCTTGCGCCTTCCATCGAGTGTAAACCCCTCAATGATCGTCTTGGCACATGTCTCGAACGTTTCACGATCCTTTGCGCTCACCACCTCAAGAGCGTCTTCCTGACGCCGAACGCCAGGCCGTGTTGTATCACGCACCTCGGTCAAAACTGTCAATTGACTACTTCTAGCATTCCCTGGCGTCGCAGAATTGAAAAATACCACTTCCCGTCTCTCGGATGGAGACCAAATGCTAATGCCAACACCGTCCCATTCGTCGAAGTCGCGCGGGAAAACCGTGCGGTGGCTGTAAACTCGCGCGTCATGATATCGAGCGTCTAAATCGAACGGCTTGGGGAATTGCCTCGCACCCTTGCGTGTCCAACCCGATTGCTCCATGGCGTCATCAATCGCATTGGAGATGCGCCCGATGCCCGATTGCAAATTCATCCTCCCCGGCTGAGTCTGCTCCATTTCAACCGTTACGGCGCGCCACCCGGCTTCAACACGAAAAGAAAACCGCGCCCCGTGATGTTCAACAGGGCTGCGCCCATCCGGAATGATGAAGTAAAATCCGTTAACCGTCGCCACCACGTCCGCGAAGAAATCCTCGGTCTCACGATTGGTCAATTGCACGACGACTTCCTCATTGTGAATTTTAGAGGCATTCCATTCAAACAATTCAGGGCGACGACCTCGAATTCGCATGGTGCCATCGCCAGTCATGGTTGCAGACGCGCCAAGCACGCCCCGACGTGCCTTGGACCCGACTGAAACCCGCATGTCGCCAATTCCCGGTAGCACGAGGACATGTCGATCCTCGTCCCGCGCTGCGCCGGTTGATTGGTCCCCCTCCGCGGGTCTTTCCAAAATCCCCGGCGCGGAGATGGCCATGACTGCAACGGTCGTCCGGAACAATAGTGCGATCGAATGCATGTGCAGGAGCTCCAAAGCAATAGTCCGATTTCTGATTACACACAATTGCGTCTACAACCAAATCCATTCGCAATGCTCCACCATTTTAAGACGAAGTCGCCGACCAGTCGACGCAACAATGAAACACGCGACTCAATGCGCTCGCCCATGGATTGAAGTAGCTGGCACGAATATTCATACCAAAGCCCATTAGTCCTTGAGCATCTACGAGGTATGCCAACCAATCGTTCGGGTCCAGCAGATTACGGCCAATCCTAAGTCCCCTGCCAACACCGGGATGCGAGACGCCAATCACATGTCCCATCTCGTGAACGACAGTCGCCTGGCAATACGTCGTCGAGTCGCCGGGCCGAGCGGGCAAAGTCCCCTCGGGAATTGCAGGATGCCCCGACTCTAGCGGGCCAATAGGCACTACCGTCCATTCTCCGCCAAGTGGATACTCAATCGTGATGGTTCCATCGTCTTCACGATAAATGTGCATACAAGACTCCCAAATGTCGTACCAATCAAGTGTGCCGGACTCGTTTCCGATCGAAGACTGGCGATCACTGGAGCCCACGCTGATCTTGAATGCTTCCTGCGGGCAGGGATCGTGATAAATACTCAACTGAAGGTTGGGCCTGAACCCAGCGCGGCAGGGGCTGCAGCCACTCGGTGATGAAGTCAGGACAATATGATCTGAACGCCACGCCTCCTCAACGAGCGCTTCAAAGCGATCCTCCCATCGCTGGCGTCGCCCAGGTGTCCAAAAGCCGTCGTCTGAGTATTTTAAGCAGAGCTTCACTACCAGCGTTACTGTACAATTATCAGTATCAACGCTCGACGAAATGTGTCCCGTTCCGCTATCGGTTATCACAGCGAGACCGCGGGGATCGACGAATCTGTACGGCCTTCCCAATGCGTACGAGTAAAGGTTCCGTGTCATAACCGGATCGCGTTGGAGCCACCCGAGGGAATGGGAGTAAAAACGATTCCGCACTATGAAGAGTTGCGAGTGCGCATCGAAGCGATACCCTACATACAGCGTCTCCGATTCAAAAAGAGTCGAGGTTCTCGTTGAGAAGGCCGGCGATAGGAATACGGATAATCCGTATGCGGAGACTGCGTACCTCTCCTGCACATCGCCGCCGCTGTTTGCAATTGCGATCACGTTCCAATTCGGATCTTGCATTCCGTACAGCCGCTCGTCGAGGGAGCCGTTACCGTCGGTGTCGCGGTCGCGGAGGAGGAGGTCGTCGATATATCGGAGACCCCAGACGAATTGGCGGTTGGGGTTGGCGCTATCGGGGGTGGTGCCTAGGCGTTCCTCCACGATTTGCCAGGCAGCGGTGTAATAGAAGTGGCGGGTTTCGCTGAGAACTCCGGCCGTGAACTCTTTGCGAACGGCCCTTCGGCGGAGGGCATCGTAGGCATTTTCTTGGACGGCTTGACCGTTCGAGGCGTCGACCAATTTGGTGAGCATGTTCCAGGCGTTGTAGGTCGCCGTGTAACTCTTCGTGGGGTCCGCCGGTTGGGGGATGGTGGTCATGTTCCCCACCGCGTTGTATGCCGGGTTGGCCCACGCGGGACCGGTGGTGTTCGTGATTCCGGTGATCTCGTTCACTGGGTTCGCGCTGCGGGATTGGACCAAGTCCCAAGTGGAGTCGCCGTTGGAGTCTTCGCGGAACCCGCGCCAGTTGCCGGTGGTATCCAATGTCCAACACTGGCCGAACGTCGGCGTCCCGCCGGTGATGGCCGTCTTACCGGCGTTCAACGTGCCCCGTTTCATGTCGCGGAGGCGGTAGCTGCCGTCGTAGAGGTAGAGTTCGTCGAACGCTTTTCCGAATGAGGCGGCAACGGGGTCTTCGCGGTAGAGTCGATTGCCTGCTCGATCATACCCGGCATGATGCTTGTTAGCCGCGTTTCCTATTGCCCGGGGTGGCAGACTGTGGTCTGCTGGAGTCTTCCGGGTATCGGGCAGCGCGGCAGCCGGAGAGCTGGGTGTTTCTCCAGCGTCAACGA
>JBJXGA010000131.1:0-35522 GCA_046152955.1 Planctomycetales bacterium | reverse complement strand
CGGACTTGAGAATCTTGACCACCCGTATGATGAACCGGTGATGCTTGCCGCCGTTGGGATCGTTGTCGTCCGGCTCTTTGACTTTGATCGTGGCGCTCACCTCGACCACATCCCGCTGCCGAATGGCGGCGATCGCCTCGGCGGGAGTCAATCGCGCCAGACTGGCCTGCCGCGTCTGCTGTTGCGAGCGCCGGTAGCTCTCGATGAACTCGCCGAACGAGGCGAACTTGCCGAAACTCTGATCTTCGTGTTTGGCGGACGACTTGGCCATGATGACTGTTTTGGATTAGGGATTAGGGATTAGGGATTAGGCGCTCGGGATTTGAGCGGAACTTCTGTCAATCGCGGGTTCTTGATCCAACTCCCACGCACGCTCTATGTCAGGGATTTCACATAATGCAAATCGCTTGGGCCTTCCGGCCAAAACCTCGGTGAGACTGAATGCAATGCTACTGGAGGAACACGCGGTCGTCTCAGCCGACGCCTCAGCGTTTGAGAAACCGAGTTCGAACTTCAGCGACCGTTTTCCCGGCCCAGCGGTCCAATTCCAGCTCGAGAAAGTCCAATTCCTTGTGGAATTTCTTGTTCTGACTTCCTTTACGAAGCCCTTTCAGCATCCGGCGGCACGCCCGCTCGGTAAATCGCGGCAGCTTAAACCGATCGGTCGAGCTCCCGGGAGGCAAAAGGATCAGCGTGGCAAATTCTGCGGCCCGCGTCATGGCCAAGGTCACATCTCCCAGGACTGAAGGATTGTCACGGATGGCCTCGGTAAAAAACCGGTCGGCGCGATTCAACGACTGCACCAGTCGTCGTGCCCCCGGCGAAATGCTCATGGCCTGTTCCAGGAATCTCCGGGATGGACCAACGATGTCACCATCGGTGATTCCCAGGCTATTGGACAAGGCGGCAATCGCCTTCCCGCATCCACCACAGATTGGCTCCGATTTCTTGGGAGGCGGCACGACCTTCCCGTTCAACTCCAAACACTCGGCCTCGGAATGGGTCGTAAATACCGTGCCTCCGATTTGGCAGTAAACAACTGCACCTGAGCCACCGGTTGGTTGGGGCATGGTCACGCTCTCCATTATTTAGGGAGGAGTCCAGGAAAGCTTCCAGGCGTGAAGTGCCCTGGCAGGTTCACCCACGCACAGCCGCGCAGCACCATTCGCCAGCAACAGAAAGCATAACCTCAATCCCTCGGGCAGGGAAGTCTCCGCGCGGACGTTCGCCCGCCTGGTGCTCGCTGGCGCCAGCCCCCCACTGGCGGCGCGAATACGCTCGGTAGTACAGTATGGGTCAAATGTTTTCTGAATTGACGGCGGGGATGAGCACGCTCTTCATCAGTTACAAGACGGAGGACCGCGAGATCGCGCACGAGGTGCGCGCCCGGTTGATCGAACGGAAGTTCGAGCAGCCGTTCATCGACAGCGAGAGCCTCGTTCCGGGGCAACCCTGGGAGCCGGAGCTGTATCGTCGACTCCGGTTCTGCAAGGGGCTGATCATTCTGTGCTCGGAGCATTGGTTGACGTCGCAATTCTGCTTCACGGAATTGGGATACGCCCTGGCGCTGGGCAAGCCGGTGTTTCCCGTGCAGATCGGCCAGTGTGCGATTCCGCTGGTGCTACAGCGCTTCCAGGCGATCCGCTCACTCCCCGATGGCGACATCGACTACTCCGGACTGTGGAAAGGGCTCTCCGCCGCCGGGATCGAGGCCTTCGATGCCTTTGACTGGAATCCTCAGGCCTGCCCGTATCCCGGCCTGGAGTTCTTCTCGGAAGAGCAGGCGGGGGTGTACTTCGGGAGGTCGGAGGAGACACAGGGGGTCTTGGACGCACTGCGGCAGTTGCGCAATCGGGACCAGCCGCGGCTGCTGTTGATCACGGGGGCCTCGGGGAGTGGCAAATCGTCGCTGGCCCGCGCTGGGGTGGCCCCTCGGTTGCGTCACAAATCGGGAGGAGAATGGATCGTTCCGCCGGTCTTCCGATGGAATGAATTGCGCCCCGCAGGGCTGAAGTGGCACGAGCGCCTGGCGCGCGATCTGGTCTCGGTCTTTCCGCCGGACGCGCCCCGTCCCGCGTTGCCAGAGGTGGAGCGACTGCTGACGCCGGCCGACGACTCGGATTTGGGCGTCGTGGTGGAGGCCGTTCTGGACCTGACGCGGCGGCTGTTGGACGCCGGGGGAGTGCGCACGCAGACCCCGCTGCTGGTGATCGATCAATTGGAGGAATTGCTGGTTGCCGGCGCTGATCCCGAGCAGGAGCAGTTTCTCGAATTCCTGGAACGTTTGTTGGACGATCGCCGCTCCGCGTGGCTGGCCCTGGCGACAGTCCGTACCGATTCGTTGGCGATGGGGCGGGCGCAGCGATTGTTGACGGCCCTGAATCCTCACGAGTTCCTGCTCCCGCTCATGCACGAATCGCGATTGGCGGAGGTGATTCGAGAACCAGCGGCGATGTGCGGCATTGAATTCGACAGCGACGCGCTGGTCAATGAGATGGTGCGGGAGACGCAAACGAACGACGCGCTGCCCCTGTTGGCACTCACGCTCCGCGAGATGTTTGACAAGTTGGGACCGGAGCGGCAGTTCACGCAGGACTTGTACGACCGGGGGGTGGGGCGGATCGCCGGCTCGCTGCGGCGCGTCGTCGCCGAACTGGTTGATCAGACCCGATCGCGCCGCAATGCCACGGACGGGGTATCGTCCGATGCGCCCGACGCAACCATTCCGCTCCTGCGGCGTTGTTTCGTCCAACTGGCGCAGGTCAACGAGCGGGATCAGTTTGTCCGGTCCCCCGCCAAACTGGCTGCGATGCCGCCGGAAGCCTTAGGGCTTCTGCGGTTGTTCGAGAACAAGCGGCTGGTCACGATTCGAGGGGAAGGGGAGGAAGCGGAAATCGAGGTGACCCACGAGGCGCTGTTTCGCGTGTGGGGTGATCTGGCCGGCTGGCTCGAGGAGAGTCGAACCCAGCTCATCGCGCTGCGGCAACTCCGGGAGACCGCCAGCGCCTGGGGAGCCCACGACTACGGCGACTCGTATTTGTATCAGGGAGAGCGACTGGCCCAGCTCTTGGAGTGGAAGACCCGTTTCGAATGGAGTCTCGGGCCGCTGGAGCGGACGTTCTTGCAATCCTCGGTGCAGACTCAGAACGAGGAGCATCGGGCTGAGGCAGCGCGACACGAACGCGAGCTGGCTCAGGCGCGCAAGCTGGTGGAGATTGTCGAAGCACGGCGCGCGGCGGAGCAAGTCCATGTGGAGGAACAACAGCGTGCGACCCGGCGATTTCAAAAACTGGCGGCGATCGCGGCACTGATTGCCTGTGGTGCGCTGGCTCTGGGGGCCTGGGCCTTGCGCGAGCGGAATGAGGCAGAATTCCAGTCTGGAGTCGCCGACAAGAAAACCCAATTGGCCGAGCGCCAGACGCGGATCGCCGAGGCGCGGCGGCTGGACGCCTTTTCCGACAACGCGGCCAGAAACGGTTTGCAGCCGTTGTCCGTCCTGCTGGCCGTGGAAGCGTGTGGTGCAACCCAGCGCGTGGATGGGGAACCGACCGCCAACAGCCGACAGTGCCTGCTGGAGGCGCTGGAGGGACTCGGCAGCACTCCCTTGCTGGGACCGCCGGGCGACGTGTCGTGCCTGGCAATCAGTCCGAACGGACGCTGGCTGGCGGCGGGAAGTTCCCTGGGGGGCATCGTGTCGGACTTGAAGGCGGTCGAACTGGCCCCGCGCGTGCTGGCAGGACAATCGGCCCCCATTCGGCATCTGGCGTTTACTGCGGATAGCCGCTGGCTTGCGACCGTCAGCGAAGACCTGACGCTCCATGTCTGGGATCTGAACGACATGACACCGGAGCAACTCCCGCAACCTCGGGTCATCGCAGGGGAGGGTGGGAAACTCACCGCGCTGGGGGTTGGAGGTGTGGCGCTCGCGACCGGGTGCGATGACGGCTCAGTCCGAGTCTGGAATCTCGAGCTCCCGGATCCATCGGCATTCGCGCGGCGATTGACGGGACATGCCGCCAAAATCACCTCCGCCGCGCTGAGCGCCGACGGACTGCTGCTCGCAACGGGCAGCGCCGACGGAGATGTCAGACTCTGGGATCTGTCAGTTGCTGACGCCGATCGAACGGTCCGGGAACTGGACCGGCACCCGGAGGGAATCTCGGGAGTCGCTCTGAGCGCCGACGGCGGGAGGCTGATCACGGCATGGGGGAAAGTCGCACGGGTCTGGCGTTTGACATCCGGCGGTCGTCCGGCCGGCGGAGTGCCGATCGAGCACGAACAGGCGATCTCCGTCATCTCGATCAGTGCGGACGGGCGCTGGTTGGCAACCGGGTGCAATGAAGAGTTGGCGCGGGTCTGGGACTTGGAGTCGAGCGACTCCGATCGCGACTCTCCATTGAAGGTCAAGACTCCAGGTCAAACGATCCAGGCGCTGGTCCTGAGCGCCGATGGCCATTGGCTTGCCACGGGGGGAATCTCCCACCGGACCCGAATCTGGCCGATCCAGTGGGCCAGCATGGAACCCAGCGCGCGGCGAGCGGTGGGGCGCAACCTGACCGAAACCGAATGGACCGAGAATTTTCCCGGCCAACCGTATCGCAAGACATTTGACGACCTGCCCGGTGAGCCATAGGGCGACAGCAGTGAATGCGAACAGCGCACCTGGAGGGCGAGGCCGCCCATCGGGAGGGCGAGCCTCTCGCCGAGCCGCCAATGTGCTTGCGACGAGAGCAATCGTTCAATGGGCAGGCGAAAAACTCTCGCCGAAAGTCCGTCCCATCCCAACGGCGCGGTTCAGTCGCGTGCCACCCGCAGCGGTGGCTCACGAGGACGTTCGCCCTGCCGTTGCGCGGAGGGCGCCTCAACGCACGCCGATTCCGGCTGCGTCGGCCGCGGGGGAACGAAGCTCCCGCTGAGGGGACCGACAACGATAACTACAGATCGCAAGTCAGTTGGCGAACAGGGGTCTGGCCTGCGCAAATCGATCCCTGCCGGTTTACCCGGCAGGTGAGCGAGATTTGAGAGGCTAGAATCGGCTACTTCGGTGAGAGCAAGACCCCGCGGGATTGTCCCGCGGGTGAATCAAATTCCTGGGACTGGACGTCCAGCGCGAGAATCTGCTTCACCTGCCACTCCAGGTGGCAGGGGCCTGTTTTGCGTTGTCTCAGTTTCCAGCTTGTGAATCTGCTTCACCCGCGACACGAGTTCGCGTGGGTCCAAGTGTGACTGAACGGAATGGCCCCCCCGTCAGCGCCGATCTCAATCACTATCTGCGCGAGGCGGATGGGATCAATTCAACGGTGTCGTCCTCGGACCTTGGAGAGGTACACACTCAGCCGAGAGTGAGTGGCTGTGCGCTGACGGACTTTGTCGGCTTCAGAAGAATCCGGCTACGGGGGGACTACTTCTCCTCGCCTGCCGGACCGGATTCCCTATTTTGCCCAACCGGTTCGAGTTCATCCTGGGTCGCGGGTTCCGACGATAACGATGGTGCGGATTGGGCCTTCCAGCCGGGGGGATTCCGTTCGGGGCATCCCCAAGGGGGGGCGTCCCGGTGAGGAACCGGCAGATTGGAAAATCTGCCCCACGTTAGAGGACAGGTTGCAATCGATGTCTCAGCCAGAGGTAATCGACTACCGCGTGGAACTGGAGGGCTTCTCCGGTCCGCTGGATCTGTTGCTGTACCTGGTTCGCCGGCAGGAGGTTGATATCCTCAATCTGCCGATCGCCGAAATCACCGCCAAATTCCTGGAATTCCTCGAAGTCTTGCAGGTCCTCGACCTGGATCTGATTGGCGATTTTGTGGTCATGGCCAGCTCCCTCGTGGAAATCAAAAGTCGCCTGGCGCTCCCTGGTCCCGACGAGCCTCCGGAGGTCATCGAGCCGGACGAAGACCCACGCGCCGACCTGGTAAGGCAACTTCTGGAATACAAACGATTTCGGGATGCCACCCGGCTCCTGGAAGACCATGCGGCGCAATGGCAGCTTCGGTTTCCGCGGCTCAGCGACGATCGGCCCCGCTCCGGCGGCGACCCATCGCAGGATCTGATCCGCGAGGTCGAACTGTGGGATCTGGTGAGCGCCCTGTCGCGAGTTCTCCGCAAGAACTCCGAATCCTCGCCCGCCACCGTCGTTTATGACGACACTCCGATCGCCGTCTACATTGATCGGATTCGGACCCGTGTCCTGGCCGAGCAGCGGGTAACGTTCAGCTCGTTCTTCGTCGGAAGTAATTCCCGCAGCAAAATCGTGGGGGTCTTTCTGGCGATCCTCGAGTTGCTGCGGCACTATGGATTTCGGGCCGAGCAATCGCAGGCTTATCAGGAAATCTGGATTCTTCCCCCGCTGCCGGGGGCGGAACCAGCGCCCCCCGAGGTCGCGGTGGTTTCGGGCAATGCTCCGAGCAATCCGGATGTGCCTATTGAAACGTCGGCGAGCGACAGTTAAAATTGCGTGTCGATGGAACGATGCCATCCAAGGCCTATACCCCGGAGCGTCGGTCAGAGCGCAGGCTCTGTCCCTGGGTGTATGTGGCCGCCGCCGTTTGGCATCGCGCGTTCTGGCCGGAACGCCGCATCGCCATTTGCCAGCGGCAGCACAGGGGACTCCCGATGAGACGTAACGCATAATCTCTCGGTAATTCCACGAGGTGAGTGGCTGCATGAACAGGCTGAATTCCGGCGGTGGCTGGAAGGCAATTGCCTACACGTTCCGACTGGCGCACCGCGTCGGCTGGTGGAAGCTGTGGCGCGCCATGCGCTCGAAGAACGCCTGCAAGACCTGCGCCCTGGGGATGGGGGGACAGCTCGGGGGTATGGTCAACGAAGGGGGCTATTTTCCCGAAGTCTGCAAGAAGTCCTTCCAGGCGATGGTTTCCGACATGCAAGCGGGAATCACCCCGGAATTCTTTGCGAGGTACGGATTCAATGAACTGCGGGCCATGACGCCGCGGCAGCTCGAAACGAGCGGCCGTCTGGTGACTCCCCTCTACGCCGGGCCTAACGACACCCACTACCGTCCCATCGAGTGGGAGGAAGCGCTGGAGCGCTTGTCCGGCAGACTGCGCGACGCCGGTCCGGAGCGGAGTTTTTTCTACGCCAGCGGACGCTCGTCCAACGAAGCGGGATTTCTCTTGCAGCTTTTTGCCCGGCTGTTGGGGACCAATTACGTCAACAACTGTTCGTATTATTGCCACCAGGCGAGCGGCGTGGGTTTGACCTCCAGCGTCGGGGCTGGAACCGGAACGATCCGGCTGGAGGATCTGGAGCAGTCCGATCTGTACATCCTGCTGGGGGGGAATCCGGCGTCGAATCATCCGCGGCTGCTGCGGAGCCTGATGAGCTTGCGGCGTCGGGGGGGGCAGGTCGTCGTGATCAATCCGGCCCGTGAATTGGGGCTGGTGAATTTCCGCGTTCCGAGCGACTGGCGCAGCCTCCTGTTCGGGTCGCAAATCGCCAGCCTCTATGTCCAACCGCATATCGGAGGGGATATCCCTCTTTTGGCGGGAGTCGCCAAAGAGGTGCTCGCGCTGCGCGGCGAAGATGGCGAGTTCATCCACCGCTGCACCGAGGGATTCGCGGAGTTTCAGCGACAACTAGAGGGGACGACCTGGGAGGAGATTGAAGCGGCATCGGGGGTCTCGCGGAGTGACATCCGGCGGATCGCCGAACTGTATGTGGGGGCAAAGCATGCAGTTTTCGGCTGGACGATGGGGATCACCCACCATCGGCACGGGACGGAAAATGTCCGAATGATCGCCAATCTGGCTTTGCTGCGCGGAATGGTCGGACGTCCGCAGGCGGGGCTGATGCCGATTCGCGGCCACAGCAACGTCCAGGGGATGGGCTCCGTCGGCGTGTCGCCGCAATTGAAAAAGGGAATGCTGGAGCGCTTTGAGCAGCGTCTGGGACTTCCGGCCCCGTCGTCGCCGGGACTGGACACGATGGCCTGCGTCGAGGCGGCCGAGCGGGGGGAGATGGACGCAGCTCTGTGCCTGGGGGGCAATCTGTTTGGAAGCAATCCAGACGCCGCGTTCGCCTCCAGGGCTCTTTCGAAAATTGGCTGCGTCGCCTACCTGAGCACCACACTCAACACCGGGCATGCCTGGGGGCGCGGCCGCGAAACGTTCGTGCTGCCGGTCCTGCCGCGCGACGAAGAGCCGCAATCGACCACACAGGAATCAATGTTCAGTTTCGTCCGATTGAGCGACGGCGGCCCGGCGCGTTACGCCGGCCCGCGGAGCGAGGTTTCGGTTCTGACGGCGCTGGGGGAGCGGGTGCTGGGAACTCGCGGTTCCGTTGACTGGCGGATGCTGGAGAGCCACGACGCGGTGCGGCGGCTGATGGCTGAGTTGATCCCTGGACTGGAAGGGGTGGCCGACATCGGACAAACACGCCGCGAGTTTCACATTCCCGGTCGGCGGATGGAGGGGGGGACGTTTCCCACGCCGAGCGGCAAGGCGCGGTTTCATGCCGTGCCGATTCCGGAGTTTCCCCGCCCCGATCAGGATGAATTCCGGCTGATGACGATTCGCTCGGAAGGGCAATTCAACACGGTGGTATACGAAGAGGAAGACTTGTATCGGGGTCAGGAACGCCGCGATGTGGTCTTGATGAACCCTCGCGATCTGGAACGCCGCGGATTCCAGGCCGATCAGCCGGTGCGGGTGCGGAGCCGGACGGGGGAGCTGCGCTACCAGCGGGTCCGGCCATTCGACATTCGCGCCGGCAACGTGATGATGTATTGTCCCGAGGCCAATGTCCTGGTTTCTCGTGATTGCGATCCGGAGTCCAAGACGCCAGCGTTCAAAAACGTCGTCGTCAACGTGGAGGCGGAAGCATGATCAATCGTCAGCCGGGGGCAGATCACGCGGAGATCGAGTTCGCTGTTCCTATCCCGCTGGGGCTACTACACTTGGGGCGTTCCAGTGGGAGCGATCCCAGGTTGCCGGAGCGGGGAGGGGCTTTCATTCATTTTTTCCCTGGAAGGGGCCGATGACAGGCAAACGCTACTACATGAACGCGGGTCGCACGACGAAACAGGGGCAGCAGATCAACGTCGGCAAGGACAGCCCGGAATACCAGGCGCTGGTCAACACGTTGATCATGCATCCCGACGACATGCAGGCGGAGGGACTCGTCTCGGGAGGGAGCGTCAAAGTCCGTTCGGACAATGGCGAGGCGGTATTTTTCTGTAAAGAAGGGAAAGTTCCCCCCGGCATCATTTTCGTTCCCTATGGGCCTCCCACCTGTCGCCTGATGGGACAAACCACCGACGGAACCGGGATGCCGACCTCGAAAGGCTGGGAAGTGGAATTGGAAGCTCTCCCGCCGCAAGCAGCAAATATTCCTGCCTGACGATTGTGATTGGGAATGACCGGCCTGCCATCAGGCAGGCGCATTTTATGAAAGAGGAACAGATGACCAACGCACCGCTGCCTCACTCCGCGAAGCCGCTTGAACTAATCGGTTCTGGCACCGACCAGTCCCTCCCCGAGGATCAGCCCCGCGCCTGGGAGATGATCGAGAACGGCCGCTACCAGCCGCGACGGATCAAAGGGAGCTGCCTGGGACGCGAACTGGGCTGAACGTTTGTTGTCCCGCCCGGTCCGGGTGGAATCGACACGACTGCGAAATGAACTGCGCGGCCAACGGCCGTCCCCCCGCTTTGGGGCGAAAGGGAACCGATGACACTGACTATTGTCAAACATGCGACCTGTACTTTTTGCGGCTGCGTCTGCGACGACATCGAACTGCACGCCGAGGGAGACAAGATCGTCAAAACCAAGGCGGCGTGCAGCCTGGGGACCTCTTGGTTTCTCAATCACACGGCCGAACGACTCTATCCCGACGCGCTGATCGACGGGAAAGAGGCGACGGTGGATGAGGCGGTGGAAGCGGCGGCCCACTACCTTTACGAGGCGCACATGCCGCTGGTGTATGGCCTCAGCAACGTCACCTGCGAAGCCCAGCGCGAGGCGGTTTCGCTGGCCGAGAAAGTCGGGGCGGTGATCGACAGCCACACCTCGTTGTGACACGGTCCCACCGAAATCGCCGCCCAGTTGGGTGGCAAGGTCTCCTGCACGCTCGGCGAAATCAAGAACCGAGCCGATTTGATCATTTACTGGGGGGGAAACCCCGCGGAGTGCCACCCCCGGCATTTCACCAAATACACCATCATGCAGAAGGGGAAGTTCGTCCCGGAGGGGCGCAAGGGGCGAACGATGGTTCTGGTCGACATTCGGGAAACCCCCAGCGCCAAGGCGGCGGACATCTTCCTGCAAGTCCGTCCCAGCCGCGACTTCGAAGCGATCACCGCGCTCCGCGCCCTGATCAAGGGGCAGCGCGTCGATCCGGAACTGATTGCCCAGACCGGTCTTTCGATCGAGCAGCTCCAGGATCTGGCCGACCGCATGAAGCGCTGTCGGTTCGGCGTCATCTTTTTTGGCATGGGGTTGTCGATGACCCGCGGCAAGCACATGAACTCGGCGTCAATCCTGACGATGGCCGCCGAGATGAACGCCTTCACCAAATTCGTCGCCATGCCCATGCGCGGGCATGGCAACGTCGCGGGGGCCGACATGGTGCTCCGCTGGACGACCGGATATCCCTTCGGGATCAATCTGTGCCGCGGATTTCCCCGATTCAATCCGGGAGAATTCTCCACTGTGGACCTGTTGGTGCGGGGGGACATTGACGCGGCGCTGGTGCTGGGGGCCGACCCCGGAGCGACGATGCCTCAGCCGGGGATCGACACCCTGGCGCGCGTCCCGACGATCGTCCTGGATCCCAAGGTGACGAACACGAGCGAATTGGCGCGGGTCCACATCACCACCGCCCCCACCGGGATCAGTTCTCCCGGGACAGTGTACCGCATGGATGAAGTGCCGTTGCCATTGCGGCCGATCCTCAAGTCTCCCTACCCCAGTGACGAAGAGGTGGTCCGCCGCATCGCGCTGGCGGTGGCTAAGCGCCCCCCCTGGCTCCCCGGCCCGCAGGTGGGCGCCTCGGAAGTGGCCTAGCGATGGGATTTTTTTCAGGGACAATTTCGGAGACGACATGCTTCGGATAACAGGCGGCAAAGTCTACGACCCGGCGCACGGCATCCACGGGGAAATCCGTGACATTTGCATTCAGGACGGCCGCATCGTGGCCGACGTGCAGGGGGGGCGGACGATCAATGCCGCGGGGCTGATCATCTTTCCCGGCGGCGTCGACATCCACACGCACGTCGCCGGAGCGGCGCTGAATTTTGCCCGCGCGCTGACTCCCGAGAATCAGCGCGAGGCGGTGAAGTTTTTGCACACCGCCGATCGTCGCATGGGAATCGGCGGACCGACTCCCACCACCTTCGCCACCGGCTACCTCTATGCCGGCATGGGCTACACGACCGTTGTGGAAGCCGCCGTCCCGGTGATGTCCGCCAAGCACACCCACGAAGAGCTCCGCGACACCCCCATCGTCGACAAGGCGTGCTGCCTCCTGATGGCCAACAACGAGCTGATGCTCGATCTGTTGGAAGCGGGAGAATACGAGCGCGCTCGCGACGTCCTGGCCTGGATGATCTCCGCCGCCAAAGTCTATGGGGTCAAAGCGGTCAATCCCGGGGGGGTCACCGCCTGGAAATGGGGCAAAGACGCCAAACAGGTCCACTCCCCGATTCCCGGCTACAGCAAAGTCACTCCGGGGGTGATCGTCTCGAACCTGGCTCGGATGTGCGACGAACTGGGGCTGCCGCACCCCATGCATCTGCACTGCAACAACCTGGGGACTCCCGGCAACATCTCCACGACGCTGGAGACGATGAAATTGCTGGAGGGGAACCGCGCGCACATGGCGCACCTGCAATTTCACGCCTACGGGGGAGACGACTGGCACAACATGCGGAGCGAGACAGTGCAGCTTGCTGAGTATTTCAACGCCCACCCCAACCTCACCTGCGACGCCGGCGCCGTGCTGTTCGGCAATTCGGTGACGATCACGGCCGATGGTCCCTGGCAGCACCTGCTGTACCAGCTCACCGGACGCAAATGGGGCAACCTCGACGTCGAAAACGAAACCGGCTGCGGCATCGTCCCCTACACATACAAAGGGAGCAATCTGGTCAATGCGGTCCAGTGGGCGGTTGGCCTGGAACTGTTGCTGCTGATCAACGACCCGTGGCGGATTTTCCTGACCACCGATCATCCCAATGGCGCCTGCTTCTGGCGCTATCCCGAGATCATTCACCTGTTGATGAATGCCGATTTCCGGCGGGAGCGGGTCCGCGCTCTTCCGGAAGCGGCGCTCAGTCGAATCGTGCTGGCGGATATCGACCGCGAGTACACCCTCAGCGAAATCGCCATCATCACCAGCGCGGGGCCCGCCCGCGCGCTGGGCCTGAAGCAGAAAGGGCACCTGGGGATTGGCGCCGATGCCGATTTGGCGCTCTACAATGAAAAGCCCGATGGCGATTTGATGTTCCGTTACCCGCGGTACGTGATCAAGGCGGGGGAACTGGCGGTCGAGGAGGGGCAGATTCGCAATCTGGACAACGGGCACGAGTTTGTCGTCCAGCCGCACTTCAATGCCGATATCGAAGATTACCTCCGCGATCGATTCGAAGAGCAATACACGATGTCGTTCGAGAATTACCCGGTCGACATGGAACGGGTCCACGGCCTGCAACTGGCAGACTGCGCCTACCAGAAGACCACCTGATCCATCAACCCTTTGAAGGGCCGATCCCCCGCTCCCACGCCTTCACGATGCTTGTCTTCACACTCAAAGAGCCTCCACCGGTTCCGCTCGAAGCGGAAATTCTCTCCCCCGACCATCTCGTGGGGCTGGACCAGGCCGCGATCCGCGCGCTCCCGATCTTTCTGGGAAAACGTCAACGCCGTGTCGATGACTTTTTCACCGTGGAAGGGGAATTGGGAGACGAACTGTGCATCCGCGGCGACGCCAGCCGGATCAAGTGGATCGGGCGCGGCATGTCGCGCGGCCGCATCGTTGTCGAGGGGCATGCCGGAATGCACCTGGGGGCTCTGATGCGCGGCGGATCGATTGAGGTCACCGGCAACGCCTCCGACTGGGTGGGGGCCGAGATGCAAAACGGAATGATCCACATCCGCGGGAATGCCGGCGGCCAGGTGGGGGCCGCCTATCGCGGCGGAATGCGGGGAATGCGCGGCGGGACGGTCGTGATCGACGGAACCGCCGGTTTGGAAATCGGAATGCGGATGCGCCGCGGGACAATCCTGGTCAAAGGGCTTGTCCGGGATTTCGCCGGGCTGCAGATGAAAGGGGGGACGATCATCCTCGGCAGCGGCGCCGAACTCAGGACCGGCGCCTGGATGATCCGCGGGACGATCATCTCGTTGAAGCCGCTGCAACTGTTGCCGACGTTTCCGTATGCCTGTGCCTACAACCCCGACTTCGTCCGGGTCTACGCCCGCCATCTGCAAGCCACCCTGGGCTGGTCGCTCCCCCACGATCCGAGCGAGGGAACCTACGACCGCTACAGCGGCGACACCTCCGTCCCCGGCAAAGGGGAATTGCTGGTGTGGCGCCCCCATTCGGCGTAGCCTGAACTCCGCACGCCGGAGGCGTGAAAGCGATTAGCCGGGGGTTGAGTCCGTGTCAACGGACGATACCCCCCGGATGAGCTTTTCGCATCGTCCACCCCGGTAGGGGTGGCAGGACGGCTGGTTTCGTCTCGTCTCGTCTCGTTACGGCACGAACGAATCATCTGGCGTCGCTGCTGGCACCCCTGCCGGGGTGCTGTTGAACATTGGTTCTGGTTTCCGGGGGTATCGCTTCGCTCAACCCCGGCTAATCGCTCGGACCGTTCACGGGGTCGATTTGAATGCCGTGCCAGATTCTCACTGCACCGCAATCCGGCAGAATCTTGTTATGGCAAGAAGAAATTCTCAGTCCGAAATGTTCAATCACAGGTCAAAACAAAAGGGGAACAGAAGCACGCAGAGGAAGCAGAGAAGTATGCACGCTTCGGCCGCGTCGAGGAAGATCAGCGTCCTAACCAATTTCACCCTGAGTACACCGCATGTCCCGGACGAAATGTCTCTGCTTCCTCTGCGCCCTTCTGTTCAATTTTTTTTCCCTTTGGTTGCGGCCCCAGGCCGCGCTGTGTTCTCTGCACCGCGCCGAGGTGAGCCGCGCCATGAAAATCAAAATCGAAAGGCGAAGCGCCCTTCGGCGGACGACAGCTGATGCGTCACAACATCGCTATTGTTCTGCCGGAGATTTTTCTGCCTTCTCCATCCCCTCCTGATTCCACCTGCTGACTTCACAACCCCGGCATGTCCGTTGCCTCCGTGATCGGTTTTTCTGCATGTGGCCGGAGTGGCGCATCGTCCTCGTGTTCAATTCTTCATTTTGGTCGCGGCCATCCGGCTTCGTTGTGATCTCGGTGTTCTCCTGTTTCCGTCACTTTCGCCATTGGTTCGGGCAATGGCTGCGGCGCGGATGCCTCGATCGAGATCCGGAGAGATCTGGTGATTTCGGAAGGGGATCGGTAAAATCCACTCATTCACATTGATTCTGGTGTCGTCGGCCACGACTCCGAGCGCAGACTTCCGGCAGACCATTCTCGCAGGTTTGGCATGAATGACTCCGACGCCCGCCGCTTTGCCAACTCGTTGCCGCGCCCTCATCGTCTCCTGCAGGGGATGCTGACCCTGATCGTACTGGCGATTGCGATCCGCATGGGCCTGCCCGTATACCGCCAGCACGTGGCAATTCGCCAGATCGAACGCTTGGGAAGAACTGTCGGACAGGTCCAGGTGGGACCGAAGTGGCTGCGCGGCGTGGTCGGTGATGATTGGATGAAGCCTTTCGACAAGATTCGGTTTGTCAATCTGGAGGGAAAGAGAGTTGCCGACGACGGGCTGGTTCATCTACAGGGATTGCCGCACCTGATTCGGTTGCATCTGGACGAGACACCGGTTACCGATGGAGGTCTGGTCCATTTGCAGCGGATGACAAACTTGCAATATCTGCTACTCGACGGCACGCAGATCACGGATGCGGGCTTGGCTCATTTGCAGGGATTGACATCCCTAATCGAGCTCTCTCTCTGCGACACACAGGTGACTGATGCGGGCCTAACCCACCTGCGGGGATTGAAATCTCTGTCGGTGCTCAATCTGAACGGGACACAGATCACGGACGCCGGACTGGTTCATCTACTCGGCTTGCCATCCCTCAGCGCCCTCTCTCTGAGGGGCACGCAAGTGACCGATTTGGGGCTGGCGCATCTCGATGGGGTTCCTGGACTGAGCCACTTGGACCTGAATGGGACTGCAATAACTGATGCGGGCGTTGCACATCTGCAGGACTGGACGACTCTGAGGGAGCTGTCGCTGAACGGTACGCAGATCACCGACGACGGGCTGGCTCAACTGCGCGGATGGTCCAATTTGACAACTCTCGATCTGACTGGCACGCAGGTGACCGCGGAGAGAATTGGCGCATTGGAGGCGGAATTCCCAAGGCTGCGGATCATTCGGAGCCATTGAGCCAACCATCATCGGTGAACTAATCTTGGCTTCCCTATGTATCCGCCTCTGGCAGTCCCTCACGACGGCATTCGCCGTACTTCTGAGCGTTGCCTGCCGCGCTGACGAACATATGAAGGTGGAGATTCCCGCCAATTCGATGCTCGGCGAACAGGCTGGACAAGAGCGGGAGGACAATGGGTTGAAAATGAAGTTTGTCTGGTGCCCACCAGGGGGCTTTGAGATGGGGGATGTCGAGGCCGTCGTAAAGCTGTAAAGAGCCGATACATTCGGCAATCCGGAGGAGGGGAATCAAGCGCCGTTGAAAGTGACGAATGAATGGACGTCAGCTTGACACCGGCAGCCGCGAGAACAACTCCACGACATGTCCGTCGGGATCGTAGAACCAGGTCTGGAAGTAGCCGTCGGGACGCAGGCCCGTTCCCCGGATGCGGACCCCGGCGGCTTTGAGGCATTCCACCGCGGCGGGGCAGTCGGCCACTTCGAACGCAAAGTGCGAGACCCGTCCCGCTCCCGCGCCAGGAGGAGCGTCCGGCCAGCCCGCGGGACCGGAGTTGTCGTGTTGCAGGATCAGGTGGATCTGCGTTTTTCCCGCCTGAAACCACAGCCCCGGAAACGTGAATCCCGGACGCTCGACGCGCTGCATCCCCAACAGATTGACATAAAACGCTGCGGCCCGTTCGAGATCGGCCACCACCAGGGTGACGTGATCGATCCCGCGAACGGAAATCGGTGGATTGTCGGAGGTGTTCATCGAACGAATTCGCGGCGCTCTGGAACGCGCAGGAAACGGGAACTGGGCGGCACTGCGCGACCGCCGCGGACTGATGATCCCATCAGTGCTGGAGCATGATTTCCACCGCCTCGCGTCCGGTCATGCCGACCCGGATGCCGAACGATTCCGCTTTGGGGGTGAGCCCTACGATCTTGGCGGTGAGCAGATCCTCCGGCTCAGTCAGCGGCTGGGCGGGAGTTCCTTTGGCAATGGCGATTGCCTGACCGAACTCGGCGGGGGTTTTCAGATCGTAGATCCCGCACCCGACGATCCCCGCTTCGGTGAGGATCGAACAATATTGCCCCTGCCGCCAGCGATGGCTCATGCCGATCGCCTGGCCATGATCGAATTGAAGCGTGCGGTTCGTGGTGCGCGGCAAAGGGTCGGACATGGCGGAAACCTGCGAGAAATTGCAATGGCGTCTGGAACGGACGACGATGGCTTGCAGACAGCGATCAACGGAACCGAGGGTCAGGCCGGGAGCAACGCACGAATCGGTTCGCCGATTCGCCATTGCGCCGCAGGACCATCGCGGTGGACCTGTCGATAGAGGGTGTCGCGTTCCACCGGCACGCGCCCCGCTTCGCGAATCATCCGATGGATTTGCTCCACCGTCAATCCTTCGGGGGTCTTGGCGCCGGCATCGTGGTAAATCAACTCGTGGATCACCGTTCCATCCAAATCGTCGGCACCGAAGCTGAGCGCCACCTGAGCGATCTTTTCACCCAGCATGATCCAATACGCCTTGACATGGTCGAAATTGTCGAGCATGATCCGGGAGAGCGCCATTACCGACAAATCGGTCAGGCCGCTCGGTTTGGGAATGTGATCCAGTCCCGTATTTTCCGGATGAAAGGCGAGCGGGATGAATGTCTGAAAGCCGCCGGTCTGGTCCTGCAACTCGCGGAGGCGGCACAAGTGATCGACCCGGTGCCACGGTTTTTCGATGTGCCCGTAGAGCATTGTGGCGTTGGTCCGCAACCCCAGTTCGTGCGCCGTCCGATGGATGTCGAGCCAGTTCTGCGCGTCGGCTTTGTGCTCGCAGATGCGATCGCGGACTTCGGGGTGGAAGATTTCGGCCCCTCCTCCCGGCATGCTCCCCAGTCCCGCGTCGATCAACTGCTCCAGCACCCACCGCACCGGCTTTTTCGACAGAAAGCTGAACCAGTTGATCTCCACCCCGGTCCAGGCTTTGATGTGCAGTTCGGGCCACGCCTCGTGGATCGTGCGGACGACGTCGACGTACCATTCAAACGGCTTCTGGTGGTGCAATCCCCCCACGACGTGGATTTCCGTTGCCCCCAGAGCTCTGGCTTCGGCCACACGCTGGCGGATGGCGTCGCCGTCGAACGTGTACGCCTTGGAGGATTTCAGATCCGACCGAAACGCGCAGAAGACGCAGCGGTAGACGCAGACGTTGGTCGGATTGAGGTGGATGTTGGTGTTGTAGTAGGCGTAGTTGCCGTTTTTGCGCTCGCGGACAAGATTGGCCAGTTTTCCCAGTGTCAACAGGTCAGCCCGCTCCGCCAGGTACACCCCGTCGTCAAAACTGACCCGTTCCCCCGCTTCAATGCGGGAGGCGATGGCGCGAATTTGGGAATCGGATGAGGAGTTCATGGTCACGGTTCGTTCAGTGTAATATCCAGGCGTCAATCAGACCAACCGCAAGCAGTCCCATGCTGATCACAGCATTCACATGAAAAAATGCCAGATTGACCCGGGTCAGGTCATCGGGCCGGACCAGCCAATGCTCGTAGGCCAACAGCGCCCCGACCGCAGCAATCCCCGCCAGAAACAGCGGCCCCAACTCGGCGGTCTGCCACAATCCGACCAGACAGACGAGCATCGCCGCGTGGCTGGCCAGGGCCAACTTCAGTGCCGCCGGGGTTCCCAGCCAGGCGGGAACGCTCCGCAGACGGGTGCTTTTGTCGAATTCGGCGTCCTGGCAGGCGTAGATGATGTCAAAGCCTCCGACCCAGAAGAACACTGCCAATCCCAGCCACAGCGCGGGGAGCGCCACTTCCCCCCGAATTGCGATCCAGGCCGCCAGCGGCGAGAGCATTAGCGCCAGCCCCAGCCAATAATGGCACCAGACGGTGAACCGTTTGGCGTAGGAATAGCCACACAAAAAAGCCAGCACCGGCGCCGAGAGCCACAACGGCCACCGATTGGGGAGGAACAGTAACGTCGAGGCGACAAACGCGATCCCCCCGAGGACGCAAAACGCCGCCACGCTGGAGGCGCTCAGCAGCCCGGCGGGAATGTGTCTCCCGGCGGTCCGCGGATTCCGCGCGTCCAGCCGCCGATCGACCAGCCGATTGAACGCCATCGCAGTAGAACGGGCGAAGACCATGCACAGCAGGATCCCCGCCAGTTCTTGCCAGCGGAACGGATGCTCCTCCCGCAGATTCTGCCGCCACGCCAGACACGCCGCCAGCAGCGCAAACGGGAGCGCAAACAGCGTGTGGCTGAAGCGAATCATCTCCAGAAAGTGCCGAAAACGCCTCCACATGCCGTTACTTCTTCTGTTCCACACCCAGCTCGGCCAGTTTCTTGGCGACATCCTCGCCGTGCGTCTTGGTATTCACCTTCTTTTCGATGTGCTTGACGACCCCTTCCTTATCGATGAAGAACGTCCAGCGTTCCGGCACTTCGCGTCCTTCATGGACGACGCCATAGGCTTTGGCCACGCTCTTTTCGGGATCGCTGAGAATCGGAAAATCGAGCTTGAGCGACTTGGCGAATTCGGTGTTCTTGTCGACCTCGTCGCAGCTTGCGGTGAAATACGCCACGTCGAACTTGCGGATTTCCTCGCCATGATCGCGCATCGACATGCACTCGGCGGTGCAGCCGCCAGTGAACGCCTTGGGGAACCAGGCGATCACGACCGCCTGTTTGCCGGCAAACTGCTTGAGCGAATACTCCTTGCCGTCGGATCCTTTGAGCTTGAATTCCGGGGCCTTTTCTCCTGCTTTCGCCACCGCTTTGTCATCCGCATGGACGATCAGCCCAGACAGACACAGCACGCCCAACAGCGACCAGGTCCACAATGCTCTCATGATTCGTCTCCTCTGTGCGTTTACGGAACACCCCATTGGTTTCCTGCCACGCCATATTATAGCCGAATCGTTTCCGGCTGACGAATCATGCGAGGGATAAACTCAGCATCCGCTACTTTTCCTTGGGAGAGAGCAGCGCCCCTTCCTTCTGGATGTGTTGCCGCCATTTGTTCAAAGAAGATTGCAGTTGCAGCGGGCGGTTCCCTGCGCGGTAGTCGTGCGTTTTGTCGGTCAGGCGGTGGACCTGGGCAAACGCCAGTTCCCGGATCGACGCTTCGGGATGCCCCATCCATTCCAGGAGCTTCAGCGAGGTCTCTTTGCTCCGGGCGTCCTCCTGATCGAAGCCCCACAGCAGGGCGTACGCGACGTCGACATCGTCGGGTTGATACACCTTGGCCAGTTCCGCCCGCAACAATTCCCGGTTTTCGGGCTGCCGCGGAAGCCACATCCGCAGTCCGGTAATCGCCGCGCGGCGGACTTCCTCGTGGTGCGAGCGCTGCAACACGCTTACCAGCGGACCGTAGTTTTCCAGCAGTCCCAGACACTCCGTCGCCAGCCGCGCCAGGATTGGGTTGTGGTCGTCGGCCACGGCTGGCAACGACAGGTCGATCGCTTCGTCTCGGCTGAATTTCTTCTCGAATTGCAGGAACGACTGCTTTTCGGCCCGCAACAGCGTCTGCGGCTCAAGCCAGCGGGGAAGGGCCAGCAGGGGGGGATTCTCCCCAACCGGCGGCAACTGGAGCCATCCCCGGCCGTTGATGGTCACGTCTCCCCCCCCAGGTCGGACGAGGGCGACTTTGCCTTCTCCCACGTAGATGCCGCCGTGAGGTCCAGCGGTGGGGAGCTCCTGCTCAAACTTCGTCGGTTCAAAGGGAATGACTTCGATGCCGCAGGTCGAACCGGGAGACAACTCCACTTGCCAGAGCTGGTCCGCCAGGTAGACCGCCAACCGGAGTGGACGATCTCCCCCATCCGCGGGCAACGCGCGAAATACAACCTGCCCGCGCCGCAAGAGAAGACTCATTCGTCCCGATTCATCAGCGGGAAGCCAACGGACGGCAGTCCGCCCGTTGAGCATCGCGCGGCCTCTCCCGTCTTCAAATTCCAGCAGACACTCGAACGGTTCCGGAACCGCCAGTTCGTCCCCCGCATGGATGTGCGCCCGAGGGGCCAGCACCTTCCACTGCGACTCTTGTTCGGAAAAATGCAGGGTGACTCCTTCCGTGGAGGCGAATTTGACTGGGGGAGTCGGACGAAGCGGCTCCGCCGGAGGCGGAACTGGCTCGTCCGCTGGCTCGGTGTCGGCGGGCTCTGCCGGAACGGGGCGCTGGGTGGGCTGACTCCGGGGTTTGTTCCGCCTGAAGGGACCGGCGGGTTCGTCCGTAGACTCGTCTCCTTCCAATGCTCCATGCTGCTGCGCCAAGTCGACGCGCGATCCGGCGCGTGTGGCGGATTCGGGCTCAATAGCGACCGCCTCCGGCTCCTGTTGCGGCGCCAGGTCGGACTCCTCGCTGAGGTCGTCTCCCGGAAGATCGGCCTGGGCGAGCTCAATCCCTCCATCGCCGCTTTGTCCGGACGGGGCAGTCCCCTTCGAGGAAAATGGCGACTTCTCGAGCGTCAGAATGCCCCACACCACGAGAACGGCGGCGACCGCCACATAAGACAGGATCTTCTTCCAGGAAGTGGCAGGCTGCAGATGCCCCGGAAGTCCCCCCTGGAAGGCATCTGCCACAAAACGGGGAGACGCTGGAACCATCGAGTCTGAGCCGTTTGCCAGGGGATCCCTTCCCGCCGATTCCGCCTGACTGAGCACATCCTCCACTGCTTCGCTGGGGAGCTCGTCCGACGAGACTCCCGAGGCGCGGCGCGATCCGACAGGGGGCTCCATGGCCAGCCGCGCGGCGGCTGGTCCAAGTGCGTACATTCGCTCGCGCGTTTGCGACGGAATCTCGACCGGCTCACCCAACGCCAGCGTCAAAATCTGATGGCAGGCCGCCACCTCCGCCAGGTGAACGTCGGATTCCAGGCAGATCTTCTCGACGTCGGCGACGCCGTCGGGAGGGAGGGTGTTGTCAAGGTAATCCGCAACCGTATTGGGATCGATCCCGACGCCGGGTCCGGACAGGGTGGGGGCGGTCAGCCGCCTGCGGCGCATGACCTCGCGAATGCGACTGACCAGGGAGGAAGCCAGGCTGCTTTCATTGAGCTTTTCGCCGATTTCGCGGGCTTGTTCCGCTTCGAGGATGTCGTCGAGATAGGCCAACAGGGTTCGAAGTGTCAGTCGCATCGTCTGCTCGCAGGCCAGGGGCAAGATTGCTCGATTTCCATTGGCGAAACGCCCGCGGAAACCGAGAAAATCGGCGGGAACCGATCCATTTCAGAGAATAGTGGGGGAAATCGGGTGGGGCCGTACAAGATTCCGACTTGGATTTCAAAATCTCGCCAAATCGTCGTTCAATTCGTCCAACCCGACTTGCAACCGAAACACAGATCGCTCAGCGGTTTCGGTTCCACGTCAGCGCCAGGGGGGCACCAGCCAGGGGAAGCGCGGCCAACGCCAGCCCTCCCGTCAGGCCGATCGAGACCGGAATTGGCCATTGGCCGGTCCACCAGCCGATGTTCAGCGCGATGGCCGACAACAACAGCCACAGCCCGGCCGCACTGTACAGGGTGGCGCTGTGGATGAGCCGCCGCCGCCGGGCTCGGAGGTACAACCAGCCAGTCCCGGCGATGGCCGCGAGTCCCGCCACAACCATCGAGACTTGGTGAAACTGCATCAGACTCTGCGGATAGCCTTCGAATGTGAACTTTCCAAACAACGACCAGGCGATCAGGGTGCTGGGGATCCCGCAAAACAACGTCATGAGCAGCGCACCGCGCCCGGTTTGCACGACCGTGGCGGGGAGGGAAACCCCCAGCCAGGTACACAGGAGGATGCCGGGGAGGTACCACAAATCCCGAAGTTGAGCAGTTTCAGGGAGTTTCCCCGAAATGATGAGCAGCCCGGCAATCGTCAGAAAGGCGATCCCCCACAACAGCCATCCGATCAAGGCGCTTAGGGCGCCGGTCTTGAGCATGATCCGCGACATCTCGAGGCTCGTCATGGGGCGCGTCGCCAGAAAATGCCCCATGACGATCTTTCCGTCGCTGGGGCCAACATTGCCCAGGAACAACCCCACCAGCGCTGCTCCAATCGGCAGGCAGGCCCCCCCCGCGAGCATCCCATCGTACAACGCGCGGGGATCGCGGTTGAAGAGCAGCCACAGCAGCAGGCCCATGGGGACCACAAACAGCACTTCCGCCGGGATGGCCCACCCCTTCTGTCGCCATTCGAACCAGAACTGCGCGCGGGCCGCAGTGGAGAATGGCGCCCCAAACGCCGGTGCCGGATCGAGCAGTTTTCCCAGCCAATGGAACAGACGCGGCGTCCCGAGGAATTCTCCACACCTCGTCCGCGCGATGCCGAAGACGGCGAGCCGATACGCTCCCGCCGCCGTGGCCAGCATGGTCAACGCTTCCCAGGGAGTGACTTCCGGCCACATCCGCAAGGGGCCCGTCCCCGGAATCAGACCGTACCGACTGTGAAACCAGATGCCAACCAACACCATCGAGAGCGCGAGGAATACAAACAGATACCAGGGGGATTTGTGGGCGGTCCAGCCAATCGCGGCCACCAGCGCCAGCCCCACGGCCAAGAACGCGGCCGGTCCCCACAGCGGCCAGTTGACATGAAACGCGGCGTTGAAGACCATCGCCGCCAGGACATACTCGAGAGCCATCAGAACCATCGCCGGAATCAACTGGCAGAGGGCGATGAACGATGCCGACACCGGATAGGTCGAAAGCCGCAACGGATGCCCCGCGGCTGAGAGCAGCGCGGCGCCAAAGACCATCCCATTGATGAGCACCAGATTGACATGGATCATCAGCGTGACCCGGTCGACCTCCTGGAGCGCCCCTTCATAACTCAACAATCCGGTGATCAGCGCGGGAAGTGAATTGGCGGTGAGGAACGCCCCCAAAAACGTCCACTTGCCCCGTTGCAGCGTCTCCCAGACCATCGTCGCGGGAATTGAGCGCATGGCGTGTTTCTCCTACCCCTGAATCCGGGAAACGAAAATTTCATCCAGCGACAGTGCCGCGTCCTGGACCACCTGGGCTCCCAGCGCTTCGGCCGCGCGCCGCAATTGCTGGCTCTCCCCGCTGCACAGGTAGGTCCATTCCGGCCCGGCTCCTTCACTGGCGAGGGTTCCCACCAGAGCCGGCGCCCGCTCCTGCGGTTGCTCGAAACGCAAGGTCACCCGGCGGTGCGACTCTTTGATCTCGTCCAGCGGCGCCGCCAGCAGAATCCGCCCCTCGTGGATGATCGCCACCCGATCAGCGACGCGCTCCACCTCATCCAGCAAGTGTGATGAAAAGAAGACGGTCCGCCCCTCGTCGGCGATCGTGCGGATGATCGCTCCCAGAATGTCGCGGCGGACCACCGGGTCCAGACCAGACGAGGGTTCATCCAGCACCAGGAGGTCCGGCCGGTGGGCCAGCGCCGCCAACAGTCCCATCCGCGCCCGCTGGCCGCGCGAGAGGGTCTTGACGCGGGCCTTCGGGTCGAGGTCAAACGCCTCCCGCAATTGTTCGGCGTACGCCGCATCCCACTGCGGGAAGAACGACTGCGTGTAGCGCATCAGTTCGCCGACTCGCATCCAGTCGGGAAGATCGCGATCTTCCGACAGATACCCGATGCGTCCGAGCGTTCCGACCGGGTTCTCCACCGGATCCAGGCCAAACACACGGACCGTCCCGGTTTGGGGGCGGAGCATTCCCAGAAGGTGCCGGATCAGGGTCGTTTTGCCGGCGCCGTTCCCCCCAATGAGTCCAAAGACTCCTCCGCGAGGAACGACCAGCGACAGCTCATGCAACGCCTGCTTGTCGCCGAAACGGCGGGAGACACGGTGAATCTCGACAATCGGCCCGGCGGGCGCAGGAAAGGGATCGGACATGGGGTCATTCCAGAGAACGGGAAGTGTGCAGCGCGGCATGGCGCTCTTGGACAAGTTTCACAACGTCGTCCCAGGCAATCGACAATTGCTCCGCTTCGGCGAGCAGGGCGTCGATTCGGTCGGCGAGAATCCGCAGCCGTTCGCGGCGGGCCAGAGGCGAACCCTGATCGGAGACGAACGTCCCGGCGGTGCGACGCTTTTCCACCAGTCCGGCCGCTTCGAGCTCGCGGTAAGCGCGGGCGACCGTGTTGGGATTGATCACCAGGCGCTCCGCGAGGACGCGGATCGGGGGGAGTTCCTCCCCCGCCTTGAGCCGCCCCGAGGCGATCTGGTAGCGGATCTGATGCACGACCTGCAGGTAGATCGGGACGCCGTCGGCGGCGGAGATGTGGATGTGCATGAGACTGGCTCAGGAAAGGAGGCGGCGACGGGCCGCGCATATTGTATTAACTCAATAATACAATTCTGCGAGGCGCCGTCAAGGGATTTTCCCAAAAAAAATCCGTCAGCGCGAAACGTCCACCGGTCAATGGCCGGGGGCAGGCCGGGGCAAAAGTCTGAAGCCGCAGGGAGGTGAACGGATCCGCTGGCAATCTGAAAACGCGATGCCTTGTCACAGGCCAAGCTCGATTTTGGCTGGCTTCGCCGCAGTTTGGCGAATCGCCGTGGCCCCAGCTCAATCTTCCAACGGAGCTCGCAACGCAACCCCGTTCAGAACGCCGGCGTCGCTCCCGGTCCGCTCGGCGCCGCCGGGGCGCTCCCGGAACCTCCGGACGGAGCACCGACCTTGCGCGCGCCTCCACCCCCTGCTTCCAGTTCGCGGCGACGGGTCGCGTAACGAATCGGAAACGACGGCCACACTTTCTGTTCGAAGTCCTGTTCTCCATCTTTGACCACGAATACCGGTCCGTCAAAAATTCGCCCGGTCATCAGAATCTTTTCCGAGACATGCTGGACGAACCCCAGCCACTGCCGATCGGGAGCGGCGAATTCAAACAGGTTGCGGCTTTCGGGCTGGAACCCGATGAACTTCCGCGGCAAGGGGGCCGTATGGAGCGCAGTGAGGAGGATCGCCACGGTCGTGTAACCGGTGGCCAGGGCAAACAGCCACCGCAAGGCGTGGTACACGCGCGCATCGACCTGGACGTCGTTGGGGGCCAGGTAATCAGTCCCCAGCCGCAACAGAAACGTGAACAGCGCGAACAGCCCCATGAAGGCGGTGATGTCGGCATAGGGACGAAAGGCCCCCGGTCCCTTGTCTTCCAGGGTCGCTGCCAAGGGCTCAAAGAAACTCATCGTCAGCAGCCCGGCGAAGATGACCGTCACCAGCATTAGTGCGGCGCCCCAGGCCCCTTCGCTGGCGACGCACCAGGTGACGGCCCCCAGAATCAACAACAGGATCAGACCGAACAGCGCTTCCATGGGATGATTGCCAACGGCGGATTCGGCGCATTGTGCCGACTCCGCGAGATCACGAATGGGAAAATCAGATTGCGGGGAACACCAGGGTCATTTCACGTTCTCCTGCATCTCCTTAAGCGAAGTGACCCCCTTCACAACCAGGCGCAGGCCCTCTTCTTTCATGTAAAGCATGCCGTTCTTACGGGCTTCGGCGCGAATGGCGCTCACTGGAGCGTTCTCGCGGATCATGTCCCGCAGGCGATCGTTGATGATCAGCAGTTCAAACACCCCCAGCCGCCCCTTGTACCCGATGCCACTGCAGTCGGGACACATCCCTTCGGGCTTGGTGGGGGGGCGGTAAAAGGCGTCGATCTTTTCGGCGGGAAGGCCGACTTGCTTGAGCAGGTCGGGCTTGGGGGTGTAGGCCTCTTTGCACGTGTCGCACAACTTGCGCACCAGCCGCTGCCCGAGAATCGCCGACAGCGCCGACGACATCAGAAACGGCTCGACCCCCAGATCGATCAGTCGATACAGCGCGCTGATCGTGTCGTTGGCGTGGATTGTGGAAAAGACCATGTGCCCGGTGTTCGCCGCCTGACAGGCGATCTTCGCCGTCTCTGCATCCCGGATTTCGCCGATCATGACCACGTCGGGATCCTGGCGGAGGATGCTGCGGAGCGCGTTGGGGAACGTGTTCCCCGCCTTGGCGTTGACTTCGATCTGCGTCACGTTGGGGATCTTGTATTCGACCGGATCCTCGACGGTGATGATGTTCTGCTGGAAGGCGTCCAGTTCGTTGAGCGCCGCGTAGAGCGTGGTCGATTTTCCCGCGCCGGTGGGACCGCAACTCAGAAGCAGTCCGTGCGGCTGATTGATGACCTCTTTGAGCTGCTCCTGCATCTGCTTGCGAAATCCCAGTTGCGCCAGGCGGCTCACGGAATTCGCCTGATCCAGGATGCGGAGGCTCATCTTTTCGCCGTCGCGGGTTCCCTGCGAGGCGGCGCGAAAGTCGATCAGCCGTTTTTCGAGCTCGGCGCGAAAACTTCCATCCTGGGGCTTGCGCTTCTCGGTGATGTCCATCGCCCCCAGCACCTTGAAGATGTTGATGATCGACTCGCCCATCGGTCGGTCGAACGCCTCGGTGGGGAACATCAAGCCATCAATGCGGTAGCGGACGGCGAACTCGTCTTCTTTGGGTTCCAAATGCACGTCCGTGGCGCGACGCAGGATGGCGTCGTAGATCAATTCCTTGGCGGCGACGAAGCCGCGCGATTTCTCCGCCTGTTTGGCGCGGGAGTCTTCTTCCCGATTGCCCGATTTGCCGATGAAGCGGATCGGAGGGCCCAGAGCCGAGTCGCAACTCTTGCCGGACGGAGCCAGATTGAATCCCAGCCGCGCCGCTCCCCGGATGATCAGCGACTGAATATGGGCCGGCGTCATCACTTTGCCCGATTCGGGTACTCGGTCGTTCCGCTCGTGGATGTACAGCCCCAGCGGCACGCCGTAGGCCAGCGCCATCAGCAACAGCCCCAACGGATACATCGGGACGCACAACACGAGCACAAACCCGAACACCCCCGAGGCAATCAACAGGGAATTCCACAGGTCGGCATTGAGCTTCAGCGATCGGCCATCTTCATCGGCCCAGGTGGTCGTGTGTGTCCACAGAAAGAACAACCCCAGGATCGGAAACAACCGGACGAGATTCAGGTAGAACCCCAGAACCGGTCCACCTTTGTCCCGGACGTTCCCGCGATAGAACCCGTTGGGGCTTCGCGGATACTCGGTCGCCGGGGTCAACTCCACGGGGGACGGAGCCGGGGTGGCGGCGGCAGGTTCCTCGGCGGTTCCCTGATCGGCAGGCGGACCCTGGGCCGGCAACTCCACGGCCAGCGCCAGAAGCAGACACAACGCGCTCAGTGGTACAATCCGGCCCAGATTCACATCACCCTTTCGTCTAGCTGTTGTGTGCGTTGTCCCGTGCGGCTGCGAACGACCGAACCGGCGAACGATTCCAGCATTCTTCCCAGATCATATACGATAAGACGCTCCAGGGCGAAGGTTGCTACAGTAAAATGTTCGTCACGCGCGGCGGAAAGCCCCTTGCGGATCAACGCAGCGAACGGCGTACCAGTTCAGAAATTGTCTGAAAATTTCCCCGGAGCGACCGGTACAGCGACTGAAACTCAGGATACGCCAAGGCATACGTCCGCCGCGCTTTCGCATCGGGAGAGACCGATTGCTCGATGGCGATCGTCGCCCGGCACGCCTCCACCACTGAATGGAAGGCCCCTGTCCCGACGGCAGCCAGCAGCGCCGCCCCATACGCCGGCCCCTCTTGCGAATTGGTCGTCACCCCCCGCACCCCGAATACATCTGCCTGCATCTGTCGCCAGAAGGGACTCCGCGCTCCCCCTCCCGACAACCGCACTTCTTTAATCGGCACCCCCATTTCCCGCACGATCTCCAGCGAATCGCGCAGGGCATACGTGGCCCCTTCCATGATCGACCGGATCAAATGGGCTCGGCCGTGCCGGAGACTCAACCCGACCCACGCTCCCCGCGCCTGCGGATCAACATACGGCGTCCGCTCCCCGGTCAGATACGGCAGAAAGTACAGCCCCTCGCATCCCGCAGGGGCCTCGGAGGCCAGGGCCGTCAACAGCTCATACGGATCGATCTTGCGGCGACGGGCTTGCGCCATCTCTGCGGCGGCGAACTGATTCCGATACCACTGCAAACTTCCCCCCGCGGAGAGCACCACCCCCATCACGTGCCATTTGCCTCGCACGGCATGACAGAACGTGTGCAGCCGTCCCCGCGGGTCGATCTGCACCTCGTCACTGTGCGCAAACACGACGCCGCTGGTGCCCATCGTGGCGGAAATCACTCCGGAGCGAACGATTCCATTCCCCACCCCCCCGGCGGCCTGATCCCCTCCTCCACCGACGACGGGAACCCCCGCCGGAATTCCCAGGAGCGCGGCAGCTTCCCGCGACACCCGTCCGCTCACTTCTTCCGACTCGAACACCGCCGGCAACAGGTCCGGGTCCAACTCCAGCCGTTCCAGCATCTGCCGCGACCAGCGGCGATTCCGAACATCGAGCAGCAAGGTGCCCGAGGCGTCGCTGACTTCCGTGGCGAATTCCCCTGTCAGCCGGTAACGGACGTAATCTTTGGGGAGCAGAACCTGCGCGAGGCGGTCGAAATTCGCCGGTTCGTGGTTCCGGAGCCAGAGGATTTTGGGAGCGGTGAACCCGGTGAGCGCCGGATTGGCGACCAGCTCAATCAATCGTTTCCGCCCTCCGACCCGTTCTTCAATCTGCCGGCATTCAGGCTCAGTTCGCTGATCGTTCCACAGGAGCGCCGGCCGGATGACCTGTCCGCGCGCGTCCAAAAAGACGCTCCCATGCATCTGCCCCGACAGGCCGATTCCGCTGATTTCGGCCCCTTTGATCTTGCCGGCGCGCAACACGGCCCGGACGCTGCGAATGGCCCCCTGCCACCAGTCCTCCGGAGCCTGTTCGGCCCAACCAGGACGGGGACTGGAGAGGGGATATTCGACCGTCCCCTTGGCCACAATTCTCCCATCCTCGCGCATCGCCAGCGTCTTGGTCCCGCTGGTTCCGATGTCGATTCCCAGAAAGATGCTCATAGTGTTCCCAAAACGGCTCTCGGCTGATTCGATCGGCAAGCATTATACATCAGTATAGATGGCCATTTCAAGGATTTTTACACGGTTCGCCGTACCATGGAGTGCGAAGATTCATCGTCGCTTTTTTTTCTTCCCGACATGTGCTCCACCCAACATCCGTCACCTGGTCCGCCACCCGCTCCGCCATCTGGTTCGTCATCTGGTTCGTCATCTGGTTCGTCATCCCAGAATGGGCCGTGGATTTGTCCGTAACTGATTATATTGCAATCTGTTGCTGCGGAAGGCCGACTCCAGGCCGTAGCTGCTCCGCCACCAGAATCCGTTGTTGCCATCGCCACCCCTGCGTATCGGATTGTGGAGTCGGGCGTCGGCGGGCTCAATGTTCGGCGGAGGATTCAAAGGCTCGGGAATAGAATCCAGTTTTCCAAGGGAGAAGCGAATGGTATCAGGCGGCACCCACTTCCTGGCTTCCCGATTTGCAGAGTCCAAGAGTCAATGAACCTGCTGTGCGACGATCAGTCCGGGTCTCGTCCGTTCTGCGTCTCACGCTCGAACGGATGGTCGAGGTAGGGGTGCAGTCCGCGACAAGCCAGCCAGAACCCGATCGACCAATAAATCGGCAACATCAAGGGGCCCCATTTCTCAAACTGCCGGACGTGAAGCAATTCGTGGGACCGACTCCGAGCCAGGCAGGTCGCATCACGCGCGAGGATGGCATGCCCGAGAGTCATCGCCGCCCCGCCACCTCGCAGTCGGCCACCGCGCAAGAGCCATCTCAGGCACCCTCCATGCGCTTCGACGATTCCTGCCCGCAGGCGCATCGAACCGCCAGACATCCCGGCGAGGAGTGCCAGTATGATTCCTGCCGCCGTAACCGGCAGCACCCAAAGGTAAAAGACCATCTGCTGAAAGTGACGCATGGCGCGATCTCGCGATGACTCAACATTTTTCGACGCACCCTTCAGGTTAATGCAAACCGCGGAAACTGTCAGCCGCAACTCGGCGAAAGTCGAAGGGCAAAAGGCGCCAATGTTAAACCGCCGATCCGTTCAGAAATCATGATTGAAACGTCTGACCTTTCGGTCCGGGCCAATCGAAACCGTGAAGATTGCCCAGGTCAATCGGGAATAGCTCCAGACTTCGCCACCGCTGTCGTTCGAAGTTCGACTGGATGCGGCATCGGCCGCGCCAACTGCTTCTGTTCATTTCCCAGTTGGGCGCAGTTGCACGAAAATGCCTCACGCGGAGACGCGGAGGCGCGGAGAAGCGAGTGGCATTGGGTACGATGGAGCTGAGACGGTAACCCATCGACAGCGATCAAAATGGAATGGATTCTCCGACCACGGCCCGATCCTCTCCGCGCCTCCGCGTCTCCGCGTGAGCAATCGTGATCGCGTGATGGGAGGACGAACCTCCCGTGAAACCACTCAGTGTCCTTCGGTTCAATCCGTTTTTTGGTTGCGGCCCTTGGCCGCGCTGGGCGATCCGTGGTCAAATTCCTTTTGATTGCGGCTAATGGCCGCGCTGTGCTCTCCTGTTCGCTACGCTCACCGCAGTGGAGCGACACAGTGCCTCCTTAGATCTTTCCAAATATCACCAAATCTGTTAATTGCGGGTGGAAATGGTTGGGGTTTTGCCGCTTCGTCAACTCGCTCCGCATGGGCCTGCTGATGGGCCGAAGACGGTCCACACCCGGAGGCCCATCGAGTTGAAGATTCCTTGGCGGGTGAATTCAGGTCGTGCGTCTGCGGCACGACGATTCGCGTCGAGGCGGCGGTCGTTGGATCGTGTCGCCCTACGGGGATCAAGTCACGCGATGGAGTGCGTCCCATGCGAATCGTCTCCCGCATCGTTTTCGGGTCTGTCCTGATTGCGGCATCGGCGCTGATTGTCGTTGACGCGGCGCCGGCCGAGCCAGTCCGGTATGGCTTGCCGGACGTCCGATTCGAGGGGCTGAAACATTTTGACTCCCGCCAAATCCTGGCCGGGTTGGAAATCAATTTTGACCTGGCGCTCGCCACCCGACGGCAATCGAATCCGGACGAATTCGCAAGCGCTCTGGAGTCGGCGGTCCTGAACGGCTACCTGAAGGCGGGGTTTGCCACCGCGCATGTCGTAGCGCATGTGGATGACGATCGAGAACAGGTCGTCGTTCGCGTCTCCGAGGGGTGGCGGTTCCTTTGCGGTGACATCGACGTCGTGGGGGCCAACCGCGTCGCGTCCGAAGTCATCGTCCGGCACCTCACTGAACCCGCCTACCCCCTCGAAGCCACGCCGATCTCCCTGGCAAAAAATGATGGAACGCAGGTCACAATCTGGGTTGATTCGGCAGGTGGCCTCGCCAAGTCCAGGTCGCCAATCTGGTCGAATGAGAAGGCTGCCCCATTCGATCAGATCACGTGTAAAGACATCCGCGAACGGATTTTCACGCTGTTCGAAGCGCATGGTTATTACAATCCGCGATTTGAGGTTGCTGTCGAACCGGTCGAGGAACGCCAGACGGCGACGCTGTTGGTCACGATTGCCGACGAGGGACCGCGGGGGGTGATTACCGAGATCGACATCAAAGGCGCCGAGCGATTCTCCGAGGCCTCGCTGCTGGAGTATCTCGGCGTTGCAGTCGGAACCGAGTTCGATGGTCGGATGCCGGCCCGTCTCCAACGACGGTTGCGGGAATCGGGGCGCTATGAGCGCTACGCGATTTCGGAGACGGTGGTTCCCGATCTCAACTTCAATGCCATGCGCCTTGCGGCGGGCTTGGACGTTCCGGAGGGAGAAGCCCCTTCCATTTTGGACCGCCCGTCGAACCAGCAGGGGATCAAGTTGTCGATTCATCTGGTCGAAGCGAGCGCGGCCCCCCAACTGGCCGATCCTCTGTCCCCAGTCGAAGAGGCGCTGTTGAAGGGCGCGCTTTGGCTCGAACGCTGGTCGCTCCAGGTCGTCGACCAGGAACTGGCTGTCGAAGTGGATTACGGACCGTTCCGGCCGGATCATCTCCTCCCATCGGCGTCCGTGCGAATGTGGCGCCGTCTCAGATGTTGGGCCTTGCTCTCCGCGAAAATCTGGCATGCGCGCTGAAGGGCCAAAACCTGGTCATCGAAGGAGACGAATTCTATGCCCAGTTCGATCGCGCCACGGGAGCCCTTCATCGGCTTAGAGGCCGCGACAAGCCCAGTGGCATGACGTTCGGAGTTCAGGCGAAGCCGGGCTCAGCAGGCAAGGTGGCGGCAGAGTTCAGGCGGCTGGAAGCGAAGTTTCGCGACGAGTCCTCTGACGGGTCTCTGCTGGACTATCTGGCTTCTGAGGTCGCACACGCCGGAGCATCCGAGGTTACCATTGAACACCGAGCCGCATTGGCAGCGCTGAGGCGAATGCTCCAGAGTTGGTCTCCGCCGCTGGTCACGCTTCCTGGTTCCCCGCGACACTCCTGGTTGTTTCCCGCAGCCGACTTTTACGTGCCCGCCCCGCAATCAACGTTTGGTTTCGGCTCCAAGCAATTCTGGAATGCCAGCTTCGGCGGGATCTTACTGGCCAGGGCAAATTGGCTGCTGCCCGAAGCGGGCAACTTGCGTGCTGTCGCGCGAGATTCATTGTTCGCGTATTCCGAGCCCGGCGCCGAGCCATTGCTCGAAGAGACGCTTGCCGAGGCGTTCGATTCGGAGGCGACCGGTCCGGTCAGCGCGCTGCTGATGGCGGCTCTGGTGAGCTGGCATCCGGAACTGAAGAGCCAATACGCCCATCAGGGGTTTCAGAAGCTCACCCGCGAAGCATTTCTGGACGATTGCCGATTGTTGCTCTCAGGGGATGGCTATCTCAGCGAATGGCTGGTCTCGCTGGCGACCGCGCTGAGCGCTCTGGATGGCGATGATCTGCGCGGTCTGGCGCTGCTGTGGCCCAATCCGTCATCGCGACCAAAGGTGATCGACCTTCTGGAACAATGGAAGAGTACTGCGAACGCCGACGCCGACACGACTTTGCTGTCGCTCCTGGAACTGGCCTGGGACGACGGATTGCGCGCCACCCTGGCGGCCGCATTGCTGTACGTGGCGAATGACCCCCTTGGCGAAGATCCATAAGTTCGACAAGCGATTGATGAGGTTCAGAATGAAGACGGTTGATCGGTATCACAAATGGGTGGAATGGAGCGATCAGGATCAAGTTTATTTGGGAAAATGTCCCGATCTGTTGAACGTGTGGCCTGTCAATTTGACAAATCAATTTCGCAATTCGGATGGGTTTCTCGAAATCTTGCGGCAGCCTCCTGAGTGACTTGCGTCCGAGAAAGATACAGTTTTTTTAAGGCGGGCGCACCCGCAAGATTCTCGAGTCCCACATCCGTTATGGACGTGCCGAGCAGGTCGAGCCATTCCAAGTCCGGCAGCACTGCCAGTTTTTTCAGGAACTCATCAGTGACAGGAGTAAAGCGCAGTCGAATCTGGACCATTTTGCCTCCTTCCTCCATTCGGTAAGGTAGCTGTCCAGGAAATGCGACAAACGGAGGCATCGAGATTGTTGGATCCTGAGATGACCGTTTCATCTGGCTGTAAAGCTGCTCCAGCTCGCGCGCGAGCGGAGCGAGAGACTCGGGAACTGGTGGAAGTGTCTTGCGAAAATCAATCAATTCTTGCTCGTCTGGTCTAAGATTAGACCGAGAGGGTGAATTGGGAGCTGAGGACTGCCCATCACAGCCAAAGAGAAGACTCGCCGATATTACGGTGACGAACGCAATCGAGACGGAGCGCCATTTGCGAGTTTTCATTGGTGAGTCCATTTTCATTGAAGAGTATTGTTGGCCTTGGACTACGACACATGCCCCAAAACTGATCCTACCAGTCCGCGTGATGTCAAGAAAACCATAATTCGCATAACCAATTTGAGTGTCTACCTGGGTGGACTCCGAACGCACGGCATGCGTTGCATTCGAACCCGTGCGAAGTCCGATTACAAGTCATGCCCTGCGCCCATGATTAGCTGATTCGCAGATTCGCCATCGTCTGAACTTCCTCTTGACGCCCAACGCGGGATTGAGCATATTCCGCTCCCTCTCAACCATCCCCAGCTTGCCATCCATTCAGGGCCACTGCCCAGCGGCAGTGCGCTCCTTCCCCATCCATCCGCAAGGGGCCAGGACATGCTTCGTCGCGTCATTTTGAGCGTCGTTTTCTGCGGTCTGGCGGCCATGTCGTTGCCGGGATGCGTCTTTAGTCTGGGAGGGAAAACCGAGCATGTGACCACCTGCGAGCCCGAAATGATCAATCGGCTCAGCGGGCTGGAGGCGCGCGTCACGGCGCTGGAACAGCAGACCGGATCGGCCACTTTGGCGGCGCCTTCTCAACCCCCGTTGCTTCCGTCTCCCTGAATCGGGATCGTCCAAGTCAACCGCTGGTCACGGCTTACGCCATTTGCGGCCGCTGCGTCCCAGCAAGTCATCGGCCGCTTGAGGCCCCCAGGTTCCTGCTGGATACGTCTCAGGGGGGGTCGGATCGGCGGCCCAGGCGTCGAGCAGCGGCGTCACCAGGCGCCAGGCGGCATCGAGTTCGTCGTTCCGCGTGAACAGCGTCGAGTCCCCCCGCAGGACGTCCAACAGCAGCCGCTCGTACGCCTCTGGCAAAGCGGTCTCAGCGAACGCTTCGCCATACTCGAAGTCCATCGTGACCGGGTGGATCTGGTACTGCATCCCCGGACGCTTGGCGGAAAACGTGAGAGCAATCGACTCGCTGGGCTGAATCCGAAAGATCAACGTGTTGGGACGGGCTTCGACCAGCTCGCAGATGTCCCCTTCGCACTCGACCGTCTTGAACAGGTGCAGCGGGGGGAGCTTGAATTGAATGGCGATCTCGCTCAGCCGTTTGGGGAGTCGCTTGCCGGTTCGCAAGTAGAACGGAACCCCCGCCCACCGCCAATTGTCGATGCGGGCTTCGATCGCGGCGTAGGTCTCGGTGCGGGAGTCGGGAGCGATCCGATCCTCCTGACGATAGCCAGGGACCGGCTTTTCTAGGATTTGTGCCGCTTCGTATTGTCCCCGAACGGCCCATCGCGAGACGTCACCGGGATGTCCCGGCGCGAGCGCTTCGAGGACTTTGACTTTCTCATCGTGGATTGCGTCAGCGCGAAAGAA
>JBJXGA010000118.1:0-8014 GCA_046152955.1 Planctomycetales bacterium | reverse complement strand
GGCCACTTATTCCTGGGATTGGGGTCGGTTTGACTGTCTGAGTCGCCCAGGAGCCGGATGGGGAGCGCTCCGGCAGCTCTTCCATCGGAAGGCCGTGCCGATCATCGTTCTTCATCCGGCGGATCTGGAGCGCGGCCATGTCCACCGCGCCTTGGAGCTCATTCAGAGATTGCAGGATGCGGGACGGCAACTGGTTGGCGTGGAACGGCTGGTCGAGCGAGTGAACGCAGGGAGCCCTCTATGAAACGGCTCTTCGACTGGGTCATGTCCCGCCGGGCGCGGCAATTGATGAGCCAACTGCGGCATCTGATTTCTCCCGTAGGCCCTGTGGCGGACGTCGGATCCGGAAGTGGGCACAACGCCGAATGCTGGCGATGCCTGTTGAACGTCGAGGTGGACGAGTATGACGTGGCTGATCTGCATTGGGTGGGCGGGGGGCCGATCCTGTGGGATGGAGTGAGGATCCCCGCCGCGAATGGGGAATATCCGTTGGGAACGCTGCTGTACGTGCTGCAGTACGCCCGCCGCCCGACGGCGCTACTCCGCGAAATGTCGCGGATCTGCTCCGGGCGAGTCGTGGTGTTGCAATCCACCTATCAGGGTCGGCGCGGAGGGATCGTTCTGGCACTCCGGGAGTTTGTTTGGGGACGGTTAGCCTTTTACTTAGCCCGGAGCGTGCGGGTCATTCGCCGACAAACCTGCCCGCTCATCCCTCGGCGGTACTTCACGCGTGAAACGTTGCGGCGGCGGTTTGCGCGGGCCGGTTTTCGAGTGGTCGCCTGGGAGTCTCGAGAATGGAAGGGCCTGAACGTCAGTCGCGATCTGTACGTGCTGGAACCGATTCGGAAAAGCCAGTCGTGTCCTTGATCATTCCGGCGCGCAACGAAGCGCGCTGCTTGCGCGGGACATTACAGGCGGCACTCGAGGCCGTGGAGTTTTTTCGTCGAAGCGCGCCAGAACTGGACGCCTCTGCCGAGATCATCGTCGTCGACAACCAGAGCGACGATGGAACCTGGGAATTGCTCGGCGAATATGCCCGCGATCACGGCATTCGTCCGATGCGTCTGGCGGCGCTGGGAGCGGCGCGGGCGCGAAACCAGGGCGGCCGGCAGGCGCGCGGCGCGATTCTGATCTTTATTGACGCCGACACGCAGATCCCGGAAGAGACGATCTCACGAATCATGGAACATTGCCACCAGGGCGCAAAACAGGGGGGCATCACCGGACTGGCCGGGCTGGAAGGGGGTTGGCGCGCCTGGTGCTGGTGGCAGTTTTGGGGTCAGGTGAGGCGGTTTCCGCTGGCCAGGGCCAAGGCGATGCCCGCATTGATGTTTTGCACTGCGACCGCCTTCCACGAGTTTGGCCCGTTTGACGAGGAAGTGGCGATCGGCGAAGAGTGGCCGATTCTGGCCGGGCTGTACCGGGCTCGCCCGCAGCAGTTCATCTACGACCGGACGCTCGTGGCGCGAACCTCCAGTCGGCGAATGGAACAGCAGCGATTCGGTTACCTCCGCACGTTTCTCAAATATGTCTGGGCGATTCTTCACCATGCAGGACGAATTGAATACACCGATCAGATTCGCTGACCGCGGCGACTGGTGGCGGGGACTGGTGTTTGCCTGGCGGAATGCGCTGGGGCATTGTCTGGCGGCGATCCCCTTGCACCGCTGGAGCAGTCCCGCGCAGTCACCTGCGGGGTGGAAATGCAAAGCGCGTGTCGCCTGGTGCGAATCGCTGCTCCCTCTGGGAAACCTCTATTTGCAGTTGCAAGGCGCACCCTCCGAGGTCTTGTCCACTCCCGCCTGGCTGCGTCGCGAGGCATGCCTGGCCGAAGCGCTCGGACGCCGGATTCAGGTGCAGCCGCAACGCCGGGGTTTTCTCATGGCCATGCTTCCCGGAACCGGCCTGGATACAATTCTCGCCGGGAGTTCCTCCCAGACGCTAAAACTCGAAGGCGTGCGGTTGGCAGCCGCGGCTCTGCGGCGACTGCACACGATGTCATTGCCACCAGCGGACGGAGAATCGGAAATGGTCAGTCACGGAGATGCCACGTGCCGAAACGTCGTGGTCGATTTGGATTCTGGAACGGCGCACTGGGTGGATTTTGATACACGGCATCGCCCCGAATTGTCCCTGCTGGAACGCCGCTCCGACGACCTGCGGACGCTGCTCCTGTCATCCGTCGCCTCGCAGGCGGAAGGAGGCGATTTTGAAATCGCCCGCGCGGTTTTTGCCGGATACGACGACGAAACAGTGGAGGAACGAGTCCGACTCTCTTTGACTCGGCGGCTGTATCCGAGCGCCTTTCATGCAGCGCAAGCCCCCCTCTCCTGGTCGCGATTCCGGCGATTGAGGCTCCTGTTGGCGATCGGCTGAGATTACTCGCCGAGCCACCACCGGCGTCGAGGAATCGCCTGCTTCGGCAGCGCCTTGAACGGACACTGCATCAGGCACTGCTCCAATTCCTCTAATGAATCGGTCAGCAGGATGCGATCCACGTCGGCCACATCGATCGTTTTTTGCGAAACCATCTCCTGGCGCATAAACTCGAACAACGGCTGCCAATAATCGGTCCCCATGAAGATCAGAGGGAAGTCAAAAATCTTGCCGGTCTGGATCAGCGTAGCGGCCTCGAACGCCTCATCCATTGTCCCAAAACCGCCGGGCAGGATCACAAACGCCTGCGAGTATTTCACCAGCATCACCTTGCGAACGAAGAAGTAGCGAAAGGTTACCATCCGATCGAGATAGGGATTGGGCCGTTGTTCGCGCGGGAGGAGGATGTTGCAGCCGACGGAGTGCCCCCCCGACTCTTTGGCGCCGCGGTTGGCCGCTTCCATCACCCCGGGTCCGCCGCCGGTGATGACGGTGAAACCCATCCGGGACACCACTTTTCCGACGTCACGCCCGAGTTGATAATACGGATGATCTTCGGCGAAGCGGGCCGAGCCGAACACACTCACGCCTGGCCCGACGAAATGCAAGGCCCGGAAGCCCCGGATGAACTCTCGCACGATCCGCATGAGCCTGAGGAACTCCGCCGTGCGGGAGCGCGGCCCTTCCAGCAGATGTCGATCCTCCTCCTGCCAGGCGCGCTGGCGGAGCTGGAATTGTGCCGTGGTATTGAGCGGAGAATTCGACGATGCCATGCTGCCTGCCTGTCCGGAGCCAAGGGGGACTGCTACAATCGATCCGTCGGGGCATCTTGCCCCAGGAAGCCGTTGTTGGCAACCCACGCGGCGGATCATACAGCAGTCCGCGGTCGCTCACAGCAGTGCGGGAGATCGATGTCAGATTTCGTGGAAATTGACGGCGTGCGGCTCACGCTCAGCCGAGCGGACCAGTCGCCGGGAGAGTGGATCGGGCAGCGGGAAATCCTCAAGCAACTCCTGGCGTGCTGGCTCGTGGTGGACACGTCGGATCGCCCTTTGTCCCCGCGACTGGTGGGGATGCCGGGGATCGGCAAGACCACGCTCGGGATGGCGGCGGCCCGCGCGCGCCAGCAGGAATTGTACATTTACCAGTGTACCTCTGACACGCGCCCCGAAGACCTGCTGGTGACTCCAGTGCTGGCGGAAAACGCCCGGATCGCCTACCACGCTTCCCCCCTGGTCACCGCCATGATCCGCGGTGCCGTGTGCGTTCTGGACGAGGGGAATCGGATGAACGAAAAGTCGTGGGCCAGTCTGGCGCCGCTTCTCGATCACCGGCGCTACGTGGAGTCGATGGTGGCGGGACTCGTGATCAAGGCGCATCCCGATTTTCGCTGCGCCGTGACAATGAACGAAGACGAATCGACGTATGAAGTTCCCGACTACATTCTCAGTCGCCTGCAGCCGACGTTGACGGTCGGCTTTCCCAATCGAAACGACGAGCTGTCGATCCTGCATTACCACTTGCCGTTCGCCGAGGAAGAGCTGCTCAATCTGACTGTCGAATTCCTGCAATCGTCGCACGAGTTGAAGCTCGATTTTTCCACGCGCGACGGGATCAACGTGCTGCGGTATGCGCTGAAACGTCTGGCGCAGGATGCGCGGCACCCGCTGGGGAAAGACGCCGCGTGGCGCGAGGCGCTCGCCGCCTGCCTGGGTGAAGACGCCCTGGACCTGAAGACCCTCTCCGACCGTCGCAGTCAGACGCTGGGGGGAGCGCAGGTTCCCATGGGATTGGGGGATTTTTTCTTTTCCCCCAACGACCCGCTGCACCCTGACTTTGAAGATTTCGACGATGACGATGACGAAGACGATGAGGACGACGACGAGAACGACTGACGCTCCCGAGACCACGACCGATGCCCGACCCGTTTCTTCAAATCAGTCCGCGGATCTCCGTCGTGCCGGTGATCCACGGCAGTGGCGATTGCGCCCAGGAAGTGCGGCGGGTGATGCTGGAGCAGGGGTGCGATTGCCTGGCGGTTCCGCTGCCGGCTTCGTTTCAGCATGATGTCGAGCGGGCGCTGGGGCATCTTCCGGGGATCTCCCTGGTAACCCAGGCCGAACCGTGGCGCTGGGGGCGGACCGACTGGTCGCCTGACGGAGCGCCCAGTCACTCCGCGGAGCGGAACGCAGAGGAGGACGACCGGCGAGCGCTGAGCTACGTCCCGATCGATCCCTGCCAACCGGTGATCCAGGCGCTGCGAATCGCCAAGCAAGAGCGGCTGCCGCGGGCGTTCATCGACCTGGAGACAGCGGTCTTTCAACCGTTCACTGACAGCCTCCCCGATCCCTACGCGCTCAAGCGGTTGCCGCTGGAGAAATTTGCGGCGGCGGTCCTCCCGTCGCTGGCCAGGCTCCCCGCGGGGCAGCCGACCGATCGGGTGGTGACCATGGCCACAAGGCTGCGGGAACTGGAACGGAAGTACCAGTCGATCCTCCTCGTCTGCTCGTTCCTCGACTGGCCCTGGATTCGCGATGCCTACATTTCCGGCACACCCCCGACTGCCGAGGACGATGAGGTTGAGCCAACCTCAATTCACGGCGTGAATTTGCGGACGGCGTTGTTCGTCCTGGGAGAACTCCCCTTCATCACCGGGCTGTACGAACAGGCCCGCGCGGAGTTGGACGACGATCGGCATCTGTCGATCGACGGCGTCAAGTCGTTGCTGCTGGCGGCGCGCCAGCGCTATCAGATCGATCAGCAACGACGTGGGAGAAAGCTGACTCCGCAACTGTTCAGTACGTTCCTGAAATACGTCCGCAATCTGTCGCTGATTGAGCGACGGATGACTCCCGATCTGTACACGCTGGTCACGGCGTCGCAGCAGATCGCCGGGGATCAATTCGCGATGGCGCTGGCGGAATCAGCGCGGGAATATCCCGACGCGGGGGTGCTTCCGTTTCCGGAATTGTCGGCCGGGATCGGCCAGGCGCGCCTGGCGGATGGTTCGCTGGTCGAGATCAAGAGCCGGCTTCCCGGCCCTCCCGTCACCTGGCGCACGTGCCAACTGCGGACTCGCCCCGATCGCAGCCAACAGCGCGACTGGCAGATGCGCTGGAATCCCTTCACACACTGTAGCTGGCCTCCCGAGGACGTGGCGATCGAGAAATTCCGGACGCACGTCAAGGACAAGGCGCTGACCATCATGGGGATGGATTTGTGCCGCAGCGAGAAATTCACCACCAGCCTGATGGATGGCCTTGACATCCGCGAGACGCTCCGCAATTGGCACAACGGAGATCTGTACGTCAAGTTGCAGCCCCCCACGCGCGGAACGCTCGATTGCGTGGTGATGTTGTTTGATTCGCCCGCTGATCCGCGCGATTATCCCTGGCGCACCACCTGGATGGCGGAGCACCACGACGAATCGACCCTGGCGCTGTTCGCCACCGACTATCGCTCTGAAATGGTCGGTCCGGGGATCGGTCTGGCGACCTATGGCGGCGCCGTGTTTTTGTTTCCGCCCCGGCCGATTCCCGACGTCTGGACCAATCCCGCGCTCGATTTCGCCGACACCATGGAAGAACGCCTCCTGGCGGCCGGCTGTCTGCACAGTCGCCAGCGGCACATCGCCCTGCTCAGTCACGCCCCTCCCGGCGCCGGTTGGAGGCGCCTGGCGCGCCGCTTCGGCCGCAAGCTCGTGCATGTTCCCCTCCGCCATTTCAGTCAGGAGACAATCCAGCAGTTGCGGCTGGTCCATGTGCTCAACGGCAAACAAGTGCGCAGCTATGCCGCGGATTTCATCCGCAAGGCGTGAGGAATTCGCCGCGGTTCGATACCGATCCGGCCTTCCCTCTCCATTTTCAACCTCACAGGAGTTCTTCGAATGCGTCGCCGCGTGTGGATGTGCTGCCTGGCACTGTGGTGTCTCGGATCCGGATCGCGCGCCATGTCGGACGACGACCCGCTGGAGGCGGCGGCGGGGGCCGTCTACCGCATCACCGATCACAAGAACTCGGGGACCGGGTTTCTGGTCCGCCTGCCAGAGGAAGGGGATCAAAGCGGCCGGCTGGTGCTGGTGACCGCCGCCCATGTGCTGGACGGGCTCCCCGGCCCCGAGTGCAAGCTGATTCTCCGTTTGCCACAAACCGATCAGCCGATGCTGCGCAAGGAAACATCCATTCCGATTCGCGACGGCAACCAGCCGCGCTGGAAGCGACATCCCGAACAGGACATCGCTGCTCTCTTTCTGGACCTCCCCGAGGGACCGCAGCCGACCGCTCTGGCGTATCAGAATATCGCGGACGAAGCGGTCGCCCAGGAACGGCGCGTGCGGGTGGGCAGGGAGGTATTCATCGCCTGTTACCCGTCCCAGCTTGAGGCCAACGAACTGGGCTGGCCCGTCGTCCGACGGGGGATCGTCGCCTCGCACCCGCTGGTCCCGTTGCGAACGTTCAAGTCGATGCTCATCGATTACCGCAGCTTCGGCGGAGACAGCGGCGCCCCGATCGTCTTGTGTGAAGGAGAACGGCCACTGGTGGTCGGCATGATCCTGGGGATGCTCCGCCAGACCGAGAAGACAACGACCCCCTCGGAGGAGCGCACGCTCCATACCCCTCTGGGATTGGGCATCGCCGTGCAGTCTCCCTGGATCCGAGACACGATCGATCAGCTCCTGAGACAGACTCCGCCGCGCAAGCCGTGAGGCGAGAATCAATGGAGCGCCCGCCAGAACGCGATGATTGACGACTGCGCGGCCCAGTCCCTATGCTGACCACCGGTCGGGCGTGGCACGGTCCGGCGAGTCATTTCAACCTCAACTTTTTTACAGGACTGCCTCCATGCATGACGAACTCAAGAGCCTGTTGCCCAACCCCGATTTCACTCGCCGTGATTTCGTGATGACCACGCTCGCCGCGGGATTCGCCCTGGCGGTCCGCCCGGTTTCAGCGGAAACGATCACGACCGATATGCAGGGGCTGGAGGCGGGAGAGGTGAAAATCCCGGTGGCCGATGGCGAGGTTCCCGCCTACCGGGCGATGCCCGCCCAGGGAGGGCCGTTTCCCGTCGTTCTGGTGGTCCAGGAGATTTTCGGCGTCCACGAGCACATCAAGGACATCTGCCGGCGCTTCGCGAAGCTCGGCTACCTGGCGATCGCCCCCGAGTTGTACGCGCGGCAGGGAGACGTTTCCAAGCTCACGGACTTCCGGGAGATCTTTGAAAAGGTAGTGAACAAAGTTCCCGACGCTCAGGTCATGTCGGACCTGGATGCCGCAGTCGCCTGGGTCAAGAAATCGGGCAAGGGGGACACGGCCCGCCTGGGAGTGACCGGATTCTGCTGGGGAGGCCGGATCGTCTGGATGTACTCGGCCCACAGCAAGCAAGTCAAAGCGGGGGTGGCCTGGTACGGTCGGCTGGTGGGACAGGCGGACGAGCTGCGCCCCAAGCATCCGGTCGACATCGCCGCCGCGCTCCAAGCGCCGGTCCTGGGACTGTACGGCGGCGCCGATATGGGAATTCCCAACGACACAGTGGAACAAATGCGCAAGGCGCTCCAGGAAGCCAAGAAACCTTCCGAGATCGTCCTCTATCCCGACACGCCGCACGGCTTCTACGCCGATTACCGTCCCAGCTATCG
>JBJXGA010000132.1:0-42413 GCA_046152955.1 Planctomycetales bacterium | reverse complement strand
ATCCGCAAGCGGCTCTTGGCCTTGCGCAAGCGGCATCCGATCTTCATCATCGACACGTACTGGACGGCCGACGGAGAGGCGTTCTGCCCGGCGGCGACGGGGTTGGGCTTCCACGTCAATCCGCGGGGGGGGATCGAAATCTGTCCCGCGCTGTCGTTTGCCCGCGACATGATCAAAGACAACGGGGGGGATTTGTACAAGACAATCAATGAAAGCCAGTTTCTGCGCGGGTTTCAGGACTTTGTCCATGAGCGGACCAAGGGCTGCGTGATTCTGGAACACCCGGTGGAATTGAAGAACTACATCCAGTCGGCCGGCGCCAAGGATTTTTCCACGCGCGACGCTTTCACGGAGCTGGCCTCCGGCAACCCGCGCAACAGCCACCACCTGCCAGGCGAAGAAATCCCCGAAGATTACTGGTTGTACCGCTTCTTGAAGCGACAAGTGTTCTTTGGGATGGGAGCGCACGGGTAGCGCGCATGTTCACAGAGATTTCAATTCGAAACTTCAAGAGTCTGGCCGACGTTCGCGTTGAACTCGGACCGCTGACGGTCCTGGTGGGAAGAAATGGCTCTGGGAAGTCGAACTTTTTGCAGGCCATCGAATTTGCGTCGTGGGCGACTAAATACGGCAGCATCGGCGATGCCTTGCAGAGCCGCCACCTTGATCTGCGCGATCTCGTGTATATGCGGCAACCGAAAGTCCCGATCGAATTCTCGTCGGTGATCGAAGTGCCGAGCGTGAAAGGGGGGGCGGGGACCGGATTCACTGCCGAAGTCGATTTGAAAATTAGGCGGTCTGGCCCGGGAATGCCGCCGATTTTGTCCGAAGATGTGGTCGAAGTCCGCTCACAGGATGCCAACAATCAATGGATGGCTTCGATTGGAGACTTGGATCAGGTGCGCGCCGCTCGTGAGGGAGTGTCAGAACTCAGTTATCGAAACGTGGCGCTGGAACACTCGTTGCAGCGCGACGTGATCTTGTCGAAATCCGGAGAAAAGAAGTTTCCCCGATTGTGGCAGGTGGCGAAACACTTTTCCGAGTATCTGCATTACGAAATCTGGGGACCCGAACATATCCAAGTCCCGGACTCCACCGCCGCCGCGGAACGCCAGAACGGGCACGGCGCAACTTGGATGGGTTCGCATGGAGAACGGCTTCCGACGGTGTTGGCGCGGATCCAGCGGGAAAAGGGAGCGTGGTCTCAACTGTGCAACGACCTCCAGAGCGACTACCCTCAAGTCCGGTTTGTTCGTGCACACCGTGATCGCACGACGGAGGGATGGAAATTGACGTTCGCTGAAGGGCGATCGGAGCAATTGGCACGGCGATTTTCTCCACAGCACATGAGCGCTGGGTTGTTGCGAGTTCTAGCGCTGCTGGCGGTCAAATATGATCCCCAAAAGCCGACGGTGATCGGATTTGAGGAACCAGAGAATGGCCTTCATCCCTCGGTGTTGAGAAACTGTCTGCGTCGTTTGCAGGAGATTTCCAACCAGGGGACTCAAGTGATTGTGACAACGCACTCTCCCTACCTGCTCAATCTGGCTTTGGAAAGCGAGGACCGACCGCGCGCCGAGTTGAAGCTGGTCATGCGTGGTGAATCAGGACGAACGACGATTGAGTCGACGGATCCCGAAAAGATCGAGTTGGCGCGGCGACACGGTTTCGGGATCGGAGAACTCTGGGGAATGTTGCTCGATGAAAACGAGCTCGCGAAGTAATCGGATCATTCCGGACCGGCCGATGGGGAAGCCAAAGTTGCTCTTTGTTGGAGAGGGACCGGCGGATGTCGGTCGTCCGGAATTTCCAGGGGGCGCCCTGGCGGGGTTCCTCACCGCGGTGCTCGCTGCGCCGGGACCGGCCGCCAAGGGCGCTGACTTGCCATTCGTGATCTCCAGCGTCAAGCGTTGGACTACGGATGCGCCATTGCTGCCCAGGAGTTCCGGGAAGCCGACATCATTTCGAAAACTCCTGTCGGGTTACGAACCGGACACGCGCCGTGCGCATGCGTTTTTGTTGTTGGCAAAGCAACTTGATATGGATGGAGTGGTGATCATTCGGGATTGCGAACGACGTGGGAACGTGCAATTGGGATCGATCTTGCGGGCCGCTGGCGCACTCTTTGACGAACGAAAGGCTCCGACCGAGATTCGTCCTGGTTTTGTCGTTGCCGCGCCTTCCCGCGCGCATGAAAAGTGGCTGCTGGCCGATCGAGAAGCGGTTCGATCCGTTCTCGATTCCGAGGCTTTGTTTTCCTTCTCCGGCGATCCCGAGGAGCGTCCGAGCGCCGAAACGCTGAAGGTTCACTTGTCGAAGCATTGCCAGCGTCTGCATCAAAATGAGTCCGATTGCCGTCGCGAACTGGCCTTTCGCGCCCGTCCCGACGAGCTTTCCCGGCGGTGCCCCCAATGCTACCCTGATTTCGTGAAGGACGTCGAAACGGAACTTGGCGAGGAGAAAACGGTGGATGACGACAAATGACGATCCTGCCCTCCGTGCATAGTGTCCGAGTGAACAAAATCTATCTGGTGACACATGTCCACAGCGCCGCATGAAACAGATTTCGTCCTCGGTCCCGAACACGCCGGGATGCGGATGACTCCCGAGGAGTTCGATGCGATCGAGGAGTATGACGACAACCAGCAGTACGAGTTGATTCGGGGAGTTCTCGTTGTGAATCCGATTCCCAGCGCCGAAGAAACCGGGCCGAACGAGCTTTTGGGATATCTCTTGTGGCGTTTTCACGAAGACCACACTGGCCAGTCGCGGCTGGACGACACGTTGCCACAGCAGTATGTCCGGACTGCCACGGGTCGGCGCATCGCCGACCGGCTGATCTGGATTGGGGTTGGACGCATTCCGGATCCACGCCGGGATGGGGCGGCCATCGCTGTCGAATTCGTTTCCCAGGGGAAACGGAGCGGCGCCCGCGACTACGTCGAGAAGAAGCGGGAGTACGGAGAAGCCGGCTTACAAGAATACTGGATCATCGACCGCTTTCAACGAACCATGACTGTCGTGAAATACACCGCTGCGGGAATCCAAGAACTGACCATCCCGGAACAGGCCACCTACGAATCGCAGCTCCTGCCAGGCTTCGTCCTCCCCTTGTCCCGAATCCTAGCCGCCGCAGACCGCCGAGCCCCCTAATTTCCCATTCCCCATCTTCTCTAAACTCTCTCACCTTTCCTCTCGACTCCCCATGTGGCCCGACACCCGCGACACTCAGGAACTCATGCATCAGGCCGGACAAGGCCAGGCTGAGGCGATTAACGCGCTCTTGGAGCGGCACCGCGACGCACTGCGGAACATGATTCGCGCGCGGCTCGATCAGCGCCTTTCGCGGCGCGTCGACGCCAGCGACGTGGCGCAGGACGTGCTTCTGGAGGCGAGCCAGCGACTGGTGGCCTATCTCAAGGATCCGCGACTCCCCTTTTCGCTCTGGTTGCGGGAGCTGGCCAAAGATCGGATCATCGATCTGCACCGCCGCCATCGGGTCGCGGTGCGGCGCAGTCTCGACCGGGAGCAACCCCTTTCGCCTGCGAATTTTGGTGATCGGTCTTCATTGGAGCTGGCGGCGCAACTGCAAGATCCAGAATTGACCCCCGCTGCCATGGCCCTGCGCAAGGAACTGCATGAGCGGTTTTTGGATGCGCTGGACCGCATGCAGGAAGAGGATCGGGAAATCCTGGTGATGCGGCACATCGAACAGCTCACCAACAGCGAGGCGGCGGCCATTCTGGGGCTGGAGCCGCCCGCCGCCGGTATGCGACACTTGCGGGCGCTGCGGCGGATGCGCGACATCCTGGGGGCTGGGGGCTCCGCACCGTAGCGGAGCCCCGGAACGCTTTGGGGTCCGCGTCCAAGGCCATGCCCCGCCCCTGGGACAGGTCCGACAAAGTCACTCCGCGGCGGGAACCGCCTCGACTTCGGCCGGGATTTCCCAAGTCAAGAGGTGCTCCTCGACGGAGACCAACAGAACTTGTTTGCCATTGGCATGCGCTTCGAGCTCAAACCCGGCGGCCCGCAGGCAGGTTTCCTGCTCGCAACCCGGTTCGACGACCTTGTCGTCCCGAACCGCTCGCCACCAGTGGAGGTGTGGCCAATCACGTCGAATGACTTTGAGACAGGAATCCATGGCGCGCCCGTTTGTTCCAGCGCTGAACCCCGCGCGACGGGCGATGTGGGTGTACGTCGAGAGCTTGCCAGCCCGTTTGAGTTCCCACAGAATTTCTGCGACTTCATCCGCACGCGTCGACGCCATAGTCTCTACCTCCAAGTCGGACAGGGACGATTGTGGATTGGCTCCATGCGGGACAGCCCCGAACGAGCATCCAGTTCCGACCACTTCAGGATACTCGATGGAGGGATTCGCCTCAACCCCGACTCACCGGACGAATCGAAAAGAGCCGTTGTTTTCCGTGGCGATCGCCTTCAACGTGGTGGTACCGTCTTCGTTTTCAAAGGCGATGGTATGGATCACGACCCCCGTCTTGTTGTACTTGCGAATGATCTGCCGGACCCCGCCGGGATCGTCCAATTCCCCATCCGTCAGCAGAAACACCACGTCGGGCTTCATTTCCAGCGCTTGGCGCAGCGCCATGTTGGGATTGGTGGTACCGGAGGGCTTCCGGTTGCGGACCCAGCGGCTGGCACGCGATTTATTGGTGGCGGTCGCCACCTGCATCCCCTTCGCGGGACTGGGATCATAAAGGGGAACGGCTTGGTCGTTGAAGAAGAAGACGTAGAACGACTGTTCCGCCTTGAGACGATTGATCGCTTTGGCCAGTTCCGCAACGGCCCGCCGAAATCGGTCCCCCGTCATGCTGCTGGACATATCGACGATAAACACGAACGACCGTCCCTCACCCTTAGCGCCGAAGAAACCGGCCCCCAGTCCGGGAGTGGAACCCCCGCCCGAGCCATCCCCAGTTCCCGTCCCCGCCAGTCCCAGTCGGTCGAGGGAGGCTGCCGCATCGGCCGCGGCGGCGTCTGCGGCCTGTTGTGCCTGCTGCGCGGCCTGGTCCGCCGGACTGGAGGCGCTGATCTCGACGGCGGGCGCCCCCATGATGTTTTCAAGCTGCTCGTCCCCCGATTCCTCCGAGAGAGCCGCCTCGATCCCCAGTTCTGAGCGATTTTCCGCGGATCGGTACAAGACCAGCGCGAAGGCGCCGAAGAGCAACCCGTGGAAAGCGGCCGAGAGCATCCAGCCAGGGTTGTGCCGCAGGAATAGCCACACCAGTCCGATCCAGGTCGCGGCGCGGCTCCGCCATCCCTGCCGGGGGGGAGGGGGCGCCTCTTCGACCCGCAAGTCGGGCAACGCAATCGGGAGCGGTTCGAGTGTACTGGGTGGCATGAGTACAGTTGAGTCAGGCACTGTCCCCCATCGGCATCCCTGGGGAACGGGAGATCGGCCCCATCGCATCCATCTAGTGTGCGCGATTCCGGCAAAAAATACAAAGTCAATTTCTCAACCCGACCCTGGGGACCGGGGTCCGAGGCCCGGCTCACTGCGAGCTGACGATTTCCAGTCGGCGGTGAATGTCGAACTGCAATCCCGCGATCAACAGCCCAATCACCGCATCCACGCACACGTAGGCGATCTCGGACGCCACGGAATCGGTCCCGGAGGCTCCCGACAGAACCGGAGTGATCGTCAAGAGGGGAGACATGCACATCCCGCCGCAGGTCGACCCCAGAAACATCACCGCCAGCGCCAAGGGGAGCGCTCCCCAGCGGACAACCATCGAGAAAAATGCCGTCAGCGTCAGGTACAGCAGCGCGACGAGGGCCACAAACCATCGGCTGGGAAGAATGATTGTCCGGACAAGTTGCAATGGACCGTCGGGCAAAACCAGCGTGCAGACGATCAGCCAGAAGAGTGCCGGCAACAGGGCGGCCACACAACCCTGCAATTTGGAGTAGGCCAGGCGCGGCGTCGTGATGGGAAGCATCTTGAGCAAGGGGAGCGTCCGCTCGCGCCATTCGTCGTGAAAGATCCGCGAGATGTACAGGCTCGCCTCCAGCACCAGGAGGATGCCCATCAATCCCACGGCAGCGACCGCCGTCTGATCAAACGCATAGCCGTAATACCGTTCGGCCCCCAGAAAGACCGCAGCCGCCAGCACTCCATACAAAAAGAACTTGATCAACTGCACCCGCAGCCCCCCTCCCAGGAACTGAAACTCCTTCCATCGCAACGGATCGCTTCCCGGACGCGGGCGCCGCGGACCGGACAACAGGGGGAGTCGGCGGGCCGGTTTGACAGCCGTCGTCGAACGCCAGTCGCGCGTGAAGCGGTTGAATCCGGCCCAGGCCAGTAGAAAGCACACACCTGCCAAGCCGACGTTGGAGAGCACCTGGAATCCAATAGGAAACTCGGCAAACCCGGTGTCCATGATTTCCCGCAGGCGGGTCGAAACCGAACTGGCCCGGCCCAATTCCGCGAGCGTCCCCAGCGTCCCTCCAGCCCACCCGCCGCGCGTGACGAGGCCGCTATTGACCAATCCCGTCCCCACGGCGCTTACCAGGGGACCGGACAGGAAATAGAGGATGAGCGCCAGCACCGTCAGCGCCGAGGCCGAGCTTCCGCGGCGAGCGACGACCGAATTGAGCAACCCGAGATTGGCGATCAGGATCAGATAAGCAGACAGCGAGGCATAAGCGGACAGCACCTGTCCGATCGTCACGCCCCCCAGCGTGATCGCCAACAGCGTGAAGGGAAACTGGACCGCCAAAAGGAGGATTGCCCCGACCAGGCGACTGGTGGATTTGCCCAACAGGATGCCAATCGGATTGATCCCCGCCATTTTCAACAGCCCCAGTGTCTCTTCCTCTTTTTCTTCAGAAATCGCCGTGGCGAAAAAACTGATTGCGGCCAGGGTGATCAACCCCAGGTTCAGATACGAGAGCATCTCGAACAGCTTCAGTCCCGGCGCGCCGAACTTGAGACTGGTGGCCTGCGAGTAGAGCAGGCTGCCATAGATCAAGATCACAAACCCGAACCGAAACAGGTGCGTTTGCGCCAGTCGGGCGTCGAGCTTCAGCGCGCGGTGCAACAGCGCCAGCGAACCGGTGAACATTCAGGTGACTCCCCCTTCGGTCAGGTCCATGAACGCCTCGTTGAGGTGCCGGCGCTCTTCCGTGAATGAGACGATGGTCACCCCCATGTCGAGCACCGCCCGCAGCACCCCATTGGTGTCGAGCGCCGTCCAGTCGAACGACACGCGGTATTCGGGGCGCCCCTCGATGCGCGCCACCTCCACGATGCCGGGGACCGCTCCCAGCCGTTGTTCCAGCTCCGGCCATTCTCCCCCCACCGCCAGGCGGTACGTCGGATGGACCGCGCTCCGCGAGAGGAGCGCCTGCATCGACCCGCTGTACTTGATCCGTCCGGCATCGATGATCGTCACGCTATCGCACAATTCGGCCAATTCGCTGAGAATGTGCGAGCTGATGAAAATCGATTTGCCCATCCGCTGCAATTCCCGCAGGATCTCCATCAACTCGATGCGGGCGCGGGGATCCAGCCCCGAAGCCGGTTCATCCAACAGCAACAGGTCCGGGTCGCTCACCAGCACCCGCGCCAGGCTGACGCGCTGTTGCATCCCCCGCGACAAGCCCCCGATCAGGTCTCCCTGCCGCACGTCCATGTCGGTGAGCGCCAGCACGTCTTTGATCACCTGATCGCGCCGCGCGATCGGCAGGCCATAGGCGGCGCCGAAGAAATCGAGGTACTCGTAGACCGTCATCCGGCGATACATGCTGAAGTGATCGGGCATAAAACCGATCCGTCGCCGCACCTCCTTGGAGTGCAGGACGACGTCCTGGCCGAACACGCGGACCGACCCCGAATGCGGCTCCAGCAGCGTGCAGATTGCTTTGAGGGTCGTCGTTTTGCCGGCACCGTTGGGACCGACGAAGCCGTGGAGCGCGCCGGTTTGGACCGTAAAGCAGGCGTTGCGCACCGCCCAGCGGTCGCCAAACGCATGGCTCAGGTTGGAAACTTCAACCGCCGGAGGCGGTGCAGGAGAGGCACTCATCGGAATTCCGGGGGGAAAACGTCCAAACTGTACAACACATAGCCGCGCTGCGAATCGAATCGCTCATTCTGCAGGAACAACTCTTTGGGCATCGGCGCATAGATCAACAACCGCACGCGATCCTCGGGGAGCGCAAAGTCCAGCGCGTCGCGCTGGTCGCCAATCCCCGCGCTGCGGGCCACCAGCGGGGTATACAGCCAGGCGAACAATTCGTCGGGGCTGCCATCGCGCTCGGACCAGGGGTCGAAATAGGCGTCGAACCGGTTCTGCTTGTCCAGCCGCAGAAACAGTCCCATCGATCCGATCTCCGACTTCAGCTCGAAGCCGTCGCCGGTTTCGACCAGCGAATACAGCCGGCGGCCATAGATCGCCATGATCTGCGAATAGGTGGTGGGAAAACCCTCTCCCCGCACAAGAACCAATTTCTGCAAAATCCGCTCCGATCGGGGAGGAAGCTGCGTCGCCGACATGTTTTGCAGCGTCACATCCTGACGGGTGGTCAGGACGGTTTCCATCTGCGTGATCGTGGCGGAGATGGGAGGTCCGAAGGCCACCATCCGATGTCCAAACCAGCGCGAAGAAAAGGGGGGCATATCGACGGAGAGGCGGGCCTCAGCGCCGTTTCTGATCTCACCACGAACCCGTTCATCGTCCTGGCAGGTGGAATATATCCGGGCCGTCCCCTGGTGCGTGAACTGGTAATCTCCGCCTTCCACAACAAAGGCGTTGGACCACTGCGTGACGTCGAATCGTCCGTCGTGCAAGACGCGGGCGATCGCCGCCGAATGCAGCGACGTTTGCTCGCCATATCCCCGCCGCCCCACCAGCAAAAAGATCAGACTGAATAGCGCTACTCCCCCCAGGAGCGCCCCAAACACCACGTTGTAGTCCCCCCGGCGATGCTTCCCCAACAGGTAGCAGCCGGGAAACACCAGGAGGATGTACGTCAGCGACAAGAGGTGGATCAGAATCCAGCGGTGGTTGGCGCGAGACATTTTCTTCAACGCTCGCAGGATCGGCAAATCTCCTTCCCACTGGTAGCTGAAGACTCCCGTATCGTCGACAGACAGACCGGAACGGGGCGCCTGTCCCGGATTGTCGGCCGGCATCGTGGTTGGCGCCGCCAGGTCGCTCGGATCGCGTTCGGGAAGGATGACCCGTTCCATGTAGGCCGTGTCCAGCCGCTTGCGATCCCGCTCATGTCGATAGATGTAGCCAGATCCGATCCGCTGCTTGTCGACCTTCACATTCAGCGCCGCCAGCGGTCCGGAAAACGCGGGAAACTCTCCCCGCGGCGTTTGTAAGAGGTGGACCCGCCCCCCGGCACGCACCCATTCGACAAATGCCACTTGCCGCCCCTCTTCCCACCGCGGTACATGGTCCAGCACGACTCCCGCCAGGGCGTCGGTGCCGGTGAGTTGCGCCGGAAATAGCTGCTCCGGTAGCCGCTTGATGGATCCACCGCCGGTGGAGAGCGCATCCGCTTCATCCAACAGCACGACGCCCGGTTTCCCGTGGCGCGGTCGGGTGAGCGTGACCTCTCCCTTGCCGGAGGGCCCCCAAGTCAGGATCCAGTCTTCGTAGTCGAGCTTGGAAAAGGGAAAAAACTGGACCCAGCGGCTGGAATACGGAGCCAGGTACACCTCTTCCACCAGCGGGGCATCGACTTGCAGCGCAGCGGCGGAATTCAACTTTCGCAACTCGATCCGGCCGTCGAACGGCTGGGCCGAAGGATTCGAGACCAACAGCGACAACAGATTAAAGCGGTTGGGAACCACTTGACCGTCATAACCCCAGTGGGTCTGCTCGACATCCAGGGCCAGCGCCGCCTCCCCTCCCGCCAAAAGGCACAACAGGGCTCCAGCCAGCGCGGCCCGCCGCCAGCGCCCGAATCGATCGGTGGCGGTGGCCCTTGGGGTTCGCTGCGTTCCTCCCTCCGTCGGAAATTGCCGTGGGCTCATTGATCCTCCCCTCGTCCCAGGAACCGATCGGCAAATGCCAGACTGATGTGCCGGACGACGAACAGGATGCCGCCATACCCTAGAAAATTGAGAATCACAGCCAGCCAGGGGGAGGGGGATAAATGATGCAGCTCATTGAGCTCATTGAACAGAATGATCACCGCCGGGCTCAACATGGCCAAATAATTGTGCGAGCCCAGTTGCGGACCGAAGAGGACTTGCATCGGAATCATAACGAACAAAACCGGCAACACGCACCAACATACGAACACCCCCAGAGAAACGACGATGGCCCGCGCCTGCGTGCGGACGAGCAGGCCAATCAGGAACGAGATCCAGGCGATCAGCGGGAGGTAAATTACCGCGGTGAGCGCCGAACAGGCGACATACAACCCCCACGGCTGTTCGTGGAACCGGTTGAAGCCCAGGACATTGTAATATCCCGACGAGCCTCGCCAATAGGATTGAAACAGAAAGATCGTGAAAAAGGGGACCAGAAGCATGAGGATCAGCCGCTGCACTCCCCGGAACTTCTGTAACAGAATTTGTCTCCCCGAGAGTGGGGTGGCGATCAGGACGTCCAGCGTCTGGTGCGAGCGCTCCCCGGAGACCAGGCTGGCGGCGTTGACCGAAACGATGAGGAGCGCCAGCCCCCAGAGCAGAAACAGCATCACCGAGACCCCGGTGGAGCCGATCCCTCCCCCGATGATGGCCACGAGCAGGCAACCGACCACCAGCGGGGACTCAATGGCGATGAAGATCCGCAACAGATATCGCGCCCGACCGACCGAACGCTTGGCCGTTTCGCGCCAGGCGACCGGTTCCAAATCGGGGAGCGATCCATCGTCCTTGAGAATCACGATCCCTCGCGTCAGACGGTTGTCGTTCCACCGCACAAACATTCGGTCCACCAGCCGCAACAGGGCCAGCAGCCAATTGCGAGGGGGGACGAACGCCCGGCGGACGACAGACGCGCGGGCCAGCACCAGGCCCAGGAGACTCATGGCCAGGATCGGCACGCTTCGCACCATCGTCGGCACGACGCTGGTCGTGGTCAGGGGGTTTCCAATTTGCACCGGCGCAAACAGGCTGAGAAGAAACTGGCTGGGAGACTCATAAACGAATCGATCCAGGACAACGAATTGATACCCGTTGAGCGTGGGCTGCATCCGCCCCATTTGCGAAGCCCAGCCACCGAACACCCAGGACACCAGCCAGGGAGAGAACATCGCCCCCGCCAGCAACAGGTACGACCAGACAAAGGCCCCCGCGGTCGTGCGGAACCAGCAGGAGCAGAACAGGGCCACCGTTCCCGCCTGGCAGGTCGCGGCCATCAGCATCCATACGCCGCTCCACAGATAGGCCGAAGAAATCCCTCCCAGACTGTAGGCAAAAGCCAGGAGGGGGAGGGAGAGGAGCAGAAAGCAGAGCATCGGCACGATCCGGCTGAGCAGTTTCTCCACCACGATGGTCCACGGCCCCAGCCGCGTCAAAAACAAAAGCATCAGCGAGTTGCGTTCCTTTTCCTGCGTGATCACGCCACAGGTCAGAGCGGGCATGAACAGGTAGACCCCGGCGAACTGCAGGTTTAAAATGACGTCGTACACTTCGCGGCCATGTCCCAACAGCGCCAGAGGGCTGGTGCTGGCGGTGGAAAAAACCCCCTGAAACAACAGGAACGCGGAGACGAACAGGAGCATGGCGTACACCACGCGGAGCACGTACGTGCGCTTCCGTGCCGCCTGCTCGACCAACTCCTTGGTCAACAGCGGGAGTCCGAATCGCGACAAAATCGAGAGGCGTTTCACGGCTGGCAGTGGCACAAAAATGGCCCGCGCCCCGCGAGGGAGCGCTGCGGCGGGAGTTTGGACAAATCGGCCCATCCGGCGGCGAGACCGCGGCCGCCACGACAGGCTGGCGCGACGACACACAAGCTCCGATTTCGGCTCGAACAGTGGAACGGGGCGCAAGGCATCAGGCGGTTTTCCCTTCAGTGAGCTTCATGAAGGCGGTTTCCATGTCCATCGCCTCGGGCTGGAACATCCGGATCCGCGCCTGGCAGGCGACCAGATGGTCATGGAGGTCTTCGATGGAGGTCTGGTCCTCATGCACCCGAATCGCCAGCCGGTCGGTCTGCACCTCGACCGACGCGACTCCTGGAATCGTGCGGACCCGTTCCACCAGCGCATCGGACATTTCGACCACCTGCACGTGGACGATCCGGAGCAATCCCAGTTGCCGATAGATTTCGTTGACCGACCCCTCGGCCACCATTTGCCCGGCTTCGATGATCCCAATGCGGGTACACAACTGAGCCAATTCGTGCAGAATATGGCTGGAGATGAGAATGGTCTTCCCCATCTCTTTGAGCGCCTTGAGCAATTCGCGCATTTCAATCCGGGCGCGGGGGTCCAGTCCGCTGGCCGGTTCGTCCAGGAGCAGCAGATCGGGATCGTGCAGCAGTACGCGGGCCAGCGACAGCCGCTGTTTCATCCCGCGGGACAGGGCATCGACCGGCGCATCAAGCTTGTGCGACAGGTCGGTCAGTTCCAGGACGTCGCCGATGATGTTCCGACGCTGACCCCGCTCGATGCGATAGGCGGCGGCGAAGAAGTGCAGGTACTCCTCGACCGTCAGGTCTTCGTACACGCCGAAAAAGTCCGGAACGTAGCCGATCTTCTCGCGCACCGCCTGTGGCCGCCACAACACGTCGATTCCGTTCACCCGCACGCGCCCCACAAAATCCCGGAGCAGTGTCGCCAGCACTTTGATGGTCGAGGACTTCCCGGCGCCATTGGGGCCGATGAAGCCAAACACTTCTCCCCGCGGGATTTGCAGGTTGATCCCTCGCACCGCGACCAGTTTGCCGTACCGGACCCACAGATTCTCCACGTCGACCACGTGCATTTATCGCGTCCCCTCTCCTGTTGCCAATCCCGTGTACAGTTTTCGATAGACGCGCAGGTCATCCGCTGTTTCCACGCTGATGATCAACAGCCATTGTTTTGGATCGGATGGATCCAACAGCGCCAAATCCTCGAAATCGCGCCCCCCGTGGGGAGAAATCTGCGAGACCACAGCGAACAGGCCAAACTGCCGCTCGCCAACGCAGAAGTCCTGCAAAAACGTCGAATCCGGTATCCCATAGTAGCGCGGACTGTTCCCCGACGTCGCAAATCGCGCGTCGTCCCGCTGAAGAATCCCCGGAGGGCCGCACACATGCGTCAGTTTCGACCCGCTGATGACCTCCGCGCTCGCCCTGGGACCGAACGCGCGGCCGACCTCCGCTGAGATGGCGCGCCGCGCTTCAATTCCCAGAATCCCATCACTCGCTTTCGCTCCCTCCAGACCCGCCAGCGCTTCCCAGTCCATGTCGGGGACCGCATCGTCGTTGGGGAGCTGATGCAGTCGGTTGAGCTGCGGCGTCCATTGCGGAAGCGACTGTCGCACCTTGTAGTCCGAGGGAATCCGTCCCGAGTACCGCGGAGCGGGCGCCATTTCCTGGGGGTCGTTCATCCCTTGATTCTGGGAATACAGCCTCTTGTACCAGGTTCCCTGACTGAAGTTCTGGTGGTTCAGAGCGCACAGCATTCCCCGCGAAACATCGCTGGAAACCTCCTCCGGCGATGAACGGAACAACACTTCAAACCGGTTTTGGCGGGCCACGCGCCCCCCATCACCGACGTCGACAATTGTGACGCTCCGTGGGGTTTCGGAGCCGCGCATGTAGCGATTGGAAAATGCGACCGTCGCCAGGGCGAACCCCACGGTGACGACTGGAAAGCATACCCAGGTCAGACGCCGCCGCTTGAGCGCCCCCAACAGCAGGTAGTCGACCGGTCCGATCACCAGAACGTAAATCCACAAGAGCAATCCCACCAGACTCAGCGGAATGACGCGCATGTCGCGCGGCAGGAGCTGGGCCATGAGCTGGTCCCCGGATTGCAGCGGAATGGAAGCAAGCTGCATGTCGAAGGGGCGCATTTGGCTCAAGACGGCCTGCTGTTGCGACATCTCCCCAATCGCCACCACGGGCATTCCCTGGGCTGCGGGATCAGCCGGGTTGTTTATGACTCCGGGACGGCGCATCGGGGGCAGTGTGCTCCAGGTTCCCTCCGCGAGGAACTCCGGGAGCCGATCCAGCCGCAGCTTCCACAGGTGCGCGATCATCCACCGCATCTCAGTCGGCGAGAGGCGCTGCGGCGCGCCGTCATGGTCCATGTCGCCCAGCAGCAGCGCGACTCGGCCCAATCCTCGGCGCGACAAATGCAGCCAGTCCGATCCATCAAATCGCAGGATGGCATCGGGCGGCACCTGGAATTGCGCTTCTTCAGTGATGGGAGCAGGGTCCGGGGCGGACGGTTCTTCCGGAGTCGCCAACCGCCCCTGGGTGTCGAGCAACAACCGCTCCTCATCTGGCGGCGAAAGCAGCGCGTTCAAAAAATCAATGTGCCGTGCCGCCAATCGCTCTCGCTCGGGAACCACGCACAGACTGCCGCCCCCCTCGACCCACCGAAGGATCCCCGCCAGCGCCGGTTCTTTGAGCTCCGTCAGTCCATCCTGCATGAGCAACAACAGATCATACCCGCACAGCATCAAAGGATCGCCGGAGAGTTCGTCCGGACGAAACGGCGCAGTGACCGTACTGATCGTCCGGTCGCCCTGATTGGCGTGATACCTGTCGATCCGCAGAAGATTGGCGAGGGCCGGCTTGTTGGGACGGCCCCCTCCCTGCCATGGGTCGCTGATGCCGATCACAATGGTTCGCTCCCGGGAACCGGGAACCCGCAACCGATGCTCCCCCAGGTCGAACGTCTGCTGGCGTCCGACAAAGCGCAGACGGACCAGCGCCGCCAGGGCTGGATTGGCGACATCCAGCGGGGGGAGCGTCAGTCGCTGAAATTGCTCGCCGGGGAAGATCGCCAGTTCCTCGCTTTCCACGGTGGCGATCACTTGGCTGCCATCGCGAACGGTCGCTTCGAGCCGTCCTTCCAGCAGCCCCTTGGAATTGGAATTGATCCGCCACTGCACGATGATCGGCGCTTCCGAGCGCGCCGCGGGTGACGAGCGCGTGATTTCTGCTGTCACCAATCCGGTCTGCGCCCATCCGGTCGATGTTCCCAGGCAGACCGTCCACGCCGCCGCCAGGAAAGCGGAGCGCCGGAACCCCGCGCGGCAGGATTCCCGGCCAGTCTTTCGCGGCACATGCCGCGGATGCGGGGGCATATCCCCGAAGGGGACGCGCGGGCCGACGATCTCCTCCGAACCAGTCATGTGGACCCTTGACACAAAACACGCGCTGACAGGAGTTGTGAGAATTCGGAAGAGACGATCGCCAACCGGCGGCAGAAACCTGGTGCGGGCCAGCCTGTTCAGCTCGTTGGCATCCCCCCAGGGCGGCGCTGAAAATACCACCACTCGACGATCAACAGACAGAATCCGATCCCCGCCAGCAAGGTCCAGAGCGGCCGGTCAGTCTTGAGCAGACTGTCGGCGGCCCCCACTGCCAGTTCCCGGAATTGCAGGCGATCCACCGTCGCCAGCGACGACTCGCTTCCGGTGAGCAGGCTCACTCCGACCGAAGCTACTTCCTGGCCGCCACGGCGAATGCTGTACTTGCCAATCGCTGGCGCCGCCACCCCCGAAAGGAGCCCATCGGCGTTGGTCCGCGCGTCGACCGACTGGCCGTCGGGGGTCTGCACGGTGTATTCGGAGTCGGGCTGCAATACCCGCGGCGGGAGCAACCCGGTCGCCTGTCCGCGGGCTTCCGCCAGGCCCACCTGCGTTTGCGCCAGTTGCAGGGCGTTGGTCACCAGAATCGGAAAGCCGACCCGGTACGGCAGCGTCGAGCGATCGGTATGAAACAACAGGTAATACGTGGGGCGCCCGCTGGTGTCTTTCTTAAGAATCAGCGGTCCGGTCCGCCCCTGCGCCAGGACTTCATAGCCCAGTTCTTCGAAGTCGCGGTCGCGGACCCCCTCCGCCACCGTGGGTCGCTCGGCGATCTGCACGTCGGTCAGCAGCACGTGCTGCAACAAAGGCGCGCTCCGCTGCCAGTCGACGACCTCGGCGGAGGCCGACTCGACGGCGACGATTTTTTGCAGATCGTCCGGCAAGACCCCCACCAGCACCGCCAACGCGCTCTCCAGAGCGGCATCGGCCGGCCGATCGCTGATCACCAGATCGAAGCTGGCTGGACCGGATTGGCCCTGCGCGTCGGGATAAACCACCACCTCTTTGGCCAATCCCTCGAGCGCATGCCGAAAGGACGTCATCTCGGGGGGACAATGAACCGCCAGGGGGCGAGTGATCGGCAGATCGAGATAAGCGACATTGTCGGACTCCAGCGCGTCGAAACCGGAGGGAGTCAGCCGCACCTCCAGGGCCGCGGCCTCTGACCCATCCACATGGAACACGATCCGTTGCGACTGCCCCTGTTCCAGGGAGATCGCTTCGGTGTCGGTCACTTTCCCGTTTTGCAAAAGCTGGACCGTGGCCGCCGCCTGTGCCTGTTTACTGCCATCGATCCGGACAAACACGTCCCAGCGCTCCCCCGAGCGGCGGGCGTTCACCGCCGTGATCCCCAGATTCTGCCCTGCGGGAGGGAGCTTCTGAAAGTTCAACTGGAACGGGAGCTCAAAATCGACCGCTTCCGGCACGTTGCCGTCGGTCAAGAGGACGGCGGTCTCGACATTGACCGATCGCGACAGCGCCTGTGTCATCCGCAGTGCGTCTTCCAGGCGACTGGCGACCGGCGTGACTTCAAGCTGTTCCAGAGCGTCGCGCAAGACCCGTTTGTTGTCGGTGAAGTCGGTCAGGCGGCGGGCAGTCGAAGAGACCGCGATCAGCGACAACCGCTGGTCGGGGAGGAGGTTGTCGATCAAATGGCCGATCTCTTCCTTGGCTGCGTCCAGCCGCGAGCGGCCACCGGGCACGTCGAGCGCGGCCATGCTGGCGGAGATGTCGATCAGGATGGGCAGGTATTGTGCCCGGTCGGAACCGCTGGGCCAGAAGGGCTGCATCGCCGCCAGCGCCAGGCAAATGAGCAGCAACATCTGGAGCAATAGCAGCAGATTGCGTTTGAATCGCTGAAACGGCGCATTCACCCGGCGGTCGTTGAGCACGCTCCGCCACAAGGCCAGTGAGGGGATCTCCATCCGCGGCCGTTTGAGCTTCAAGAAATAGAAGATGACGATCGGGATGAGCAACAGAAACAGCCACGCTCCCTGCAGTGCCAAAAATCCAGGCCAATTCATCGGACCCACCCCTTCCGACGGAAGAGATCGAACAGCACCCACTCCAGCGGATCGCGCGAGGAAATCGAGAGAAACCGGCCGCTCCGCTGGCGGCAGAGGATTCCCAGTTCTTCTTCCAGCGCCTGCCGGTGTTCGTGATAAATCCCCAACAGGTCGCCGGCCGACGAGATATCGAGCGTTTCCTGGTTTTCACAATCGACGAATCGCAAATCCCCCGTCAGCTCGGGATTGAGCTCGGTCGGCCCGAGAATTTGGATGGCGAAAATCTCCAGCCCGGCGCTGAACAGTCGATTGAGCGGCTTTTGAAAATCGCCGAACGTTAGAAAGTCCGAGAGCAACACCGCCACCCCGCGCCCGCGGTGTCGCCGCAACACGGCGTCCACCGCTTCGTCGATCGGAAAATCCCCCCCCGCGGGAATCCCTTCCAGAAAGTCAAACAGTCGCCGCCGACTGACGCGCCCGGAGCAGGGGGGAAGCAGGAGCGGCTCTTTCCCCTTGTGGTTGCAGGCGTAGGCGCTCACTTTTTCGACGTTCATCAGTCCCATCAATCCCAACGCGGCGCCAAGCTGCCGAGCCCGCTCGAATTTGTCTTCAAACAGCATGGAGGACGAGGCGTCGACGATCACCACCACGTGCATTTCTTCTTCGTGGCGGTACAGCTTGATGAACGGCTTCTCCAACCGGGAGAAAATATTCCAATCGACGTACCGCATGTCGTCGCCGGGAGAATAGTCGCGGTAGTCGGCGAATTCGGTGCTCGTTCCTCCCTTGCCCGACTGGTGTTCCCCGCGCGAGCGGTTGGTCAAACGCCGCCGCGGCGCGAGGCGCAGCCGTTCCAGCCGCGACAGGGTCGCGTTGTCGAGCAGTCGGGTGAATTGTACCGCCTGTGTGGCGCTGTCCATGACCTTCGGCCCCCTGGGATTATTCCGCTTCTTTGAGTGACCGCAGGCATTCCTGGACCAGGTCCGGAACGCGAATGTTTTCCGCCAGCCCGTCGTAATTGAGGAGCACGCGGTGTTGCAGGACTTCGTCCGCGAAATGTCGCAGGTCTTCGAACGCCACGTGCGCTCTCCCTTCCGAAAGGGCCCGCACCCTGGCAGCCCGGATCAGGGCCTGCGCGGCACGGGGGCTGGCCCCCCATTTGACGTACCGCTTGACCGTCTCGGTGGCAAATTCGGACGTGGGATGCGTCGCCAGAACCAGCCGCACCGCAAAATCCCGAAGTGGATCCGCCACCACCACCTTGTCCAGGATCATCCGCAGTTGCATGATCCGATCTCCCGTCAGCAGCTTTTGCAGATCGACCGCTTTTTTGAGGATCGTGCGGCTGACCACTTCGTTGAGCTCGGCCCGCGACAGGAACGGGACTTCCACTTTGAACATGAACCGGTCGAGCTGCGCCTCGGGAAGGGGATATGTCCCTTCCTGCTCAATGGGATTTTGCGTCGCCAGGACGAAGAACGGCTGCACCAGATGAAACACCGTGCCACCGGTGGTGACGGAGCCTTCCTGCATCGTCTCGAGCAGCGCTGACTGCGTTTTAGGGGAGGCGCGGTTGATCTCGTCCGCCAGGAGGAGCTGGGTGAAGATCGGCCCCTTGCGGAACTCGAATCGATATCGTCCCATCTCATCACTGGTCATGATGTTCGTGCCGATGATGTCTGCGGGCATCAGGTCGGGTGTGAACTGAATCCTCCGAAACTCCAGATCGAGAACGCGCGACAGCGCTTTGACCAACTCGGTCTTTCCCAATCCGGGCACACCTTCCAACAGGACGTTTCCGCCGCAGAAAATGGCGGTCAGGGCGGCTTCCACGACGCGCGTCTGCCCGACAATGACGCGACCGATCGCCTCTCGGGCGCCGGCAAACTCCTGTTTGAACTGGCTGGCTTCGGATTGCAGCAGTTCGGGGTCGATGGTCATGGGGATGGTGCTCATCGGTGTCACTCGTTTCGAGAAGGGTGCTTATGGTGTCTTTGTGGTGAAAAGGGTCTGATCAGCGTCGCTCGTCAGTCGTCTTTTTGGCGTTTCCGTTTCAATTTCAGCAGGCGTTCGGTGGTGGTCGTGGAGTCGAGACTCTCCGCGGCCGGCGGGGGAGTGGAACTGGCTGTCCCACCGGGAACCGGACCACGCGCTTCAGGACGCGGACGGGGCGCTACAGGCCGCGGGGGGAGACGAACCGGCATCGGCGTCTCCGCCTTGCGAGCTTCGATCTGAGAATCGACCGCCTGCTTTCGCTCCAGGAGCGCCCCCATCGTTTGCGTCGACGGCCCGGCCCGACGTCCCAATCCCAGCCACCCTTTGATGACGTACCAGTCCAGTTGTACGCGGCGGACCCCCACATCGAGCGGCAACAGGCACGCCAGAGCGATCAGGAACCAGTCGAAAATCTCGCGGGAACTCCGCTTCGGCTGGCGATTGGTCTCGAAGATGTCCTGCGCCGTGGAATCGCGGTCCAGCACCTGCCCGCCGGTCCGGGCGGCAATGTCGTTGAGAACCAGCGGATTGGACCGGAATCTGAGATATTCGGGAGAATACGGAACGATGAAGTCCCCAAACGCCCGATCGTCTTCTCGATCTCCCGAGACAGGGGCGGCCACGATGTGATAGCGCCCTTTCCCCCACAGCGGCATCGAGGCCTGGTAGCGCCGCGGGCCGATCTGCTTCAACGGAAGTCGCTCGGAACGGTCGCGGGGACCGGCAATCCGCGCTTCGATTTCCAGAAATGACTCCTGTTCATGAAAGTCTTCGACCACCACCACCCCTTCATTTCCGGCGGTGTAGGTCCACATCCGCAGGTGCCCCGCCTTGCGGACGCGCGAGATACGGGTGATCAACTGCTGAACGAAGGCCGCATAGCGGTCCCAGGACATCCAGTCTGCGGCCCAGTTCGGTGAAAGATCGGAGGTAAAGGCCGCAGTCTGCCCCAGGCCGTACCGCCACACCGCCAGAATTGGGTCAATGTCCCCCTCTTCGTCTCCTTCACTCGCATCGCCAGGGACGTTGAGCACCGACATGGCGGGCGATCCCTTGGCGGTGGTGATCACGTAGCCGTGCAGGGGGGGCATGGCGTCAATCCCCCTGAGGACAGTCTGGTCATCGAACCCGACCTCCGGCTGAACGGTCTTGTTCTGAATCATGCTCCGCTTGAGAGTTTTCGACTCCTTGATGAAAATCGCCGGCAACTGGTTGGGGTCGGAGGGAAAGTAATAGCGTCCCCCCGTGGCAGAGGCGACAGTCCGGAGCAGGCCGATTTCGTTCCCGCCGTGCGGAAAGATCGCGACCGTCGAGACACTCACTTTGTTGTCGCGGTACTCCTGGATCGTCGACGGCGGGGCGGGTTGCGGATCGCCGTCGCTGATGATGATCATGTGTTTGGCGGCGGCGTCGCTCTTTTTCAGTTCGGCAAGCCCCATTTTCATCGTACTGGCGAAGCTGGGCATATCCCCCGGCTCGGCGGCATTGATCTTGGGAACGAGTTTGTCGTACTGCCCGGCGGGAGTGAGCTTGAAGATCCATTCTTCTCCGCCGGCGCCGTAACAGAGCACCCCCACCTCATCCTGGGCGCCCAGGACTTTGATCGCCTGCTTGGTAATCCGCTTGGCCCAGGTGTTCCCCTCGGGGAATTCGCAGGTATGCAAGACGATGACCAGCGCCCCTTTGGGGAGCACCTTCTTCTGCGAGATGTCCATCGTGACCGGGAGTGCTTCCTCCACCACAGTCCGGTGATAGCCCCCAGGGCCGAAGCTGTTGGCCCCGCCCACCATCAGGAACCCGCTGCCGTAGTTGACGACCGCATCGCGCAGCGCCTGAAGCTGAACGGAATCGAAGGCGTCCGCCGGCGCGTTGACAAAAATGATGCAGTCGTAGGGGAGCAGCGCCGACGGATCGCGAGGGAAATCGTAGGCCGTCTGGACCTCCACGGCGTGCTTTCCTTCGCGGAGCGCCTGTCCCATGCTCTGCCAGTCCTTTTCGTCTCCTTGCGGATCGGTGACGATCAGAACCTTGCCTTCTCCCTCCAGGTACAGCGAATTGATCGCCTTGTTGTTCTTGTCGATGCTGTCCCGTCCGCGCGGAAGGTCGATCGTCGCGGTGTACTCGTAATACCCGGCTGTCCGGAGGTAGATTGGGACCGCATAGCGGTTCTTTCCCGCCTGAAACTTGACCGGCAGTTCCGCCAGCAATTGCCCGTTCTCTTCCAGACGCAGTGTCCCTTCCCCCGCCGACAGCGACGAGAGCACCACCGCCGCTTCGTAGTTTTCTCCCACTTTGACGAACTGCGGCAGTTCCAGCCGCTCCAGCCACACTTCCTCGTCGAAGTTGTACTGGATCGGGATCACGTCGACCGTCACGCCGCGCGACTTGAGATCGTCAACAATGCGTCCCAGGTTTCCTTCGGTCTGCATCCCGTCGCTGATCAGGACGATTCGCCCCTGCGTCTCTTCGGGAAGCATCGCGGCCGCCAGCGACAAACCCTGTTCCAGATTCGTCGCTTCCTTGTCGATCAGCGAATTGAGAATGACATTGTTGGCCTCCAGCGGCACGCGCGTCTTGGCGGGAAACTCCACTGCCGCGTTCTTGCCGAAAATGATCAGTCCGGCATTGTCCTTGACCGGCTTTTGCGTCGCCGTCTCGGCCACGAACCGCAGCGCCTGGTCTGACGATCCATCCCCAATCGAATCGGAAACGTCCAGGGCATAGATCACCGACAGCACGTCGCTGGTCCGAACGGCACGGGGGTCCGCCAGAAGCATCACGAACAGCCCCACCAGCCCCAGTCGCACGAAGAGCGCTACCATCCCCCGCACCCGATGCATCCCGGAATATCCGGCCACGTGCATCCACCACATCCAGGGAGTAAACAGCAGCAGCGCAAAGGCTGCCGGTCGCGCAAACAGCAACCGATGCGAACGATCCAGCGCCAGGCACACCCCGCCAAATACGACGAGAAACAACACCAGCGGCCAGACGGAGGCGGGACGCACCGGCTGACGCGGCATGGGAAACAGGCTGCTCAGGAAGCGTCGGGCGTGTGTGCGGGTGCTGGCCACGTTCAATCGAGCCTCACGATTCGACGATTTCCGGTATCGGCGACGAAGACACGCGAACGCGCGTCCACCGTCATCCCCCAGGGGGTTGTGAACTGATCTTCCTGCGAGCCAATCGAGCCAAACCGGCCCAACACTTTGCCACGGCGGTCGAGCTTCGTCACTCGACCGGCGCCGTATTCCACCACGTACAGCTCCCCGGCAGCATTCATCGCCAAATCGTAGGGATAATGCAATGCACCCTCATCCCCCCCCAGCACTTCCAGAAACTCCCCGGTTTCGGAAAACACCTGCAAGCGGTTGTTGAACGCGTCAGCGATGTACAGTTTCCCCTCATTCCAGAGAATCCCGCTGGGGCGCTGGAATTCTCCCGGTTCGATTCCCTGGCGGCCAAACGCCAACAGAAAATTCCCCTCGCGGTCAAACTTCTGAACCCGGTCATTGTCCCCGTATTCGCACACGTACAGGTTCTGGTCGTCGTCTTCCGCCACGGCCACCGGGTAAATGAACTGTCCTGGGTCGTGCCCCAGACTGCCATACATCTGCACGACCTGGCCCGAGTCGTGAAAAAACACGACGCGGTGATAATGCGTGTCGGCGACCACCAGCCTCCCGTCGCGCAGACGGAGGATCTTCTCTGGCTTCCCCACCGAATAGTCGGGCATCCACCACCGCCGCCGTATTTCCCCCTGGTCGTCGAACACCAGCACCCGCCCGGCATTGTCCAATACGTACACGTCACCGTCGGCGGTGGCGTGGACGGCGCGGGGCGCCGGCACGCTGGCCCCCTCCGCCGGCATCGACCACGAAGTCACCCCCCGGACCGGCAGCTTGGGGGCCGCGGCGCTCTCGGCGCACCCCATCAGCAGCAGGCATCCCAGCAGCAGCGCCACCAGCCGCAGCATGACCCGTTCTCCAATCCGCCAGCCGCTGGATTGCGGTCGATGAAAGAACCGCCGGCTGGCGCCGGAGCGTTCGTCCAGCAACTCCACCTCGGCCACCGCGCCGCAATGGCGGTACTGCTGCACCACGAATGGGCTGTCGATCGCCGGCACGACGGCAAGCTGCTCCGGACGATACCCGCGACAGCCTGTCGCTGCATTGCGAAGCCACAGAGCGCTGTCCGATTCGTCGATCCAGTTGAGCGGCCCCAGATTCCACCCCAATTCCGCCGAGGGAGGGGACAAATACAATTGTTCGACGCGACCGCTGTACACCACTTGTCCCTCGTCCAGGCAAATCACGTGCTCGGCTTCACGGATCACCACGTCGGGGGAATGGGTCGAAAACACCAGCGCCGCCGGTCCCCGTTTGCGCCTGTGCGCCTGAATCACATCCCAATACTTCCACACCCGCGACTGATCCACGTGCGTCAGCGGTTCGTCCAACACCAGCACGCAGGGGTCGGCCGCCAAAGCCCGCGCCACCGCCAAACGGCCCCGTTCTCCCTGCGACAATTGATCCGGCCGCGCGTCGCTTTTGTCTGCCAGGTCGAACGCCAACAGCAGTTTTTTCAAATGTTGGTCCCGATATTCCCCGCGCGGCGTCACGGTGCTCAGGTGCCGCCCCACTGTCAAATGTGGCCACAGTCCGTCATCGGGGGGGCTCCAAAACAGCGGCAATCGATCGGCGGGGGGTTGAAAACATCGCAGCAGCGTCCCTTTCGCTCCGGATTCCTCCCCCACCAAAAGATTCAGCAACGACGATTTCCCCGCCCCCGAAGGTCCCAGGATCGCCGTCACCCCCGCCGGGATCGTCAGTGTGACGTTCTCCAGCCGCGGTCGGGTTCTTCCCGGCAACGTGACACGGACCAGTTTCCACAGCGAATCGTTCATGACCAGAACCAGCGGACAACGACCGGTCTCAATGCGGCGGCGGCGGCAAACACCAGTGCCGGGGCTGCCACCGCCACAAAAGTGGTCGCGGCCAGGACGGCGTTCTTTCCAAAGTGCATGTGATTGTACAACAGAACTGGCACCGAAACTATCGACACCGGTCCCAGCAGGTAGGCCACGGTCAGATCCAGGTATCCCCACCAGGTGAGCAGTGCCACCGACCAAAAGGTTCCTCGTCCCCCCAGCCGCCAGGCGATCCCATCGGCGCGGCGCCTCAACCGAGCGTTCGGCGAGCGCTGCAGCAAGCCCGCCAGAGAGAGGGCCGCGGAATCTTTGGTCTCCCGCAAGAGGATCGCCAGCAACCAGGCCCGCGGAAGCAGCGCCAGCGCCAAACCCAGCAAGTACGAGACCGGCGTCTTGTATGCCCTGTGCAAAAACGAATATTGCAAGAGCGCCACCAGCGACAGACTCACCAGCAGTGAACCACATAGCCCTGGGGCCAGGCCCAGCCACAAGAGCGTCCGCCGCAGCGCTCCGCCCCGCAGTCCCAACCGGACGAGGCCGGTCGCCAGCAGCGCTCCCGCCAGCGCCAGCCCCAACCCGACGCTGATTTCCGTCAATAACCGCTCGCGCGGAGGGGCGTTCCGAGCGAGAAACAGCAGTCCATCGAGCGTGTCGCGGCCCACCAGCAGGATTGGGGCCAGTGCTGTGATTCCCACACCCCAAACGACGACTCCCCATCCCGCCAATCCCCCCAGCCAGGAGGTGGGGGACGGAGTTTCCCGCGGATCGATCGTCCCACGGGGAGCGCCCGGCGTCCGCAGAAGAGGCCAGGCCGCCGCCATGAGAACCAGTTGGATCGCCGCCGGCCCGGCTGTCATCCGCATCGATTGCGCGATCGACAATCCACCCACTTGCGCGTCAAACAACCACACCGTCCAGGCGGGGCGCTTGAGCAACGAGGCCAATTCAAACTCCTGAAACGTGAACAGCCAGACCAAAAGGAGGAGTGCCAACGGCGCGCGCCACCCCGCGCGGGCGCGCCACGCCAGCGCCGTGGGCCAGCGTCGCCAGCCGGGATCGGCGCCTTTCCAGACCAATCGTCGGCAGTGGAGGGCGGCCGAACTGACGGAAGACCGGGGGGCCAGCAGCAATACGACCAGCCCCACAGGCAGGGCTCGTGCCAACAGGAGCAAGTCGAGCAAGACTTCGTCCGCCAAATCGTTATGTGCCAGGATCCAATCGCGCGCGGCTTCCCATCCACCGGTGAGTCCGTCAATGCCGGGAACCAGTTGGAGCAGTTGCAGGCTCCCTCCCGTATAGGCGTAGCCGGCGAGCAGTGAGGGAAAGAGCAGGGTGACCGTCAGCGTTCCCCAGGCACCGCGGCGGCTCCCTGGAGAGCGCGTTTGGAGCCAATTGTGCAGTCGCCGACACAGGAGCGCCGCGACCAGGGCAACTCCTGCGCTGCGCCCCAGCGACCAACCGCAGGCATCGAAGATTGTCATCGGACCGACTCCGCACCGGAGCGCCCCGCGGCCTCACAACCCGGCGCGCCAGCCTCGATGGAACTCCAATCGCCGCACACCGGCGCTCGCAATGGGCCGCGTCCCATCATGCTTCCCACCTGGACCTGCATCGTCATTTATGAGTATTCTGGGGGTATTGGCTGCCGGATTCAACCCGTTGGGTCTTTACCATTGCATTCCCACCACTGTCAGTCTGGTCAGGCAGGAAGTGGAAATCGCTCCATGAAATAGCACAGGCAGTCCTGCTGGATGACTTGTTCGTTGCAGGTCAGCATGGAAGGCATCACCGGCCTGCGCAGACGGATGGCCTCTGGAGAGAACTCCAGCAACTCGCCCGAGACGTCGGCTCCGGTTTCGTCTCGGGCGATCAGTTTCGCGACCGTTCCGGCGCGTCGACGCGCCAGTAGCGCCCCCGTTTCGAGCTCCTGAAAGTTGAGCGACTCCAGGTCGTGAGGGAACTGAAGTGCCGCTTGGGACGACGAAAAACTGAACGAAGTTCCCGGCGGTATCGTCACTGTCGCCACGGTATGGAATAGATGGACGTCCCCAGGCGCAATCCTGTGCACCGGGACTTCCGCAAGGTGCAGACACGTACCCAGGAACTCGGCAGCGCGGGACACCCCCCTTGGATCGCCCACCTTGCCGCATTCGCAGGTCACCGCGGGGCAGAGGTCGGAAAAAGCCCGCGTTTGCACGCCATGCGGGACGCGAAAGTAAACCACGGTCCGGCTGAAGAGGGACGCCAGTTGCAGGTGCGCATGCTCCAGTCGGCTGACGCACCCATAGTGTGGATTGATGCCGGTGTTGTTGTGCAGGTCGACGCTCGCAAAAACCCGCCGGGCTTTCATCTCGGTGACAACCTCGCGCATCATCGCATGCTCTGAGGTCCCATCGCCGTCACTGCCGGGCCAGACCCGATTGTAGTCCGGTTGGCCGTCGAGCCGCCGCACGTTGTGCCGCGCGGCGGAGACGTTGCCGACAAAGATCGACAGGGCACGTGGCAGCGATTGCGATGGCGCCTGCTCGAGCAGGCGTTGAACCGCTCGCAGGCCGACGTCTTCGTTGCCGTGCAGCAGGATTGAAACGAACAGCGGTTCGGGACGCCGACCGGGAAGGTGGATCAGCGTCGGCCCTGGGAGAATCTCGAAGAGGTCGGCGGCCCGCGCAGTGAGCAGCGCCAATGGCCAGTGGTCAAGAATGTGAAGCAACGACATCAGGGAACCGATCACACCTCCCAGGAATGCACCGGATGGCCGGCACGCTGCCGGTCACGATAGACGCGAGTCAGTTGCGGCAGGTCGCGGCCGTGCTGTTCAATAAACTCCCGTTGCCAGACCGCTCCGTTCCTGCCGGCCTCCGTGCGGGCCTCGATGATTCCCAGCAACCGCTCAGACTCGCCAGGATCGGCGTGCAGCCGCTGGAGTCCACAGCGAGCCAGCGGGAGCAGTTGCCGGAGAATGAGATCGCGAACCGGAATCGTCCGTCCGTCGAGCCAGACAATCTGTGAAGCCAGTCCTCCCTGCGCCGCGGCATAAAAATTGTCGCGAGCCAATGCGAATGGGAGTTGCGTTTCCGGGGGCACGGGGTTGGTCGCCAAGGCTTCGATCAGGCCGTAGAAAAAGGCCATATTGGCCGCCATATCGACCAGGCTGGGACCGGCCGCCATGATGCGCTGTTCGATCCGCAGATGCGGGCGGCCGTCCTCATCGAATCCGATCAGCGGCCGAGTCCAGCGCCAGATCGTTCCGTTATGGAGCCGCAGGTGCGCCAGGTGCTCAGACGGGTCGTCCATGGTCAGGGGGAGCAGGACTGGATACTGGGTGCGGTTTTCGAGAAAGAACTCTTCGAGGCTCCGCCCGGCATAACCCGATCCGAACGTCACGCGTGAATAGGTTCCGCCGCCGACGTCGACCGCCTGCTCGAACAGCGGTATCCGCGTTTCTTCCCACAGCACCCGGCCAAACAGCCAGGGCGAATTGGCCGAAATCGCCGCCAGCGGCGCCGAGAGAATCAGCGAGGCATTGTAGAATCGGACCGCCTCGTCCTGCGGAACCTGCAGGTGCAGTTGAAACGACGTGGCTCCGGCTTCCAACATGACGTCGCGATGTTCAGTCTCCAGTCGTTCCCGTCCCTCGATCCGCATCCGGATCGGCCGGCCTTGACGCAGCCGCAGCACCTGTTCGTTGAGCGCCCGGTAACGCGGCGACTCCGACATGTTGGTGAGCGACAGGTGTTCGTCGGCAATCGTGGGAAGCGTTCCGATGGCGACCACCGAAGCCCCCAGTTGTCCGGCCAGACGGTCGCAATTCCCCCAGGTCTCGGTCAATTCGCTTTCCAGCCTGGTGATGCCGATTCCGCTCAGGGGTTGCGGCGTCGCATTGAATTCGATGTTGAACTTCGACAACTCAGGGACGACTTCGGGCGAATCGACGAGCTGCAGCAGTTCGGCGTTCAGGGGCACCGGACTGCCGTCGTCGGCCACCAGCCAGGCTTCGAGTTCCAGCCCGGCGATCGACCGCCGCTCTGAAAACGTCCGATGTTCGAACCAGTCGTGCAGGACCGATGCCTCATGCTCGATCAGCCGTTCAAAGCGGTGAAAGTCATGATGCTTGAAGCGGGCGGATGAGATTTCCTGTCCCATGTTGCGGGGCCTGTGTCAACCGATCCGTTGTAGGGTTTGCGATGATGGGGAATCACCACTGGCAGCCTGTGCTGGCTATTCCTGCCGCGTTCGTAAGGAAAGTCCACTTGGCGCCGGCGGGCCGGACAGCCTGCAACTTCTACGGCCACTGGTTCCTCAAAATAGAATGCTGGAGTCCGTTTGTCACCCGTGGTGGAGAATCTGTGGTTCAGATTGATGCGACGCACGTTGATCCGGATCCGTTGATCCGGATCCTTGACGCCAAACTGGTGGCATCTGACAACTCGCCCAGGCCCGGTCCTTTCCACTTTGGGACTGGCATTGTTTGTCTGCGGCTGGTGGATTATGTCCCTGGCACTGCTGCAAAACGCCTTTGCGGCGCCAGCCGTCACGCATCAGGAAGAGCGACAGCAGACGGTCATCGATAGTGGAGTTTACGGCGTCGTGCGGCATCCGATGTACGCCGGCGCCCTCCCGCTGCTGGTCGGCATGCCGTTGTGGCTTGAATCGTATTCGGCAGCGGCGTTCGCGATCGTCCTCATTGGCATCCTGATGGTCCGAATCGTCTTCGAAGAGAAGTTCCTCCGCCGCAAACTTTCGGGATACAACGCCTATGCCGACAAAGTCCACTACCAGCTGATTCCGTACGTTTGTTAGGGACTGGTTGCTGGAGAGGCGGAAAAAACCTGAGCGTCCCCAAATGACTCAGAATTCTGACACCACCTCGGAGCCAGCGCGTGTTCCCAGGCCGCGCCAGACGCCGCCATTGATGCTGTCTGAGACCGATCGCACCGATCCATCGATCATGAGGACATTGACGATCCCGGTGTGGTAGCTCCGGGAAGTGATCGCGGCATAGGTCCGTTGCGTGGTGCTGGTTCCCTCATAGCGCGAGTTGAAATCGACGTCGTAGGTTCGGCCATTGACCGCGTAGGGAACGTTCGTATTCGGCGGAAACAGCGTCGTCATCCCGCTCTGATGGACCGGGCCATCGCACCATTCGGTATGCCCCGCGTTGTCGTCCTGCGCCGGCCCCAGCTTGTTCTCTCCGCTGAATCCGGAGACAAAACTCGGAGAGGCGGGCGGGTTCGGACTCGGATCGGCCGTATTGCGAAAGTACGACTGGTAGGTCTTCACCTCGGCGGCCGCGAGCGAATTGCTGGCGCCGTCCAGGAACGCATTGAACCCATACGCGCTATTGGGGTGGAACGCGCCATCTCCCCCCTGGCCAGTCACCGGATCGAACACCAGCCAGGTTCCAAAGTTCATCCCGTAATTCTGCGGGTGAACTCGCCCTTCATCCGGACCGGCATAATGCACGGTATTGCCGTTCGGATCGGACGGGCAGTAATAACTCGGAACCGTCATCTCCGGAATGCTGGTGGTCCGGTTGACGGGATTGGCCCAATCCAGGTCCAGGCGGACCTGGGAGTACGCATTCGCCTGATCCAGGTAGGGGAGAATGCGACCGTGGATTGACCAGGAACCGTTTGTGGAAAAGCAGAAACTTGGGGGAAAAACCGTGTACGATGCAACATAGTTGTGCAGTGCCAATCCAATTTGCTTGAGATTGTTCTTGCATTGCGTCCGCCGTGCCGCTTCGCGCGCCTGCTGAATTGCGGGAAGCAAGAGCGCCATCAGAATACCAATGATCGCGATGACCACCAGCAATTCGATGAGGGTGAATCCACGCTGAGATGTTGATTTTTGAGCCGTCATAGGGGCAGGAAACTCCGAGTCTGCGGTGGAACAGGTCCAATGTCCATACGGGACATCGCAAATCGCGCGCCCAATCCAGAAGTCGTACGCTCTTCGGCCAGATCGCGGAGGCGCCAGACGACAACCTCCCGTTGACGGCGACAACATTCACCATCCCTGGTGAAAGATTCACCAAGGACTCCGCCAATCGACTCTCAGCGCTGCTCAAGCTGCCGGAGCCTTGAGCGCAGCGTGGCGCGATCGACACCGAGCAGTTTGGCCGCCGCGGACTGATTGTTTTGCGTGGCGGCCAGCACCTCGTGCAGCAGCGTCGCTTCGACCTGCCGAACCAGCCGCGAGTGCAGCTCCCTGGGCTCTGAGTCCCCCTGCAACTGCGCGTGCATCCACCGCGCCACGGCCTGGTCGAGTTGCTGCTCCGGAGCGGATGCAGTCCCCTCCAATCGCTCCGTGTCGGGCAGGTGTTCGGCCACCAGTGCCTCCCGCCGCGCCAGGACGACGGCGTGATCGACCGCATTCCGCAGTTCCCTGACGTTGCCGGGCCATTCCCGGCGGTGCAGTTCGTCCCAGAACGACTGGCTGATGCTCGCCGGTTGCAATTCGCCAGGGAGTCGGTGCAGGAAATGTTCTACCAGCAGAGTCAGGTCGTCCCGACGCTCGCGGAGCGGGGGGATCGACACCGTGAAGACGCGAAAACGGTGGTAAAGATCCTCGCGAAACGTGCCGGCGGCGATCATCTCCGGGAGATTGCGATGCGTCGCAGCGATCAACCGGGCGCCGGTAGACCGTTCGGTCCCGCTTCCTACCGGGCAGAATCGCTGCGTCTCCAGAACCCGGAGCAGTTTGACCTGAACGGCCAGCGGCGTGTCGGCGATCTCGTCCAGCAGCAGCGTGCCGTGGTTCGCCAGTTCAAATGCTCCCTGCCGATGCTCCACGGCGCCGGTGAACGCGCCCCGCACGTGCCCGAACAGTTCGCTCTCAATGAGAGATGCGTTGTAGGCCGCCGGACAAATGGCGATGAACGAACCTGCGGCGCGCGGGCTGTGTTCATGGATGGCCCGCGCCGCTACTTCCTTTCCAGTGCCGGTTTCCCCCACCAGGAGGACTGGAAAGTCGGTCGGCGCGATGAGCGCAATTTGCCGGAACAACGTCTGCATGGCGGCGCAGCGCCCGACCAGCGACGTTCCCGAGGTCTCGGAATCGGCCGGAAAGGGCTGGGCCGGGGGAGTCGCCAGGGCGCGTTCGATGATCGCAGCAAACTGCTCCAGATCAAACGGCTTGATCAGGTAGTCGAACGCTCCCCGTCCCAGCGCCTGAACCGCGGTCGGCAGATCGCCAAACGCCGTGATCACAATCACGGGAGCCTGCGGGCAGCGCTTGCGGAATTCCGGGAGCGCCGCCAGGCCATCGGTCCCTGGCAGGCGCACATCCAGCACCACGGCGTCCGGCCGAAACGACTCAAGCTGTTTCCAGGCTTGCTCGACCGAACCAACCGCCTCCACGCGGTGTCCCCGGTCCACCAACAACTCGCGCAGGCTCCAGCAGATCGCGGGTTCGTCGTCCACCACCAACACCTGACTCATGCCGGCACGCGCTTTGAGGAGACTGTCCAGGGAAGATGCAATTCGATGATCGTCCAACCGTCGTCGCGCCGCACCTCCAGGCGGCCCCCATGATACTGCGCCACGGCGGCAACGACCGTCAACCCGAGCCCCACCCCTTCCGGCTTGGTGGTCACAAACGGTTCCATCATCCGACCGGCGATCTCTTCGGCCGGCCCGGGACCATTGTCGCTCACGGCGATCGCCACTCCCTGGCCCGCGGCGCGCGACTCCAGGCGAATCTTTCCCCCCGGCCCCGCGGCGTCGATGGCATTGAGCAGCAGATTGAGCAGCGCCGCGCGCAGTCCATCGCGAGAACCATCGATCGAGCACCCCCCGGACGGGGGATCGAACTCCAGATGGATTTGCTGGTGCGCCACCGCCGACGACAGCAGCTCCGTCACCTCCTGAAACAGCTCCCCCAGCGGCACGGCGTCGCGCGGACTGTCGGTACGACGCGCCAGCGACAGCGTCCCTCGCAATTCGGCCTCCAGCAACTGAATCTGGCGCTGCGCCACCGCCAGACTCTGATCTTCCGCCACAGGGCAGCGCGCGCGATGCACCTGCAAAGCCAGCGATATCCCGGTGACGCCGTTGCGGAGTTGATGCGCCAGCCCCGCCGCCAGTTGCGCCGCCAGCCGCTCGCGCTCCGTCTGCAACAGTTCCTGCTGCAATTCTCCCAGCCGCTGGTGCATCCGAACCAGATCCGCGACCAGCTCCGACAATTCGTCGTCATGCCGCGAGGCGCGCGGCTGACGGGCCGGCTGTCCGGCGGCGACTTGCGCCACAAACTGCTGGATTTGCTGGATCCGTCCGGACCAATTCCGGGTCAGAGCCCAAAGCCACGGGACGAGCACCAGTAGCGTTCCGCCACCCACCGCCAGGGGAGGCCAGACGGCGTCGCGACGCGCCTGGAACAGCGATCGCCTGGGGGTCAGCACCGCCACAATCATCCGTGGTTGTCGCGACTGCCTCGTGATCCGCAGCGAATACTCCTCTGCGTGCCAGGCCCAGGATCGCGCTGGATCGGAGTCGGCGACCCACAGCGACGCTTGTTGCAACATCTCCGTAAGGTCCGGCGGAATCTCCTCCAGCGACGCGCCAACCGCTTCCCGCCTCTCGGAGTCCCACACGACGAACTGTTGCCCCGACAATTCCGCCATGTGCTTGAGCACCTGGCCGGTCAGCGGAAAACTGGCATGCTCCACGACGCGAGCCACCTGTGCCTGTCGTTCCTGGAGGATCGACACAGCCCGCGACAAATTGAGCCAAACCGACAGCAAGGTCAGCGCCGCGACCGCCGTCACCAGCATCGTCAGCAGGGGAACCAGGAGTTGGACGCGAATCGCCAGTTTCATGCGGCGATTCTACGTCGACAGCGCAGGGAGTGTCACCTCAGTCTCCCGCTGCGGTTCGAAATGCGATTCTTCCGACCGCAGCCAGGGCATCTCGCTACCCCGGTTTATGGGGGTTCAGGGTTCGGTGTCGTCTGGTAGGTCGACGTGGCTTCGCCAAAATCCACCTTCTGTTGGCGAAGCAAGTAGCGGGCCAGCGTCCGGTTGTGCTTTTGCAGGCTGGCGGAATTTGCCGCCGCGCGCAAATACTCTAGCGCTGTTTCCTGCTCCCCGCGCAACTGCAGGAAACGGCCCGCGAACAACCGCAGGTTGGTTTGCTCCCCTTCGTCGCTCAATGTTTCGAGCAGTTCGTCAACGAATTTCGAACCCAGCGGCGTGGCTTTGTCTTTTGCCAGGGCAAATCGGAACGCCTCCGCCAGCGAGACGTAGGCTTGGTCGATCCCATGGAGATCCACCGACTCTGCAGCGCGTTCGGCCACTTGCTCCAGACTCGCGTCGCGGACGGCGACGAGCTCGAGTTCGTCAGCCAGCAGCGCGGCATGCAACCCGGCATAGAACGACGACTCCCCCTGCTCCTGCATCGTGCGAAACGCCGTCAGCGACTCCTCGGGGCGGTCAGTCATCCGCAAAAACATGGCGATCGACAACAGCGTCTCTCCCGTCGCTCCGTCCCGATTGGCGGCGACATAGGCATCTCCCAGTCGCCGCGCCGCCCCCCGGTCTCCTCGATTGTGTTTTTGGCACCAGAAGAAGTATTCGATGCGGTTGAAGTCTGTGTAACGTTTGGCATTGCGGCGATGAAATTCCCCCGCCCGATCGAAGTCTCCCAGCGCTTCGCAACTGCGGGCGGCTGTCATCAGCGCCCAACTCGCGTCGGTCTCAGCGGCCCGCTCGGCCCAGACGAGCGCCTGGTCGTATTCCTTGTGATTGAAATAATCCTCGGCGATTTCATTCTGCACAGCCGCGTGCTCAAACCCGAAAGACTCTCCCTCCAGAAACGCCTCCAGCGTCGTCCGCCATGCCTCGCGGTTTCCCCGCTCTTTGTAAAACTGCGCCAGCCTGCGATACAGTTCGTAGTCTCCATCGGCCTGGGCGGCCAGTCGCAGGCAGCGTTCCGCGGCGTCCCATTGCTCTAATATCTCATAGCGTTTGGACAGCGTCAGCATCACAACTTCGTTCCGGGAGTATTTCCGTTCCCATTCCTCGGCGAATGGCTCAGCCGCGTCCCAGATGTTGGCGATCATCCCCCAGGCGACGATTTCGGAATGCGGCGAAACGCGGCGGAGCAGCGCCAGCTCGCGCTCCAAGGGGGCGCGGCCCTCGGCATCGCGGCCGGCGTACATGTTATTTCCCGCCGTATACGTCAGAACGGTGCGGAGGTCGCTGAAGTCCGGATCAATGTGACTGAACATCCGCCGGACAAGCTGCGGATTCTCCGACTCGCCGATCACCGACCGGACCATACCAAGCTGCTCCAATCGCAGGTCGACCGAGGCCGAACCGGCCAGTGCCTCTCCGAGCTTTCTGAGCGATTCCCGCTGTTGGCGCGGCGTTTGACCGTACGATTCCAAATACAATCCGAAGGGATGCGATTTCACCAACGGGAGCCAGGTACGGACCGTGGCATGCGGGGGCAATCCCTGGAACACCTCCTGGTAGATCCGCGTGAGCGTTTGATTGAAACTCTCTTCGCGCAGCAAAACCCCCAGATATTCCAGCGACGGTTCTCCCCGGTCGCTCACCCCCTCCTGTTGCAATAGTTCCATCAGCAACCCGCGCGTTTGAATCTCCGCCGCCGAATCCTCGGCCGCCGAGTCCTCGGCCGCCCCCTGGTCCGTCCCCTGTGCGCACAACGCCTGGCACCCCTCAGGAATTCCCGCCATCCCCCCGACGCGGCGGTACAGCCCCTGTCGAAACTTCGCGCATCCGGCCTCCAACCCCGCCTTGCTCACTTCCAGCGGTCCGGCGCCGGCCAGCTTTTCATACGCCAACTCGCAGTCAGGCGCCACCTCCAGCATTTGCCCCGGAAGGGTGCGACCGCCTCGGGAATAGCTGGACAGGGTGGTCATCCGAAAGAGTCGCACTAGCGGTTGGACAGCCGGGTTGGACTCAGACTGTTCCTGACCTTCAGAATCAAATTCGCAACAGGCCCGCAGCGCATCAAGCCAGAGAGGGGAGGGGGGCGGTGCCTGATTCTTCCCCTGCGCAGTGATCCACTGCCGGGCGGCCGCCAGATCATCCAGCGCCTGCTGATGCAATCCGGCGAGCGTTCTCACGTAGGCCCGCTGCCACAATGACCAGGCGCTCGCCTGCGATTGAACCACCAGGCGTTCCGCATACAACAAGCCACGCGCGCGAAACACCTTCGTCGCCGGACTCCAATGGGTTCCCGTCAGCACTCCCATCAGAGCGTAACTTCGGGCCAGCGCCGCCAGCGTCTCGGGAGACTCTCCGCCACTGGCGATTTCGCCATGCAGCCGCCGGATCGCTTCATACTGCGCCAGCAGTTCATAGTCGGCCATCAATTGTTCGAGCGGTGCCGGGACGATGCTCGATGGGCGCGGCGCGGGCTTCGAGCGCGGTTGAAATCCGGCCTCTTTCAAGACGTCCACGAAGGCCCCGCGCGACAACGCCTCCGCTCTGGTAACGAGCGTTTCCAGCGCCCCGACGGAGTCCACTGCCAGTTCACCCGCCCACAGCACCACCGGCCGGATGCCACTTTGCCGAAATACCGTGACGTAATAGACCAGTCCATCGTCGCTGGCGGCCACGCCAATCTGAAACGGGACATTCTCGGGGTGCTCGCCTGCGGTAATCGTCTCTCGCAGGCTTCGATCGCGGGTGGAGAGTCCAAGTTCATCGCGAGCAGCGATCAGAAACGCCTGCCGCACGAGTTCGCGCTGCAGCATCCCCCCCGGCGCCACTTGCCACTTGCCTTCAACGAGTGGTGGCGTCCATCGCGGATCACAGGTTCCCAGCGCGACGACGTCGTTGCGTTCCCAACCATCGCGAACCGCCTCCGCGGAGGTGGCCTGCCCGATGTCCACCGTCGGAAAGATCATCCGCTTCAGCGCGGCAATCTCTTTTGCGTGTTCCGGAACGACTGTCAGGATGTGCGGCAACCGGTATTTGTCCGTGGGAAATTCCAGTTTGTCTCCCGGTTTGACGATTCGACGAAAGCAGGTGTACCATTCGACCGACTCTCCCTCCTGCCGAGAGACGCTCCACACCGCACTCCACCCCAGACGATCCAACTCCTGACGGGTGGCCCGCCGCTCCTGAAAATCGACGGCCTCATCGAGTGGATCCGTTCCATGGAATTGCGGCGCGGGCCAGGCCGCGGCCACGACCAGCAGTCCCCCCGTTTTCACCCGCAGTCTCAGTTGCTTCGTACCGGCGCGGTAACGCAGCGATTGCGGGTAGAACTGCGTGCCGGAAAAGAACGACGGGACATCCCTCCAGCCATCCGCCTCGTCGAGGGGAACGGCCGGCGCGCTCTCGAACTCCAACTCGGCAACCGGGGGCGCCTTGGCCGAGGCATCCGGATTTTGCGGGGGATCGGCCAGGGCCATTCCGGCCAGAAACGAGATGGCAACGAGGCTGGCGAATCGCGATCGCATGCTGGGCCTCCAGTCCGACAAAAAATGACGTGGGAATGCCCAGTATCGTCCCCCGGCCGGATTGGGAAGTCAAGCGCCCCGCGCCGCACAGTCGATGGTCAAGGCGTGGTCATCGGAGCGGTTTCAGGCCGCTGAACGGGGTGGCGACATACAACCTCTGACCATCCACGACATGCCAGATCGGCCCGCCATCGTGGGACAGGAGCACCACCCTGGTCCCCGCCGGAAAATTCCCATCCGGCGGGGACGCTGGGTGTGGACCAACGTAATAATACGGCTGCTCCACCGGAATCAGGTGCGTGAACTGGTTCGGCGCAGGGGATAGTTACGGAGGATTATCGCGAAACGCCGCATGGCACGTGGTGCAGGACTTGGCCACTCGTTGAAACGCCTGGTCGAGCGCCTGCCGGGCGGGCTGATCGGCATCTTCGGTCCAGTGCCGCAATGCCCGTTCGAACTGATCAGTCTCCTTTTGGGCGCTGCGCACGGCAGCCAGGAATTCCTCCCCGCGCTGTGCCGAGAACGGGGCGCGGGCCAGTTCTCGAAATTGTTCCGCCAGTTGCAGGGCCGATTGCGCGGGGGTGACCTCGTCCTCATCGGCAACGACATCCTCATTGTCGGACACGGGGGCGAATCCTCGCTTCTGGTGCAGCTTGAGCCGATCCCATTCGTGATCGACTTGCACCATGACCTCAATCAACGTTGACACCTCCATCTGCTCCGGAAATTCGGAGGGACTCTTCCGGAGCTGATCCGCCGTGGGGAGTGGCAGCGTGGCGACCGAACGAAACAGCCCCCGATATTGCGGTCCCGTTCCGGCGTCGCGCATCCACTGAGACGCAAGATCTCGCGGCCAGCTTTCGACCGCCACGGCGCACAGCGCCGCTGCCGCGGGGCCGCGGTGCTTTCCGTGGTGGCAATGCACGAAGATCGGTCCGGGCAACTCCCGGGCCGCCTTAATCAACCGCAGCCCCCTGTCTGCCGCGATGCCGTCGTAGCCGATCGGCAGATGAACATACCGCAACCCATGCTGGCGAGCGGTCAGCACGTCGGGAGCCGCGCCATCCACGCTGATGATGGTTCGAACCCCCAGCCGTTTCAGCTCGGCAAACCCGGCTTCCCCTTCGGGCTGCGCGCCGCTCAGAATATTGGGGGAAAGGCGAAACAAATTCTCGATTGTCGCTGACTCGAGTTTCTGCGGCTCGGGAGTCTCCACAGGAGGCGGTGCGTCAGCCCCCGGCGCTGACACCAGTCCCACGGCCAGGAACAGACCCAGCAGAAGCCCCGGAGCCACCGCGCGCCAACGAGCGTTCCAGTCATGAGAGGGGAAGATGCGCATGAGTGACCCCATTCTATCGGTGCGTCTCGCTGGCTCGCAATTGTACAGATCGTTGGATCGCAGTCCGGCGTCCCCGCGCATCCTGGCGGTAGCCACGTTCGGCACAACGTGTCCCCAGCAGCGATCGCCCACATTCTGGCCAATGCGACGACGCCGGAGGGGTTGCAAGAGAATTTGGCCCCCGACCGGCCCTCACCGGCCAGCTTACGCTGGCCGTTCGCCGGCGCGGCGTTCGCCGGTGCTGCTCGCGACGCTCGTCGTCATTGATTACAATCACCCCCCTGTCCTCCTGCCGCGAACCCACCAGGAATCTGAACCAATGCCCACCGTGGTGCTCCGCTGCCTGTCCTGCTTGACCATCGCAGGCTGCGTTGCCTGGCTGGCGGTCGAACTTCCAGCCGCCGATCCCCATTGGCCGCGCTGGCGCGGTCCGCGCGGCGATGGCCACGTCACCCACGCCGAACTTCCCGTGGAATGGGATGCGGATTCGGTCCAATGGAAAGTGTCCCTGAAAGGGAGTGGGCAATCGACTCCCGTTGTCTGGGAAAATCGGATTTTTTTGACCTCTGCCGAGGAAGAGGGGCAAAAACGTCACGTGCTGTGCCTCGACCGCCAGACCGGAGACGTTCTATGGGAACATGAAGCCTGGACGGGCGAGCCCGAACCGATCCACAAGATGAATAGTTGGGCGTCCGCCTCGTGCGCGACCGATGGCGCGGTCGTGGCGGCATTTTTCGGTCGCGGCGGCTTGCACGCCTACACCGTCGAGGGGAAACACCTCTGGTCCAACGATCTGGGGCCTTTCGAATCTCCCTGGGGAACCGGCGCATGTCCCGTGTTCTTCGAAAACCTGATCATCCAGAACTGTGACGCCGATGCCGACGCCTGCATTCGTGCGTTCGACAAGCAGACCGGCGCGCAGGTCTGGACGACCCCTCGCCCCAATTTTCGCGGCTGGAGCACTCCCATCCTGATCCAGGTTGCGGACCAGTGGGAATTGGTCGTCAATGGCCACGCCGGAGTCACCGCCTACAATCCGCTCACCGGGGAGACGTTGTGGTTCTGCAAAAGCTTCAATGGCCGCGGCGAACCGACGATCACACCGGCGGGTGAATTATTGTGCGCTGTGTGCGGACTGTCGGGAGACATGTACGCCATTCGACCGGGAGGACGTGGAGACGTCACGGAAACGCACCGCGTGTGGCACACGCCACGGAACAGCGGACGGGACTTGCCCTCCCCGATCGCCATCGGGGAGTATCTCCTGGTGGTCGATTTGAAGGGAATCGGCACGTGCTACGAAGCGGCGACGGGCAATGAGTTGTGGAAGGAGCGCTTGTGCAATCAGATTTCGTCGTCGCCGATTGCCGCGGGGGGGCTCGCCTATTTCCTTGATGAATCGGGTTTGACGGTCGTCGTGAAGCCGGGACCGCAACTGGAAATTGTTGCCAGCAATCCGCTGCCGGCCGATGCGGAGGACGTGTTCCGCGCATCGCTGACCCCAGTGCCGGAAGGCCTGTTGGCACGCTCCCAGCGGGTGCTCTATTTCATTTCCGGTTCCAAGCCAACCTCTTCTCAACCACAGGAGCAACCATGAGTTCTCAGACGCTGATTGATCAATACGCCCAGGGAGCCGCAGCGCTGCGGCAGGCGGTGGCCGGAATGTCCCCGGAGCAATTGGCCGCCCGTCCCATCGCGGGGAAATGGAGCACGCAAGAGGTCATTTGCCACCTCGCCGACTTCGAGCCGATTTATGCCGACCGGATGAAGCGGGTTCTAGCTGAGGAGAATCCCGGTCTGCCGGGAGGCGATCCCGACCTGTTTGCCGCCCGACTGGCGTACGGGACTCGCGACGTTGCGGAGGAACTGGACCTGATCGACGTAGTGCGGCGGCAGATGGTCCGCATCCTGTCAGGACTCCAACCGGCCGATTTCGCGCGAACCGGCATCCACAGTGAATCCGGCCCGCTGTCGCTGGAAACACTCCTGACGCGGATCACGAACCATGTCCCGCACCACATTCAGTTCATTGAAGAGAAGCGCAAAGCGCTGTGATCGAATTGGTCTGAATCGTAACCATTGTTGAGAGGACAGTCATGCCGCATCGAAGTGTCGAATTGCGTCGCAGCGACTGGATGATCACCACCCGGCACACGCTCGCCCCTCTGGCGGGACTGGTTTTGGCAGGACTGGTCAGCGCGGCAAGCAGCCGGGGGCTGGCCGACGACCTGTCGGATTTGACCCCCGCCATGGTGGCGGACCGCATGGAACTGGCAATCCAGCGTTACGATTCGATCGAATACACGGTCGATTACACCGAGCGTCGCAATCTGGCCCGGTTCGGTCAAAACGTGGAACCGATCTGGGTGGAAGGGGAGGGGAAATACCTCTATCGCCAGGCAGAGGACCGCTGGCTGCTGGATGAGGCAGGGTATTCGGTCAATACCGGGGATCCGCACCTTTATCCGGAGCGGCGTGTTTCCGGATTCGATGGCGAGCGACATTATCATTACACCAGCGGGCGCAACCTATTAGTCCGATGCGAAGATGATCTGGGGCGCGAGCGGGCTCATCCACGGAACGTCTTCTGGCGGGGCGGAACGGTTGTCGAGAATCTCCTGGCGGTGCTCCGCAAACCCGAGGCCAGAATCGTCAAGCAGGGGGTTGTGGACGGGCATCCGCGTTTATTGGTCGAATGCGATTGGACCGACCCGTGGGATCGATCGCAGACACCGCGGCACCTCGAAGCGACCATTTCCCCCGAACAGGCCTGGCTGCCAATCGATACCCTGTGGCAACGGAAAGGGGAATTGGAGGCTCGCTCAGAATTGCGCGGTCTCAAAGAAGTCGCGCCCGGGGTGTGGTATCCACTGATGGTTCGAACGACGCGCCCCGAGGAATCATTTCTCTCGCCACTGAGAGTGGAGCGGATCACCTCCTTTCAGGTCCGGCCGCATCGATTGGACCCGGATCAGGACCAGGAAGAATTCCGATTCGAGCCCCCGTTGCGGTGCGACGTGGTCGACCGTCGAACCGGATGGGCCTGGCACAACGACCCGTGGTGGAGCGATCTGGCCCCCTGGATCAACAAGCAATTTGATTGGCCGCGGGCCACGGCTGGGGCCGTCAATGAGTTGTCCAGTCATTGCGATCCGTCGGTCGCGGGGAGGCCGGCCCCGGCGATCGACGCGGCGCTTTGGCAAAATGGCGATCCTGGCGGCTGGAAGCGTCCGGGGCGGAGCGTTTCGGTGCTCTACTTCTTCGGGGGACGGGTCATCGACCCGCACCCCCGCTGGGTCCAGGCACTGCGAACCTGGCACGCGCGCTACAAACCCGAGGAGGTCGAGTTGATCGGGATTGCCACCAGTGACTCGCGCGCGATCGTTTCCCAGGGGTTGCACGAGTTGGGAATCGAGTTTCCCGTGGCCGTCGATACCCCCTCGGAACGCTCTGGTTCATATGGCAAAACGTTTGACGCTTTCCAGATGGCAACCTACGCGGGGATTCTCGTCATTGACCCGGCAGGGAAAGTTCACCGCGTCGATCCGCAGATGGAAGAGGGGGAGTTTTCCGGCAAGTCGCTCCAACTGGTCGTCCATCGAATATTGATGGCGGCTGGCTTTATCCCGCCGGAAGACGATCATCCGGAACCGTTCAATTTCACTCTCCCCGATGAGGCGGTGCGGGCTGTGTTCGCCGAATGGAAGCGCCGTGCGGCCCGGGAAGTCGGCGAGTCGCAGGTCCGTGGAGTCATCACAGCCACGATGCCAATCAACGGCACCCCCGCCGGACGAGCGGGGATCGTCTCGATTCGCGCCACACCACAGTTTTACCTGCTCGGATCGGGGACTCCTGGGGGCTACATGGTATCCGATGACCCGGCACGCGCCGTAGAAGTCTCCAGCGACGCCGACGGGCGCTACCTTTTGTCCGTCCTGAGCAAAGGGACGTATCGGCTGGTGTTCGCCCGCCCCGGCCTGGCTACGGCGGAACGAACCGTGGCCGTGGGAGACAACCATGCCGATGTGGACCTGGACCTGGAAATGACCGGCGACACGATCGCAGGACAGGTTGTGGATGCCGAGGAAAACCCCATCCCAGGCGCCACGATTCGCGCCGTGAGGCGACACCTCGCGCCGCCGCGCCGCCATCCATCGACAACGTCCAACCTGCCGAGCGACCCGGTTGAGTCCGATGATCGAGGACGATTCCTGTTCACCGGCCTCTATGAAGGGGGCTACACGCTCGAAATCTTGGCCCCAGGTTTCGAGCTCAAGTCCGTTGAGATCGTAAAATCCGGGACTCGCGACCTCCAAGTCCAATTGAACCGGGGAGCAAAATAGGCCTCAAATAAGCGAGGGTTTTGTGGTTTTTGCGGTCACGCGCGGGCGTACCGCGAGCCGTCCGCGAGGCGGTGGGGTGTGAGATTTAGACCGCGTGTTGATTTGTCTTGTTTCACTTTCGCCCGTG